>CALXBX010000009.1 GCA_944386655.1 uncultured Clostridia bacterium | reverse complement strand
ATTCATCTCAACCACTCCTTACAAATTCTTGTTTTAAAAACTCTTGTTCGTTTTTGTTGTTACTATTCTATTCTCTTTTTCATTTTTTGTCAATACTTTTTTTGAATTTTTATAAAATTTTTGTTCGCATATTTTAAAATGTGTATAAATGCCTATTTATAGCTATTTTCATAGTATTTTGTTCTTGAAATATTTACTATTTTTTCTTATTTTATATTGTTTATATTTTAAACTTTTGTTTGCATTCGTTTGCGTCACAAAAAAATACCCTTATTTCTATTATAAGGATATTTTTCTTATTTTAATGTATTTCTCCTCCATAGGATAACACACATTCTTCAACCTCTTTCCAATCATCACATTTTATGATATTTTTACCTTCTACCTCTTCATTATAGGGCCAATGGTAACAAATTACTGGAATATCTTTGGATAGCTTTCTTATATTTTCTGGAGAATCCTCTATCATCATCTCAATACCATATTCTTTGCAATATTCTCCTTTATCTTTTTCTGCAAACAAAATCTTATCATACACAATTTGATTCTTATTTAACCATTGTTTTACTATATTTCTCATTCTTGTTCCTCTGCGGTTTAGCTGTGCTGAAAATCTTCTTGCTGTTAAAATAATAATTTCATTTCCTTGCTTTTTTATATTTTCTATAGATTCTTTTGCATCTGGTAAAATTTTTGTATTTTTAGCATACGAAAAAATATTTTCATCCCAAAATTTCTTATCTGTTTCTTTACTCCATCCAAACATTTTTATTGTTTCATATGCATTTGGATCTTGCATTTTTCCTTCTTTTACTTGTACCGCGAATTTGCTTCCTTCTTCTCTCATAAAAGCTAATGTATTGGTTAATACTCCATCAATATCTACACCTATTTTCATTTTCTACTCCCTTTTTCCTATGTTTCTATTTTTCTTCGTACAATAGAAATTGTATCATAATATTATCCATTGTTGCAACAATATATTTAAAAAAATTAAAAAAGAGATAATCCTTGTTTTATCAAAGATTATCTCTCCACTCTTTATCATCTATTATTTTATTTCATAGCTTCTTCTACTGCTACTGCAACAGATACAGTTGCTCCAACCATTGGGTTATTTCCCATACCAATTAATCCCATCATTTCTACGTGAGCTGGTACAGAAGAAGATCCTGCAAATTGTGCATCAGAATGCATTCTTCCCATAGTATCTGTCATACCATAAGAAGCTGGTCCTGCAGCCATATTATCTGGGTGCAATGTTCTTCCTGTTCCTCCACCTGATGCTACAGAGAAATATTTTCTTCCTGCTTCTATTCTTTCTTTTTTGTATGTACCTGCAACTGGGTGTTGGAATCTTGTTGGGTTTGTAGAGTTTCCTGTAATAGATACATCTACATCCTCAAGCCACATAATAGCTACACCTTCTCTTACATCATTTGCTCCATAACATTTTACTTTAGATCTTTCTCCATCTGAATAAGCAATTTCCTCTACTACTTTTACTTTTCCTGTAAAGAAATCAAATTCTGTTTTTACATATGTAAATCCATTAATTCTAGAAATAATTTGTGCAGCATCTTTTCCAAGTCCATTTAAAATAACTCTTAATGGTTCTTTTCTTACTTTATTAGCTGATTTTGCAATACCAATTGCTCCTTCTGCTGCTGCAAAACTTTCATGTCCTGCAAGAAAAGCAAAACATTTTGTATCTTCTGATAATAACATAGAGGCTAGATTTCCATGTCCTAATCCTACTTTTCTATCATCTGCTACAGAACCTGGTATACAGAATGCTTGCAAACCTTCTCCAATAGATTTTGCTGCATCTGCTGCTTTTTTATCTCCTTTTTTGATGGCAATTGCTGCTCCTAAAGTATATGCCCAACATGCATTTTCAAAGCAGATTGGTTGTATTCCTTTTACAATATCATAAGGATTAAATCCTTTTTCTTTGCAAATTGCTAAAGCATCTTCAAAATCTTTAATGCCATATTTTTGCATTACTGGTTTTATTTGTTCTATTCTTCTTTCATAACTTTCAAACGTTACTGCCATTCTTTTTTCCTCCTCTTTCTATTCTTTTCTAGGGTCTATTGTTTTTACTGCTTCATCAAATCTTCCATATTTTCCACTTGCTTTTTCTATTGCTTCCATTGGCTCTATACCGGCTTTTATATTATCCATCATTTTTCCTAGGTTTACGTATTTATAGCCGATAATTTGATTTTCTTTATCTAAGCCTATTTCTGTAATATAACCTTCAGCAAGTTCCAAATATCTTGGTCCTTTGGATAGAGTAGAATAGATAGTACCTGTTTGGCTTCTTGTTCCTTTTCCTAAATCTTCTAATCCTGCTCCAATTGGAAGACCATTTTCTGAGAATGCAGATTGTGTTCTTCCATATACAATTTGTAAGAATAATTCTCTCATAGCTGTATTAATGGCATCACATACTAAGTCTGTATTTAATGCTTCTAAGATAGTTTTTCCTACTAAAATTTCTCCTGCCATTGCTGCTGAATGTGTCATTCCACTACATCCAATTGTTTCTACTAGTGCCTCTTGTATCACACCATCTTTTACATTTAATGTTAGTTTACATGCTCCTTGTTGTGGTGCACACCATCCAACACCATGAGTTAATCCTGAAATATCTTTTATTTCTTTTGCTTTTACCCATTTTCCCTCCTCTGGAATAGGTGCTGGTCCATGGTCTACTCCTTTACGTACAGGACACATTTCTTCTACTTCTTTTGAATAAATCATTTCTATTACTCCTTTCAATGTAGTATTTTCTATCTTCTTTCATGTTTTGTGCTTCTTAGCACTGTTTCATTATATACCTTTTTCCATAGGTCTTTCAAGCTTTTATTTAAAATTTAGTATTTGATTTTTACTTTCTTTTATATTTTCTGCTTTTTGTTGTAACCTATGCTCTTCTTCTACTGCTTTTTGCTTTTTTTCTTCCATTTGTCTTTTATATGCTTCATAGGGATCTTCTTTTTTATGTCTTTTTTCATTTTCATATTGTCCATATTGTGCTTTTCTTTGTTTATAGGCTTCGTAAGGGTCTAATGCTACTTTTTCCTTTTCTTCTTTCTTCTTTTTTTCTTTTGCCTCTGGTATTTCTACTTCACTTTTATCATACTCTATGCTATTATGTACTTTCTTATGATACATTCCTTCTGTATATACTTGTATTTCTTCATTTTTAAAATCTTGCTCTTGTTCATATTCCAACAACATTGCTCTATCCTTTTTACTTAATCGTTCTATTGGATATTGCAAATATTTACACATCCAAATAATATGTCTATCGTAATTGCTATAGGATGAATTCAATAAATTTTCATAATGATACTCTATACTAAGTTTCGCATCTACAATACTTAAAGTCATATTGGACCAAAGTTTTTCGCCCATTTGCTCAAATTCTTTTCTTAAAGTTTGAATGGTATGATATAAGTTATCCGCTAATTTTAAGTAAGCTTCTTCATTTAAATTAAATCTACTAGGAACTTCATATACATTAACTGGATTTTTCTTTAAAATTCCTTTGGGGAAATAGTAAAAAAACATTTCCCCTGATTGTAATTTTCCTAGCCTATCTATTACAGAAGCGTATAAATAGATGGACTCCCATTTTTCTGGTATCATATAAAATAGCTGGCTTTGTATTTCTGCATATAGTCCTCTTAATTTTGGTGTATTTAGCATAAGTCCCCTCCTATACTGCCTATTTTCATGCCTTTATTTTACAATTAAACTCTCACCTGTCATTTCTGCTGGTTTTTCAAGCCCCATAATATCTAACATAGTTGGTGCTAAATCTGCAAGTCTTCCTTCTCTTAATTTAGCATTTTCCATTCCTACTAAGATAAATGGTACTGGATTTGTAGTATGAGCTGTATGTGGCTCACCTGTTTTATAATCTATCATTTGTTCTGCGTTTCCATGGTCTGCCGTAATTAAAAGTACTCCATTTTCTTTTGTAACGGCTTCTACTACTTTTCCTACACACTCATCTATGGTTTCAATTGCTTTGATAGCTGCCTCTAAATTTCCTGTATGGCCTACCATATCTGGGTTAGCATAATTTAAAATAATACAATCATATTTTTTGCTGTGAATAGCTTCTACTACTTTTTCAGTAACTTCTGGTGCACTCATTTCTGGTTTTAAGTCATAGGTTTCTACTTTTGGGGATGGCACTAAAATTCTATCTTCTCCCGGATATTGTTTTTCTTCTCCTCCATTAAAGAAAAAGGTAACATGAGCATATTTTTCTGTTTCTGCAATTCTTAATTGCGTAAGACCTTTTTCTGAAATATATTCTCCAAAAGTATTTTTTAGTTCTTCCTTTTTAAAGGCTATTTTTACATTTGGCATAGTATCATCATAATTTGTCATACATACATAATATAAATCTAAAGGTTTTGTTGGAAATTCATGAAAGTCTTGGTCCACTAAAGTTCTTGTAATTTCTCTTGCTCTATCCGGTCTAAAATTAAAGAATATTACAGAATCATGTTCTCCAATAGTTGCTACTGGCGTTTCTCCATTGGTAATAACTGTTGGCTCTACAAATTCATCAAATATTTCTTTTTGATAAGAGCTTTCTATGGCAAGTGTACTAGATGCTTTTTTCTCTCCTTCACCATTTACTAATGCGTTATATGCCTTCTCTACTCTTTGCCATCTTTTATCTCTATCCATAGCATAAAATCTACCAATAATACTTGCTATTTTTCCTACACCTTTTTCTTTCATTTTTTCTTCTAACTCTGCTAAATAACTTTCGCCTGATGTAGGAGGTGTATCTCTACCATCCATAAAACAATGTACATATACATCCTCGAAGTCTCTTCTTTTTGCTAATTCTAATAGTGCAAATAAATGACGAATATGACTATGCACACCTCCATCTGATAATAATCCCATCAAATGTAATTTAGAATGATATTTCTTGCAGTTTTCAATAGCTCCTACAAACTCTGGTATACTAAAGAAATCTCCATCTTCTATCGATTTTGTAATTCTGGTTAATTCTTGGTATACAATTCTTCCTGCTCCAATATTGGTATGACCTACTTCTGAATTTCCCATTTGTCCTTCTGGAAGTCCTACATCTAGTCCGCTTGTATGAATATCTGTGGTAGGACATGTTTTCATTAGTTTATCTATATTAGGTGTATTTGCTAATTTTATAGCATTACTATCTTCTCTTTCATTCTCTCCAAATCCATCTAATATCATTAGCATTGTTAATTTTTTATCCATTTTCTATTCCTTCCCTTTCTTAAGACGCAAACCTAGTTACTGATTATTGTACTCTATAATTTTGGTAAATTCCTCAACATTTAAACTTGCTCCTCCTATTAATGCTCCATCTACATCTGGTGCTTCTAAAAGCTGTTTTGCATTGTCTGCCTTTACACTTCCTCCGTACAATAATATTATCTTTTGTGCTACTTCTACTCCTGCTATTTCTTTTACTTTTTCTCTAATACTTTGCATTGCATTGCTAGCATCTTGGGCTGTTGCTGTTTTTCCTGTTCCAATAGCCCAAATTGGTTCGTAGGCTATATAGGTATTTTGTATTTGCTCGTTTGTTAGTCCTTCTAGCGCTTTTTCTACTTGCTCTGTAATTACTTTTTCTTGTATGCCTTGCTCTCTTTGCTCTAGAGTTTCTCCTACACAAAGAATTGGTTTTAATTCATTTGCAAAAGCTGCTTTTAATTTTTTATTCACAGTTTCATCTGTTTCTGCAAAATATTGTCTTCTTTCCGAATGTCCAATAATCACATATTCTGTTCCAATGCTTTTTAGCATTTTCCCAGAAACTTCTCCTGTATAGGCTCCTTTTTCTTCCCAATGCATATTTTGTGCACCAATTTTCACTTTAGTATTTTGCGCTGTAAGTAAGCTATAAAATAAATCTGTAAAAGGTACACAAAGGATAACTTCATTATCACTTTTTGCCACAACATCTTCTATTTTACTAATAAATTCAATTGCCTCATTAGGAAGCTTATTCATTTTCCAGTTGCCTGCAATTACTTTTCTACTCAAAGGCTCTCTTCCTCCTTTCTTTAGTTATAAGATTTTTTCGTAAATTATTTGTCTATGCACTTTTCTTGGGCTATTTGGTTTTCCAACTCTTTTGCTAATAAATCAAAGAATTCTTCTGCCTCTTTTGTATTTGGCATTCTCATGTTGCTATTCTCTTTTAAGGTTTCTTTTCTTAATGTCTCATAGTCCATAAAAAAGATTTCTTCTACTTCTTCTTTTTGTAATTTGTAGTAGGAAATAGGATGTTTTAAAAACGTAATATATTCATGTGCAATATAGTGTCCTTTTCCTCCTACCTTTGTCAAATCTACTGTTACTGTCATAATTTTTTTCATATTAGGATAAATCTCTGTAGGGGCTACTCCAATTTCTTCAAAAGCTTCCCTTAATACTGCTTGCTCTGGTATTTCATAAGAACGTACATGCCCATTACAGCTACTATCTATCTTACCTGGATCTATCGATTTTTGTTTGCTTCTTTTCTGAACTAAAATTTGTTTAGTATCCGGATCGATAATCCATAATTGTACCGCTTCTAACAGTAAGCCTCTTTGTATGCCCTCTTTTCTATCTACTGTACCTACTTTATTTCCTTGTTCATCAAAATAATTTACTTCTTCTTGTTCTGAATCTTCTTTTGTCTCTATCTTATACTGTTCTAATTTGCTCATATTCAACATCCTTTATTTGTCTAATAAACACTCAATTCCTGGTAATTTCTTTCCTTCTAAGAATTCTAAAGAAGCTCCACCACCTGTAGAAATATGTGTCATTTTATCAGATAACCCATTTCTTTCTATAGCTGCCGCAGAATCTCCTCCACCAATAATGGTTACACAATCATCCATACTAGCTAGTAATCTTGCAAGAGAATCTGTTCCATTTGCAAATTTAGGGAATTCTGATAATCCTACTGGTCCATTCCATAAAATAGTTTTTGCTTTCTTTAATTCTTCCTCAAACATAGCTATGGTTTTTGGTCCAATATCTAATCCTTCCCATCCATCTGGAATTTGGTCAGAATTGATAGCTTTTACATTAGCATCATTACTAAATTCGTCTGCGATAATGTTATCTACTGGAAGCATTAATTTTACGCCTTTTTCTTTGGCTTTTTGCATCGCTCCTCTTGCTAAATCTAGTTTATCTAATTCACAAATAGAATTTCCTACATTATATCCCATAGATTTAAAGAAAGTATAAGCCATACCTCCTCCAATAATTAAGGTATCTACTTTTTCTAGTAAACTATCAATTACACCAATTTTTTCGGAAACTTTCTTTCCTCCTAAAATTGCCATAAAAGGTCTTTTTGGATTTTCTAAAGCATTTCCTAGGAAATTCAATTCTTTTTCTATTAAAAAGCCAGATACTGCTGGTAAAAATTTTGCTACACCTTCTGTAGAACTATGTGCTCTATGTGCCGTTCCAAAAGCATCGTTTACGTAAATATCTGCTAATGAAGCAAACTCTTTAGATAAGCTATCTTCATTTTTTTCTTCTCTTGGATCAAAGCGAACATTTTCTAATAAAACAATATCTCCTGGTTGCATATTTTCTGTTAATGCTCTTGCACTAGGTCCTGTTACATCTTCTGCTAATTTTACTTCTTTCTTTAATAATCTTTGCAATTCTTCTGCTACTGGTTTTAAAGAAAATTCTGGTTTTACTTCTCCCTTTGGTCTTCCTAAATGAGAACAAAGAATGACTTTGCAGTTTTGGTCTAATAAATATTGTATCGTTGGAAGTGCTCCCACAATTCTTCTATTATCTGTAATATGTCCTTCTTCGTCTAATGGAACATTGAAATCACATCTTACTAATACTTTTTTTCCTTTTACATCAATATCTCTTACGGTTTTCTTATTCATTTTTTCTCTCCTTCCTTTCTAGGTTATTTTTTCTTTTTTATACAGGATACAAAGTTGGAAAAATATTTTTTCCAACTTTGCTTTATTTTTATTTATTTGTTATCTACTGATGCCATATAGATAGCAAGATCTACTAATTTATTAGAATAACCCCATTCGTTATCATACCATGCAACTAATTTTACAAAAGTATCTGTTAAGGCAATTCCTGCTGTAGCATCAAAAATAGAAGTATGTGCATCTCCAATAAAATCTGAAGAAACAACGGCATCTTCCGTATATTCAATAATGCCTTTCATTTCATTTTCAGATGCTGCTTTCATTACTTCGCAAATTTCTTCCATAGTAGTTGGTTTTGCTAGATTACATGTTAAATCTACAACAGAAACATCTACTGTTGGCACTCTAAAAGACATACCTGTTAATTTTCCATTTAGGGAAGGAATAACTTTTCCAACGGCTTTTGCTGCACCTGTTGAAGATGGAATAATGTTAGCAGATGCTGCTCTTCCTCCTCTCCAATCTTTTTTAGATGCTCCATCTACTGTTTTTTGTGTAGCTGTTGTAGAGTGTACTGTTGTCATTAATCCTTCTGTAATTCCAAAGTTATCATTAATTACTTTAGCAAGTGGTGCTAAACAGTTTGTTGTACAAGATGCATTAGAAACAATATGCATACTTGGATCGTAACTTGTGTTATTTACTCCCATTACAAACATTGGAGCATCTTTAGAAGGTGCACTAATTACTACTTTCTTAGCTCCTGCTTTTAAATGAGCCTCTGCTTTTTCCGTAGTAGTAAATACTCCTGAACACTCTAATACATAATCTACTCCATTTTCTCCCCATGGAATATTAGCTGGATCCATTTCATTATATACTTTTATTTCTTTTCCATTTACAATTAGTGTATTTTCTTTAGAAGATACTTCTCCCTCAAATCTACCATGTACTGTATCATATTTTACCATGTATGCCATATAATCTGCTGCAATGAATGGATCATTGATGGCAACAATTTCTACCTCTTTCTTCTTTAAAGCTGCTTGGAATGCTAAATTTCCAATTCTTCCAAAACCATTAATTCCTATTTTTACAGTCATATTCTTTTCCTCCTTTTTATTTGTAAGAATTTCTTCTTACTTTTATTATTCTTATGACAATGCTATTTTATACCAAATGTTGTAGGTTTTCAAGTAGTTTGCCTTAATAAATTTAAAATAAGAAGCAAGTTTGACTCCACGTAGGTCTTGTTAAAAAATTTACATTCACCCGCTCGACTTCCCTACAAAGCTCAAGAAATGCTAACATCTTTTTATGGCTCCCTTCCATCAAAGATGAACTCTTTCCATAAAAAGATAGAAAGCATTTCTAAAACTTTTTCAGTCGTATTCGCTATTCATGTAAATTTTTTAACAAGACCTACGTGGAGTCAAAAAGATACTAATTACAAAAAAATTACTAGACATTTGCTATCTAGTAATTTTCATCTTACAAAGTAATATCAATTTTTTGGAACCAAAAATCTTTCATTTGTTGTGCTGTAATTTCTTGGAATAAAAAGTCATGAACATCTTTTCCTGTAATTTCTTGATGCCAAAAATCATGTACTTCTTGTAATACTTTTGCTTGTTTTGGTGTCATTTCTACTTTTATTTCTTGGCATAAAAAGTTCTTTATTTTTGTCCAAACACTTACTTCAGCTGGTAATTTTTTTCCTTGTTCTACTGTATTTTCTGCTTGTTCTTGCCCTACTTGTACTTTATTTTCCTCCATTTTTATTTCCTCCTTCGTTTCCTTCCCAAACTCTTTCTTTTTTTATACTACATTTTTTTCCCAAAATCAATACTTTTCTTGTTTTGTTATAGAAATGTCATATTGTAACATTTTTGTAACACTCTTACAATTCCATTTGTGTTCCTAAAAAACTAGCAGCCGATTGTACTACTTTTTTCTCTACCTCTGACATTTTGGTATTAGCATCTTTTGATAATAGTATAACGCTTCCAATCACGTCTCCATCTGAAATAATAGGATAAACCACTTGTGCATTTTTTCTTTTATCCCCATTCTCATTTTGGGTTACTGGAATGGCAACATCATTATTTTCTTTACTAATGTAAGCTTCTTTATCTTCCATAATTCTTTCTAAATCTTTACTAATACTTTGTTCTAAAAATTCTTTTTTAGAACCTCCTGAAACTGCAATAACAGTGTCTTTATCTGTAATGCATGCAATATGTCCTGTTGTTTTAGCTAGTGTTTCTGCATATTCTGTAGCAAATTCAGAAAGTTCCCCAATAGGTGAATATTTCTTTAAAATTACTTGTCCTTCTCTATCTGTAAAAATTTCTAGTGGGTCTCCTTCCTTTATTCTCAATGTTTTTCTTATTTCTTTTGGAATGACTATTCTTCCCAAATCATCTATTCTTCTTACAACTCCTGTTGCTTTCAAAATATTTCCCTCCTTATCATAATTTTTTAGTCTACTCTTATTATGACAAAAGAGGGATTTTTTATACATTTTTTTATTTCTATTCTTTGTTTGGTAATAATTTTGTTTTATATCTATCTAAGATATTTCCTAATTCATTTGAAAATTCTTCTAGCATTACTAATTTGATAGTAGTTTCTTTACCATCAATATAGTCATCAATCACTTGTTTTAATTTTTTGATATTTTTCATTTCTGGTTCTATTTCTTTTGTATATTTTTTTGCTCTATCTGCTAGCATTTCTTTAATCGTTACAATATCTTCGTTGCTGGCACAAGAAATTCTTTGGAACATCTGAAATACATCATAATATTTAAAAATTGGAATATTCATACATTCTTTTGCAAATTTATCATAGAAAGATTCCATTTTCATAGGAATAAATTTAAAGATTTCTTCTGCTTTTTCTTGGTACATTTTATCTTTTAATTTTTCGTTGATTTCTTCAAAGTGTTTTAAAACTTCTTCCATTTCCACACCAACTGTCTCTACTGAAACTTGGTCTAATTGTTCTTCTACATTTTCACAATAAGATGCGGTAAGAGAAGCCATATTCATTCCTGTTAAAAATACACTCTTTATGGCTTTTATATCATAATCGATTAAGCCTCTTTTGATAAAGTAACTAAAGTAAGCAAACAATTTTACAATTTCAACTGGTTCAATACTACCTTGTTTTACATTTTCTATTACTTCCTCTATAACTCCTTCAAATTCATCATCTGATATTTTCCAATATTCCTCTGTTAGTAATCTCTTATATCCTGGTAATTTATTGGTATCTACTGTGTTGATAATAACTTCCATATTTTCTTTAAATACTTTCATATCAAAAATACGAGTACGTACATAAATTTCTATAAATTTGAAGAAACGATATTCTGCTTTAAAGTTATAGTAATACGTATTATCAAATTCCTTAATATAGAATTGTCTGTTATCCATAAACACTCTAGAAGATACTAAAATTGCTTTATATTCTTCATTATTGTTAATGTTAATAAATTTATCTTTTGTTACTTTACCAGCTTTTATTTCAAAAGAAATAGCTATAGTAAATATTAGCATAGTTTGCATAATTCTATTATTTGTATTAGGATACGCTTTATTTACCATATCAAAAATTTTCTTAAAATCATTTAAAGCATGTTTTAGAATTCTTAAATTTCTAGTTCCACTTTTGTGAAAAGTAGAAACAATTAAATTGGTATTTTCTCTTAAAAATCTTATCAACTCTGGATATCTTTCATATCGCATTAAAATACCATTAATAATATAATTAAATTCTGGTGCGTATTCAAAAGTTTCTCCAATTAGCTTTTCTTTAATTCTTTCGTAGTCGTTTGCTTTATCAAATACATATTCTATTTGATCTCTAATTCGCTCTACCATCGGCTTATCTGTTTTTTTCACCAATTCGCCTTCTTTATCTAATAAATAAGTGGCAATAAAGGTTTTCATTTCTAAGTTACTACTTTTCAATTTAGTAGATAGCTCTTTTTCATTACAAATAATAATGGTTTTGATGTGGTCATGCTCTACAAAGTTATTAATATATCCTAAAATATCAATAACATCTACATTGGCTCTCTCTAAGTCGTCAAAACACAATACTTTGTCGTCTGTAGAGAAAAACTCTGCATAATCTAATTTATCTCCATTTTGTGTAACACCAAAGAAGTTAGCCATATCTAAACCAGTTTTAGCATATTCCGGAATAGATATTTGACCATTGGCATCCATATATTTTTTTAGATTTTTATCCATTAATTGTGTCGTTTCAATAAATATTTTTTTGCTAATTTCTTCTAGATTAGAGATTCCATAAAGAGACATATAAATGGTTCTATAACGCTTGCCATTTAAGCTCATGGATTCTATTTTATTACGAATTTTATGATTCCAAAAATAGGTTTTTCCGCTTCCCCACTCTCCATTTATCATAATAGCATAATCTGTATAATCTGCTCTAATATAGTCTAAAATGCTTTCTACTAAATCTTCCATGTGTTTCCCTTCTTTCTTTAATCTTTTGCAATGGTAACTACTACAATACTTCTTGCACCATTTTCTTTTAAAATTTTAGCGCATTCTCTTACAGTACTTCCTGTTGTATAAATATCATCTAATAAAATAATATCTTTTTCTTTTATTTTTTCCGCATTTTGTATTTCATATACTTGTTTTGCATTTTCTATTCTTTCTTCTCTAGATAGTGTACTTTGTGGTTTTGTATGTTTTGTCTTCAGCAAAATGTTGTCTTCTACACTTATTCTCGTTTCTTCCTTTTCCCATTTGCTTGCTATTAAAAGGCTTTGATTGTATCCTCTTTCTTTTTGTCTTTTTTTATGAATGGGAACTGGTATGATTATATCATAATTTTTCAAAAATCCACCTATTTTTTTATTTTTTAATAAAAATTTTACAAAAATTTCACAAAGATAGGCTTTATCATGAAATTTAAAATCTAACAATAATTTTCTTATGTTTCCCGTATAATCAAATAGATAAATATGATAAGAAAAATAGTCTATTTCTGCATCATGCTGTTCTATTTTATATTTAGCCAATTTCTCTAGTTTTCTATTGCATCTTTCACATAGAATATTTTTTCCTCTTTTTCCACAGATATAACACAATGGTGGAAAAAGAATGGATTCTATTTTTTCCCACAAAAAAATAAGGGCATCTTTTCCACAAGACATTTTAGCACCGTCCTTTTCTAATTTTAGCCCCTATTTTCTTGTTTTTTGTTTTTAATGTTGTCCCATTGTTAAAACCTCTACTTGTTTTACCACTCTTCGCAGAATGTCTGCTGTATCTACTTGTTCCTCACGCATTTCTTTTACATCCATTTCTACTCTTTGCAGCCTAATATCCATTGCATCTTGTTTTTGTTTCATTTCTTTTATTTCTTGTTTCATTCCTGCTATTTCTTGCTTTATTCCGTCTATTTCTTGTTTCATGCCTACTATTTCTTTTCTCATTTCGTCTATCTCTCTGCCTAAGTTAATAATATCCTGTCGTACACTTATCATAGTTGCCTGCATTCCTATGACTGCTTGGTAAATTTGTTGTAGCATTTCTTCTTGCATCAATATTCCCTCCTTTCTTATTTATTTAGGAATATATTAATTTATTTTAACTTATAAATCAAATTCTATTTTTCGTCATTTTCACCCATTTTTTTCATTTTATATGCTAATCCCGTGTTTCTTCTCTTGTTATCTACGTTTTTTAGCATATATTCGATTACGGAATAACTTCCTATCACAATAAGTAGTTCTTTTGCTCTAGTCATTCCTGTATATAGTAAATTTCTGGTAAGCAACATTGGCGCAGCAGGTGGAACCACCATAATCACTACATCAAATTCACTTCCGCTGTGCTTTATGAATCGTAATACTATAGGCATGTTCTATTTGGTCTAAATCCTGAAAAGGATACCAAGAAACTTTTCCATCATCAAACTGAATGGTAACTGTTTTTTCTTCTTCGTCAATTTCTAAAATTGTTCCCAATTCTCCATTAAAAACTCCTGTCCCTGTTTCATATGGCTCTTTTTTCTCCCAAAAAATATCATAATTATTTTTAATTTGCATAATTCTATCTTTTTCTCGGTAGATAGTATCTCCTACCTTTTTCTCTAGAAGCGCATCACTTTCTGGATTCAAGTGTTTTTGCAAAGTTTTATTTAATTCTTTTGTCCCTAACATTCCTTTTTTCGTTGGCGTAATTACCTGAATATTTTGAAAGAAATCATAATTTCCATAGTTTTGTAATCTACCCTTACAAAGGGAAATCACTTGTGATAACATTTTTTCTTGATTCGTTTCTGCTATATAGAAAAAATCCTCTTTTAAATCTTTCTGATTGCTTTCTTCTATTTCAGCCTTACTTAAAAACATTTCTCCTTCGTTGGCTCTATGTGCATTTAAAATAATTTTACTTTTGGCAGCCTGCCTAAAAATTTTATTTAGCACAATGGTTTTTACTTGTTCTGAATCTATTAAATCTTTTAAAATACTACCAGGTCCTACGGATGGCAACTGGTCACTATCTCCTACTAATATCAGTTTTGTTCCTTGAAATAGCGCTTTTACTAAATAATTCATCAAAAACACATCCACCATAGACACTTCATCAATAATGACAATATCTGCATCTAATGGAGCCACTTCATAGCCTACACTTTGTATTTTACTCTCTTCTTCTACTTTTCCAATTTCCAATAACCTATGTAATGTTTTTGCCTCTTCTCCCGTGGTCTCTGTCATACGTTTGGCAGCTCGTCCGCGTTGGTGCACAAAGAACTGTCTTTTTTCCCTGTGCTTTATATAACTCTATAATCGTTTTGATAATCGTCGTTTTTCCAGTACCTGGTCCTCCTGTTATAATGCACACATTATTTTCGTTTACTGCTTCTATTGCTTCCTTTTGTTTTTCTGATAATTCCATATCGGTTTGTTTTTCTATTTTCTTTAATTCTTTTTCTAAATGTGGTATCTTTTTAATATTATTGGCACGATTTAAAATAGTAATTTTTTCTGCAATATTCTCCTCTGCTGTGTAAAAAGCAGATAAATATACCCAAGTATCTCCTTCTTTTCTTTCTTCTTCTACTACTTCTCCTGCTACTTTTAAAGCAACCAAGCTATCTTCTACTTCTTCTCCGTGTTACTCCTAACAGTTGTTTACAAAACTCATACAAATTTTCTTTTCTAACAGTAGTATGTCCATTGGTAGAGGCACACAGAATGGCATATTTAATACCACTTTTTATTCTTTTTTCGTTGTTATACGCAATTCCTAAATCCATTGCCATTTTATCTATTTTTTTAAAATCTACATGATTAGCTATATCTACTAGTAAATAAGGGTTTGCTTCAATTTCTTCTATAGCATTTGTTCCTAATTTTTTATATACATTTTTCGCATTTTGTACTCCTATGCCAAACTTTTCTAGAAAGCCAACAATTTGCCATAATTCCCAATTTTCTATAAAACTTTCTGAAATATTTTTTGCTTTTTCCTCATTTATTCCTTTAATAGTCGTTAATCTCTCTGGTTGCAGTTTTAAAACGGAAATGGTCTCTTCTCCAAAAGTATCAATTATTTTTTTTGCGGTTGCTGGTCCTACTCCTTTAATAGTTCCATTTGACAAATATCTTTCTAAAGCTCCCAAACTTTGTGGCATCATCTTTTCAAAAGTATCTACTTTAAATTGTTCTCCATAATCCTGATGCGTTACCATTTTTCCTGTTAGTTTTAGTGTATCTCCTACGCTAATAAAAGGAAGATACCCTACTATCGTTGTTTCTTCCTCTTTCGTTTCAAAACTGGCTACTGTATAACTATTCATTTCGTTTTGATAGATTATTTCTTTTACTTCTCCTTGTATTTCCAATGGATTGCCTCTTTTCTTTTTGTTTCTTTGGTTATTGTATCAGAAATTACAAAAAAAATCTACCTATCAAAAGGTAAATTTTTAGTGTTTTATGTATTCTTTATACTCTCTATCACTTCTTTACAATCCTTCCAGTTTACAAGCTCTATGCTATCGTAGTCTTTACTTAGCTTTTGCAAAATATTCCCGAGTGTCATCTGAGGAGTCTAAATCTGTTACAAGAATATGTTTCACATTCTCTTCTTTTCCATAAATAATTTTAAATAAGATAGAACGTAAAAATCCTTCTATTTTATTTTCTTGGTTTTTTACCGCTATAATAAAATAAATTCCATCTGATTTTAAATTAGTACAGGTATAAATATTGATTAGTGTTTTTATAATTTCAAACAAACCATATAACGCTAGAGTCCATAAAATTGTGGTAAATATAAAATCTCCCATATGTATGCCTCCTATAACATATCATATGAGAGATTTTTTATTTCGTTACTTTCGAATAGTTGCTCCTTGTTTTTCTAAAGCTATTATTACTTTTTCTAATACTCCATTAATTTCTTCATCTGTTAAAGTTCTATCATTGGCTCCTAATTCTAATGTGTAGGCAATGCTTTTTTTGCCTTCTTCTATTCCTGCTCCTGTATATACGTCAAATACCTCACTACCTAATAATAGAGAACCTGCTGCTTTTTTAATAGATTTTGCTATTTCTTCTGCTGTTACTTCTTTTGCTACTATAAATGCTAAATCTTTTTTCACACTTGGATATTTCGAAATTTCTTTATATTTCATTTTTCCTACTTTTTTGCTGAATAACTTATCTAAATTGATTTCTAATACAAAAACCGCTTCTTTTACCTTTGCTGGATGCACTCTACCCATATAACCTACTATATCATTATTTACAGAAATAGCTGCACTTTGTCCCGGATGAAACTCTTTTGGCATTTCTTTATTGGTTACAAAACTATATCTTCCTGCATAACCTAAAAAGTCTAACATTTCTTCTGCTATTCCTTTTAGTACGTAAAAATCTACAGCTGTTTTGTGCATTCCTAAATAGAATTCTCCTGTCATTAACACGGCTATTTTATTTTCTTCTCCATAGTCTTCTCCCATTTTATAGAAAGCTTTTCCTATCTCAAATATAGATATATCTTTTTGGCTATGTGCTTTGTTATATTCATAGATTTTGATAAGAGATGGAAGAATACTATGTCTTAAGGTATTTCTTTCTTCTGTCATAGGTGCTAACAACTTGGCAATTTCTGTATCATCACAAGTAAAGTCTTTTGCTTCTTTCTCATTTACTAAAATATAGGATAGTGTTTCATTTAACCCTAAATCTATCATTTTATTTCTTAATTTTCTTGTTCTTTTGTCGTAACTTCCTGCTTTTATAGGAAGCGCTGGTAATCTTCCTTCTATGTTATTTACTCCATAAATACGACCCACTTCTTCTATTAAGTCCTCTGGTATAGAAATATCTATTCTTCTTTTTGGTACAGACACCAAAATGGTATCTTCTTTTACTTCATAGGTAAATCCTAATCTTCTAAATACATTTAATACTTCTTCTTGAGGTACTTTTGTTCCTAAAACTTGATTAATTTTAGAAAAAGTAATTGTAATTTTGGTATCTTCTAAAGAGGTAGTATCTTGTTTTACTAAACCTCCTACTATAGTTGCATCTGCATATTTTTCTAGCAAATGACAAGACCTTTCTATTGCCATATAAGTTCTATTTGGGTCTAAACCTTTTTCAAAACGGCTACTAGCTTCGCTCCTTAATATTTCCTTAGCAGTTTTTCTAATATGTACAGCATCAAAGATGGCTGATTCAATAATAATGTTTTTTGTATTTTCTGTTATCTCTGTATCTAATCCGCCCATAACACCGGCAAGGCCAATAGCTTTTTCTCCATCAGAAATAACAATATCTTCCGAAGACAAAGTTCTTTCTATATTATCTAGTGTTGTTAATTTTTCTTGGTCCTTTGCCATTCTTACTTCTAGCTTTCCTTTTAGGGTATCTGCATCGTAATAATGAAGTGGCTGACCTGTTTCTAACATAACATAGTTACTAATATCTACTACATTATTAATTGGTCTAATTCCAGAAGCCATTAATCTGTTTTTGATAAAGGCTGGACTTTCTTTAATCACTACATTTTCCACTTTTTTTGCTAAAAAGATAGGACAGTTTTTGGTATGAATTTCTACTTTAAAACTATCATTCACATCTTCTTTTGTATCTTTGTAGGATAGTTCTATCGGCTTTACTTTTTTATCATAAATAGCTGCAATTTCATATGCCATTCCTAAAATGCTTAGTAGGTCTCCTCTATTAGCTGTTAAATCAAAATCTATAACATCGTCTTTCATTTCCATGTAGGCAATTGGGTCTTCTCCTACTTTGGCTTCTTTTGGCAATTCATGAATGCCTTCTTTATCCTCTGGCTTTAAAAATTTGCTTTCTAGTCCTAATTCTGCAATGGAACAAATCATTCCATTGGATTCTTGCCCTCTAATATTTCCTTTTTTTATTTTTACACCACCTGGAAGTTCTGCCCCTGCAAGTGCTACAATTACCTTTAATCCTGCTCTTACATTAGGTGCACCACATACAATTTGCAAAACTTCCTTTCCTACATCTACTTTGCAAACATGTAAGTGATCAGAATCTGGGTGCATCGTACATTCTAGTACTTCTCCTATTACTAAATTAGTAGCTGGAATAAAAGGACCTGCTGCGTCATATTCATTTCCTACATTGGTCATATCTTCAGCTAATTTTTTTACATCTACATCAATATCCACATAATCTTTTACAAAATTTGTACTTAATTTCATCTCTCTTCCCCCCTTGCTCTTAATCCATTCTATCAAATTGCTTTAAAAATCTGATATCATTTTGATATAATAAACGAATGTCTGTAATGCCATATTTGAACATAGCAAGCCTATCTAATCCTGTTCCAAATGCAAAACCTGTATATTTTTCTGGGTCATAACCGTTCATTTTTAATACATTTGGATGTACCATTCCTGAACCTAATATTTCTATCCAGCCTGTTTGCTTACATAGATTGCAACCTTTTCCACCACATTTGAAGCAACTAACATCTACTTCATAAGATGGCTCTGTGAATGGGAAATAACTTGGTCTAAATCTTAATACAGAATTTTCCCCTAACATTTTTTTCACAAATACTTCTAAAGTTCCCTTTAAATCTGCAAGGGAAATATCTTTATCAATAACTAAACCTTCTACTTGACCGAATTGATGAGAATGTGTTGCATCATCGTCTCTTCTATATACTTTTCCTGGACAAATAACTCTAATTGGAGTTTTTTCTTCATTTTTCATCATGACTCTTGCTTGCACGGCAGACGTTTGTGTACGTAATAGATATTCTGTTGTTACGTAGAAACTATCTTGCATATCTCTGGCTGGGTGTCCTTTTGGAAGATTTAATCTCTCGAAACAATATTCATCTGTTTCTAATTCAGGTCCATCTACTACATCATATCCCATAGAAACAAATAAATCCTCTACCTCTTCTATAATACGATTCATAGGGTGTTTGCTTCCTCTTTTTACTTTTGTAGCTGGAAGCGTAATATCAATGGTTTCCTCTTTTAATTTTCTGTTTAACTCTTCTTGTTTAAATTGCTCTTCTTTCTCTTTAATTTTGCTCTCTAGTGTATCTCTTACTACATTTACCTGACTTCCCACTACTGGTCTTTCTTCTGGAGATAAGGCTCCCATTCCTCTTAATATAGCCGTTAATTCTCCTTTTTTTCCTAAGTAAGTAACACGTACTTCTTCTAGTTGTTTTTCATTTTCTGCCTTTGCAATGGCATCTAATGCTTTTGTTTTCATTTCTTCTATTTGCTCTTTCATAGCTCCTCCTTCTGCCCTCATGGGCGTTTTTATTTTCTTATTTTTAACTTTTGAACGATAGGATTTTGGATTTTCCTCACAAACTAAAAGAACCAATCTTCCTATTTATAGGACGAATGGTTCTTATCCGTGGTACCACCTAAATTTATCAATTTTTTATTATGATTGACCTCATTTCTCTTTAACGCAGAGTCTACACGCTATTTTCTACTTTAGCATTTCAAAAATAGTCCTCCCAAGTGAAATTTCAGCTATAGTTCTTATCCATGGCTCTCAGCGCCTCACCATTTTCTCTGTTAATAAGAATACTCTATCGCCTACTTTGCTTTTTCAAAGGATTTTTCTTTCAACTTGGATAATATCTTATCACAGATTTTGGAAAATAGCAATAGTTTTTGGAAAGAAATGTTTTCATTCACTCATTCTCTTTTTTGCCAAGTATTGATAAAATATACTATCCTCTAAATCATAAGTATAATAATTGTACTTCACATCATTGTTCAGTTCTAGGCTTCTATTGGCTCCTGCTTGAAGAGAATATTTATAATTTCCTGCTAGGAACTCTACCGACATATTCGTAACGGATGTATATAATTCTTCTATTGGTGTTATGGCTCCTATCAAAAAAATAACGATTATGATCCCTTTACAAATTTTAGACTTTTCATATAAGATGCTATCTATGCTTAAGATTGTATAAACCAATAGTGGAAGAATAGATACTCTCATACAAAAATCATTATATAAGCCCATTCTAAAAAATGGCAAAATAAGTAGTATAACAGTAGCTATCCAATAAAATGGATTTTTTTTATTTCTTTTAAATAAAAGAAAAGTATATGGTAGAACAGATAATATAAAACAGATATATACCAATATATTACTTCCTGAATATTCCACCATTTGCAGACTTATATCTTCTGGTTTTTCTGTTAGTACATTTCCTAAAAAATATAGTAATAATATTCCTCCTAAGGTTAATCCTACTATAATATTAGATAAACTAAATATTTTCTTTAGTAATAATTTTATATTTTTCGTTTTTACTCCATATATTATCACCATTATAAAAAGAAAACATAGCATGCCAATAAAGGAAAATGATGCATAAAAAAGCATAGGTAAACCAAGTATTACATAGTGTTCTATATCCCACTTGTTATCATAAAAGATGGTAAATATAATCCACGGAACAATACATTGTGGGAATACCCATCTCAGTAAGACAAAATTACTAGAATATTGCAATTTGTAGGTATTGTTTAACATAAACCAATGTTCTGTACCAATAGGTAAATTTGTAATCACAAGTTTTCCTAACACTCTCGACAGAACTAGGCATGTTGAGAAAAATAATGTTATCCCTAGCGCCACTATTTGTTTCTTCGAATTATCTGCTTTTGTCACTTTAAATATTCCCAATACCGCTAGCAATAATCCCAACATTGCCCATATACCATTAGCAAGCATTGCTACATTTACTGAAGAAAATAGCTTTCCTATTAGAGATGGAACTATATATTGCCCTAAATAATAGGTAAGCATACTAGTTTCACCATTATTTTCATAATATACTGGCCATGGTTTATTGGTTAAATCTGATAGTATAGCATTATGTTTCGGATAATCCAGTGCTTGGTTTGCAAAACCTGTCCAACCTAAAATCCAGCCTAAAAGAATAACCATAAAGCATAATGGTAAAAATACCTTCATACTAATGTATATTGGCTGTACATCTTCTAAATTCTTTTTAAATTTTTTATAATACTGATAAATAGCAATCAGTAGTATAATAGATGTTGGTATAGAAATTATATATTTCATCCATCCTATTAAAAATACAAATATAGAAATATATATATAGACAATAGCACATAAGAAAAAGCCCGTTCCATTAATTCTAATTTTATCTATTTTAATGTTCAAAATTTGCTTCATTTATTTTTACTCCACTTTTTAGATTCCTATTTATGGTTCTAAAATCCTTTATCGCTTGTACACCTATTTTTGTAATTTTCTTTAAATTAATAGAATTTTTTCCACCTTGTCTTGGTCTAAATGTAATTTCTTTAAATTCTACTTTTTCTTTATTATGCATTAATAATACAGTTAGCATTACATTAGATAAATTAAAATGTTCTGGAATCATAGCATAATATTTTTTAAGCGTTTCTCTCTCTATTAATCTAAAAGGAGTATTGGCATCTGTAATATTTAGATGAAAAATACCAAATAAAACTAGCTTTAAAACTTTAGTTACTAGTACTCTTGAAATTCCATCTTCTCTATTTTTTCTATAGCCAATAATAGCATTATAATTCTTACGCTCTTCCCAAAATCCCCAAAATTCTTTTGGAAGTGTTTGTCCATCAGAATCTGTTTGAAAGACATAATCTGCATGATGATCTATTGCATATTTATAGCCATAAAGTATAGTATCTCCATGTCCTCCATTTGCTTTATTTAAAACAACTAAATTTGTAAGTTGTTCTTGCAAATTTTCTAATATTGGTAATGTAGAATCTTTTGAACCATCATTGATAATAACTAGCTTAGAATCATTTCCTAGCTTTTTTACAATTTCGTGCCATTCTGTAGCTACTTTTGCAATATTTGCTTCTTCATTATATGCTGGAATAATAATATATAAATTCTCCATCTTTTTCCCCTTCTATTTTCATTTGTTTTTCTTGTAAACTTTTATATGTAAATTAAAGCATAATATTTTATTTGTGTCAATGCATTTTATAAGTAAAAAAGAAAAAGCTACTGGTAAGTTCATTTACCAATAGCTAAAAACCACATTGTAGTCTCTTGTGTAAAATTACAATTCAGCCTTTACAAAAGGAATTAATTCCTTGGGTACATAAGACCAATCACGTTTTCCTTGTATAGGAATATCTGTCCACAATAATTTTATTACATTGTGTTTACGGTGATTGTTTACCACTAAATACACAATAAATGTAATAATTCTATCTTTTTTTACTTTTATTATGACCAAATCCCTACTCCCTATATATTGTCTTTCTTGATTATTTTTTATGAGATAATCTACATTTCCCATAGTCTCCCTATTGTAAACTATTTTCTCCGTTTCCTCCTTTGAGATAGCGTCTTTTTTTAAAATATAATACATATTGAGTTCTTCATCCTTTTGTGTACATCCTAATGTTTGAAAATCAAATTCTTTTGTATTATATTTATCTGCACAATTATTAATATCATAGAATCTAACATGTATTTTTCTTTTTCTTGCCAACTCTTTTTTCTTTTCACTGGAAGTATACAGAATTACCTCTTGATGTTTCTCTAAAAAGTCTAAATCCGCATCTGTTTGTATATCTAAAACCGTAATCTGTTGCTTATTTCTTTCCCATAGATGAATAAGGATATTGGCATTTGTAGTTTTTATGTTTTCTTCTCCTTTCTTCATTAGCTCTTGTACAGTATGCATTGTTTTTGACGAAATCCAAATAGTATTACCAAAAAACAAATTGTTTTCTACAATTCTTTTTAGTTTTCTAACTTTCAACATGGAAACGTCCATAAAAATAATTTTGTCATTGCAAAAATATTCTTTTGTAAAAGCTTCCACTTCGTCTACTTCTACTGCACACTGAATTGCAATCCGTTGTTCTGACATGTTGTCTTTCCTCCTTATTTTTACACTTCTTACTATAATTCCAATTAAACGAATTATAGAAAAAACTATGCTACATTTTATATTATAGCATAGTTTAACATAATCTTCAATCAATTTTTAATACATTCCGCCCATGTCTGCCTCTGTTCCATGATTTGCACAATTACAATTTTCTTCTTTTTTATCAGTTACAATACTTTCTGTTGTAAGTACCATCGAAGCAATAGATGCAGCATTTTGAAGAGCACTTCTAGACACCTTTGTAGGATCTACTACTCCGGCTTTCTTCATATCTTCGTAAGTATTGTTTGCGGCATTAAATCCTATTCCTTTTTCACTATTCTTTACTTTTTCTACAATAACAGCTGGCTCTAAACCTGCATTTACTGCTATTTGTTTTGCTGGTTCTTCTAATGCTTTTAATACAATACTTGCTCCTAGTTTTTCGTCTCCTACTAGTTTATTTACTTCCTTTTCTACTTCTGGGATGATATTTAAGTAAGCTGTTCCTCCACCTGCTACAATTCCTTCTTCTACTGCTGCTTTTGTAGCAGATAAAGCGTCTTCTATTCTTAATTTTTTATCTTTCATTTCTACTTCTGTTGCAGCACCTACACCAATAACAGCAACGCCTCCTGCTATTTTTGCAAGTCTTTCTTGTAGATTTTCTTTTTCAAATTCGCTCTTTTCGTCTGCTATTTGTGCTTTAATTTGTCCTACACGATCTGCTATTTGTTGTTTATCTCCCATTCCGTCTACAATGATAGTATTTTCTTTTTGTACTTTTATTTGTTTTGCTCTACCTAATTGTTCAATTGTTGTATCTTTTAATTCTAATCCTAAATCAGATGTAATCACTTCTCCACCTGTTAAGATAGCAATATCTTGTAACATAGCTTTTCTCTTATCGCCATATCCAGGTGCTTTTACAGCTACTACATTTAATACTCCTCTTAATTTATTTAAGATAAGAGTAGATAAAGCTTCTTGCTCTATATCATCACAAATAATCACTAATTTACCAGATTGTTGCATTAAATTTTCTAGTAATGGTAATATTTCTTGAATGTTACTAATTTTTTTATCTGTAATTAAAATATATGGATTATCTACAATAGCTTCCATTTTCTCTGTATCTGTTACCATGTATGGAGAAACATATCCTTTATCGAATTGCATTCCTTCTACAATATTTAATTCTGTGTTAGAAGTTTTAGATTCTTCTATGGTAATAACTCCATCTTTAGAAACTTTTTCCATAGCTTCGGAAATTAGTTCTCCTACTTCTTCATTATTAGCAGAAATGCTTGCAACTCTTGCAATGTCTTCTTTGCCATTGATTGGACTACTTATTTTCTTTAATGCTTCCACAGATGCGTCTACCGCTTTATCCATACCTCTTTTTATAGCCATTGGGTCTCCACCTGCTGCTACATTTTTTACTCCTTCTTTAATCATACTTTGTGCTAAAACTGTAGCTGTTGTAGTTCCATCACCTGCTACGTCATTTGTTTTTGTAGAAACTTCTTTTACAAGTTGTGCACCCATATTTTCAAATGGGTCATCTAATTCTATTTCTTTTGCAATTGTAACACCATCGTTTGTAATAAGAGGTGCTCCGAATTTTTTATCTAATACTACATTTCTTCCTTTTGGTCCTAATGTAACCTTTACTGTATCTGCTAACTGATTTACACCATTTAATAAACTTTTTCTGGCTTCTTCACCAAATTTAATTTGTTTTGCCATTTTTCATTCCTCCTTAAAATTTTTAAACTTTTCTATTTAGTCTTTTACTCTGCAATTGCTAAAATATCACTTTGCTTTACAATGATATATTCTTCTCCTTCGTATTTTATTTCTGTTCCAGCATATTTATTTACTACTACTTTATCACCTTTTTTAATGTACATTTTTACTTCTTTTCCATCTACTTCTCCACCTGGTCCTACGGCAATTACTTCAGCAATTTGAGGTTTTTCTTTACTATTTCCAGCTAAAATAATACCGCTCTTTGTTGTTTCCTCACTTTCTATCATCTTTATAATTACTCTGTCTGCTAATGGTTTTAACATTTTACATTACCTCCTCATTTTTAAAACATTATATAAAATTAGCAGTCTTCATCTTAGACTGCTAATAATGTATACCCATTTCAACAAAAAGTCAATACTCTTTTTTTAATTTTCACATATTTTTCACAAAAGTATGTTAAAAAATCCCTATTACGTTTCCTCTCTCATCTAATGTAATATTTTCTGCTGCTGGATGTTTTGGAAGTCCTGGCATTGTCATAATTTTTCCTGTAATGGCTACAATAAATTCTGCTCCTGCCCTCAATTGTACTTCTTTTACATGTATTGTATACGGTGTCTGATCCGTTATATTTTTTGGGTCATCTGACAAAGAATTTTGTGTTTTTGCAATGCAAACTGGTAAATTTCCATATCCCATTTCTTTTATTTTATTCATTTGGTCAATTGCTTCTTTAGTATATTCTACTTTCTCTGCCCCATAAATTTTAGTTGCTATTTTCTCTATTTTTTCTTCTATTGATTCTTCTAATTCATAACAGTATTTTAATGGTTCCCAGTTCTTTGACTTTTCACATATTTGTACTACTTTTCTAGCTAAATCCTTAGCTCCTTCTCCCCCTTTTTCCCAAGCTTCTACTAAACTTACCTGTACTTCTTCCTTTGTTTGCTCTTTTATACTATTTTCTAAATATTCTATTTCTTCCTTAGTATCGGATGAATAGCGGTTAATTGCTACAATAACTGGTAGATGATATACATTTTGCATATTATGAATATGCTTGATTAAATTCTTCATACCTTTTGCCAATGCTTCTTTATTTTCTTCTTGTATATGTTCTTTTTCTGCTCCTCCATGGTATTTTAATGCCTTTAATGTTGCCACAATTACCACTACATTTGGTCTAATTCCTGTTTTTCTACATTTTATATCCAAGAATTTTTCTGCTCCTAAATCTGCTCCAAAACCAGCCTCTGTCACACAAAAATCTGCTAAAGACATGCCTAATTTTGTGGCTATAATACTATTACATCCATGGGCAATATTGGCAAATGGCCCTCCATGAATAATGGCTGGTGTATGCTCTAAAGTTTGCACTAGATTTGGCTCTATGGCATCATTTAATAAAACTGCCATTGCTCCTTCTGCCTTTAAATCTCTTGCCTTTACTGGGTTTTCTTCTTCATTATATCCTATAATAATATTTCCTAGCCTTCTTTTTAAATCTTCTCTATCTTTTGCTAGGCATAAAATAGCCATAATTTCTGATGCCACCGTGATATCAAAGCCATCTTCTCTTGGTACCATGTTTTTTTCTCCCGATAGTCCTACTTCTACTTTTCTAAGTTGTCTATCATTTAAGTCCATGCATCTTTTCCATGTTACTTCTTTTATATGTAAGTCATTTCCTTGAAAAATATGATTATCTATCATAGCAGCTAATAAATTGTTAGCAGACGTAATAGCATGGATATCCCCTGTAAAATGAAGATTAATGTCTTCCATAGGTGCTACTTGTGCATAACCGCCACCAGTTGCTCCTCCTTTTATGCCAAATACAGGACCTAAGGATGGTTCTCTTAAGGCTAAGATAGACTTCTCTCCTATTTTTCTTAAACCATCTGCTAACCCTATGGATATGGTTGTTTTTCCCTCTCCTAATGGAGTAGGATTAATAGCAGTTACTAAAACTAAATTTCCTTTTTTCTGTTCTTTTAGTCTATTTTGTACATCCAATGAAATTTTGGCTTTCCACTTACCATATAAACTTATTTCATCTTCTCTTAATCCTATCTCTTTTGCTACCTGCGAAATTGGTTTTAATTCTACTTTTTTAGCAATTTCTATATCCTCCATCTTTTCTCCACCCTTTCTTTCTAATTGTACTATTCTATGTAAATATGTATATTCAGAAATTTTTTAGTGACACATAAGCTACCAAACGAACCTTATACTATGAAATAAACCGGATTTTCTAAAAACCCAGTTTATACAATCAATCCTACTATAATACCAATTAAAGCCCCAACAAAAACTTGCTTTGGCGTATGTCCTAAAACTTCTACTAATTTCCCGGACACTTCTACACCAGTAAGTCCCGGTGTTTCTACTATTTTATTCAACAATTCTGCCTGCTTTCCTGCTGCTCTTCTTACTCCTGCAGCATCATACATTACTACAATAGAAAAAACAACTGCTATAGCAAAAATAGGAGATTCTATCCCATATGCTCTTCCTACCATAGTAGTTAATGAAGTTACTACTGCCGAATGGGAACTTGGCATTCCACCAGCTCCTAATATTCTTTTAAAATTAAATTTTTTTGTTTCTACTAAATCCCATATTAATTTAAATAGCTGTATTCCAAACCATACAGCAAATGGTGTAATTAAATAACGATATTGTTCCCAAAATTCCATTGTAATACCCCTTTTGTCCTTCTTTCTAATTGTTTATTTTTAGCTTTCTTCTCCTTTAGTTGGATCAAAATTTTCTTCTTTTAACGTTCCATTTTCCTCTAATAAAATGGTAATTTTCTTTTCAGCATTTTGTAATATTGCATTACATGTTTTGGATAGTTCCATGCCTTCTTCAAATTTTGTCATAGACTCTTCTAAGCTTAAATTACCCTTCTCTAATTCTGCTGTAATACTTTCTAATTTTGTCATTGCTTCTTCAAATGGTATTTCTTCTTTTTTCATAGTTTTTGTTCCTTCCTCTCTAAAACACTCTAGCTACATTTACTAGGAAAGCTCTTATATCTTTAATTCATTTCTCTTTTTTCAAAAGTTCCTGCTGCCACATCAATCGTATAATATACTAGTGCTTCTGTAGTGTTACTATCCCTTACAGACACAATATACCTACCGTCTGCTTGTATGCCTTCTACACCGAATTTTACATTCTCTGTACTTCCATAATCTCCTCTTGCTATGGCAATGGCTCTTTCTTCTTCTGTTTCTGGACTCTCCTCAAATGTTTCTGAAGAAGTATTTTCTACTTCATTTTGTGTTTGTGTATTTTCTTCTACTGGTATTTGTATTGTTTCATTTGCTTGTGTATTTTCTTGCACATTTTCTTGTATATTCTCTATAACATTTTCTATAGGTTCTTCTTCTAGTTCATTTCCGGCTACTGCCGTGCCTATTGTCTCATTTGTTTTGTGAGGACTTGGAAAAGCAAACCATACAATTAAGATAGCTGCTATAATAATGATAACAATAGCAAGAATTATCATTCCTATATTTTTTTTCAAATTAGTTTCCTCCTATTCACTTTATTGCTATTAGACGTTTTCTTTTAATTCTTGTCGTTTTCATCTTTGAATACATATTTCCAATTGGTAAATGTCATTTCTTATTCCACTATTGCTGGCACTTTACCATCTGCAAGAGTAAGCGTTATATTGTCTCCTTTTTCTAGTTGTTTTACACTCTTTACTAGATGTTTTTCCTTGGTTATAATGCCATAACCTCTTGCCAATGTTTTCAAAGGACTTAATGCATCTAGTTTTGCTATTTGCTCTACCATTTTTGTTTTTTCATCTTTTACTTTGTTCTGTAGTCCTGTTACTAATTGTTTGAAATATTTATCTAATAACATATATTTTTCGTTAATATTTCCATAAGGATCTTTATACACTTTGCTTGCCATACATTTTTGAAAACGTAGGCTCTTTAATTCTAATTGTTTTTTTAAAGCTAATTTTTGTCTATTTTCTAAAGTTTTTATTTTTTCAGCTACTTCGTTTATATTTGGAACTGCTAATTCTGCAGCAGCAGATGGTGTAGGCGCTCTTAAGTCTGCTACGAAATCTGCAATGGTAAAATCTGTTTCATGCCCCACTGCTGATATAATTGGTAATCTTGAGGCATATATTGCTCTTGCTACTATTTCTTCATTAAATGGCCATAAATCCTCTAAGGAACCTCCTCCTCTTGCCAGAATAATCACATCTGCCAAATTTTCTTCATTCATTCTTTGAATTGCCTCTGCTATTTTCTCAGCTGCTCCTTGCCCTTGCACTGGTACTGGTAATAAACGAATATGTACATTCGGATTTCTTCTCGTTGAGACATTGATAATATCTCTAATAACGGCTCCCGTATTAGAAGTAAGCACACCAATAGTTTTAGGCATAAAAGGAATCTTGATTTTATGGCTTTGCTCAAACAATCCTTCTTGTTCTAATTTAGCTTTTAGTTTTTCAAATTCTGCATGTAAATCTCCTATACCTTCTTGTTGCATGGCTTTTGCATAAATTTGGTATACACCATCTCTTTCAAAAACAGACACCGTTCCTAATACCATTACTTTCATACCATCTTTTGGTACAAATTGCAAATGACCAGTATACGTTTTAAACATAACACATTTTATTAGAGATTTTTCGTCTTTTAATGTAAAATACATATGTCCTGTATAATGATGCTTAAAATTAGAAATTTCTCCTTTTACCAATACATTTTGTAAAAAGGCATCTTCTTCAAATTTTCCTTTTACATATTGATTTAGCTCTGTAACTGTAATTGCCTGATATGTCATCTTTCGCATTCTCCTTATGCTAAATTTTCCTCTTTTACAATACTTGCTAAAATTCCATTGATAAACGCTTTTGCATTATCGTCTCCATATTTTTTAGCAAGTTCCACCGCTTCATTAATCACTACTTTATAGGGCGTTTTACTATATACCATTTCGTAAATAGCAAGTTTTAAAATAGCCAAATCTATTTTTGCAATACGATCTATGCTCCATGCCTCTTTTAAGTTTGTTTTTATTGCCTCTAAAATAGTTGTTTCTTTCTCATGAATTCCGTTCCAAATTTCCTGAACATATGCCTTATCTTCTAATGCTTCTATCTTATTTTCTTCATAAAAATTGGCTATTTCTTCCTCGTCTAATTGCTTTTGTATCATTTCGCTATATATTAATTTGAATGTTAGTTCTCTTAATTCTGTTCTTTTCATTTCAAAAGACATTCCTTTCTTGCCTGAGTTTAAAAAGGTAGTTGTTACTTTTACATTTTATCTATCCATCTTTTCAATTTTTCTTTTACGTCTTCTTTATTCAGTTGTACATAGTTTCCTACATAAATTCCTATAAATACTAAAATAATGCCTATAATTAATTTATAAAAACCTGTACATAAAAGCAAAATAGCAATTAACGCTCCTATGATGGCTCCGCGGTATTTCATAATAAATCCTTTAAAATCATTCATTATTTATTTCATTCCTTTCTGTTAAAGCTAAGCTTATGATATATCCTTTTCTCCACTATTTACCACCACTGTATTTTCTGGTTGTAATTCTTTTACACTAATATTTACTTCTTTTACCTCTAAGTCAGATGCTTTCTTAATAGCACTTTTAATTTTTGTTTGTAAATTATTGGATAATTCTTTAATCACGGCAGTTTCTTTCACATCTAAAATAACATTTACAATTAAATTTCTTTCTTTATCTAATACTATTCTTGCAGATACGTTTTCAGCACTATCAAATCCTCTTACTACATTATTTACTAATTCTTCTAATGTATTTTTAGAGATAACAAGTTGTCCATCTGCATTTTGTAGCAAAATACCATCTTTTACTCCACCAACTTCTTTGTCATCTGCATTAAAGAAAATACATTTAATAGCAAGTAATGCTAATAATACAGAAATTATTAAAATAATATTAGAAGTAGTTACATCATTTAGTGCAATTGTTATCATTTCATGAATGGCATCTAAATCAATCCATCCAAAAATAACAACACACGTCATAACACATATAATTAACATTAACGTGGAAAATAAAGCTAATCCTATTTTATCTAATATCTTCATTTTTATCACATTCCTTATTCCTTAATTTAGGTTTTTAAGGTTGTACCTATAAACCTTCTGCAAAGAAAAAGAAGCAGTATGCCCCAAAAGACGCATCCTGCTTTTACCTGTTACATACCTTGTTTATCGTCTTTATTTTCTTGTTCTTCCTTAGCCTCTGTATTAACACCTTGCACATGCACATTTACTTCTACTACTTTTAGCCCTGTCATACTCTCTACTGCCTTTTTTACTCTGTTTTGAATTTCAAATGCTACATCTGGAATTCTTACACCATATTCTACAATAATGTTTACGTCTATTTTTGTCTCTTTGTCTCCTACTTCTACTTTAATACCTTTCGCTAAATTTTTCTTTCCACTTAAAACTTCTGTAATGCCTCCTGCAAATCCTCCTGCCATCTCAGCAACACCTGCTACTTCTGACACAGCAACACCTGCAATAACAGCAACTACATCATCTGCTATTCTAATTTCATTTGTATCATTATCGGATAATGCAATTTCTTCTTGTCCATTTACTTCTTCATTTTCATTTTTTATCTCTTCGTTTTCCATATCATTTACCTCCTTATTTTTCCTTTTGTTTTTTGCTATTATTAGTATACCAATATCTTGCTTGTTTTACAACAGTTTTTTTAAAAAATTTTTTATTAATTTCTTAATATTTTTGTTTTGGTTCTATTTACAATACTACTTATTCTAATACAGTTCCTACTGGCAATTCATTTCCTCTTAAAAAATCTGTTGCTTTCATTCTTTTTGCATTTTCCCCTTGTAATTCAACTATTTCTAGTATTCCTTCCTTTGCCATTACATATAAGCCTTTTTTATCGGAGGAAAAAAGGATTGTTCCTGGCATAATATCTTTCATTTTGTAACTATATTCTATTAAATCTGGAAATAGAAGCATAATTTCTTCTTCCGTTAATACTTTTACTCTCCAAAATTTTATTTTTTTTCCGTTATGAAAAGTATAAGCTCCCATAATAGGGTTTAGACCTCTTACTAGGTCTTTAATTTGCTTTGCTGTTTGACTTTCCCAATCTATTTTTGCTATGGATTTATCCAGCATAGGTGCTATAGAAAAATCGTCTCCTTGTTTTTCTCTTTTGGCTGTTCCTTTTTCTATTTGTTCTAATGTCTTTACTAGTAGTTTTCCTCCTATTTTAGAAAGTCTCTCCCAAAGTTCTCCTGTGGTTTCTTCTTCTCCTATAGCTACTTCTTCTTTTAAAATCATATCACCCGTATCCATACCTACATCCATATACATGGTAGTTACACCCGTTACTTTTTCTCCATTAATAACTGCCCATTGAATAGGTGCCGCTCCTCTATATTGTGGTAGTAGGGATCCATGTACATTTATACAACCAAACTTTGGTATTTCTAATATTTGTTTTGGCAAAATTTTTCCGTAAGCTACCACACAAATCACATCTGGTTGCATTTGTCTTATTTTTTGAATAAAGTCCTCATTATTTCTAATTTTTTCTGGCTGTTCCACTGAAAAACCTCTTTGCAAAGCATATTCCTTCACAGGAGAAGCAATCATTTTCATACCTCTTCCCTTGGGTCTATCTGGATTGGTTACTACTCCTAAAATAGGGTAGCCTGCCTCATCAATTGCTTTTAACGATTCTAACGCAAAATCTGGCGTTCCCATAAAAAGTACTTTTAACATATCTCTCTGCGCACCTCTTCTTTCTAAACTCTATTTTCACCAAAGGTTTCCTTATTTTTCTTCGCTTGGCTCTACATATTCCAGCGTGCCCGGTATCATAAGGTCTGTAAATACAATTCCATTTAAATGATCTATTTCATGAGCTAGTGCCTGTGCTAATAATCCTTTGGCATGAATTTTTATTTTCTTTCCATTGCTATCCATTGCTTCTACTGTTACTTCTGCAGGTCTAATTAATTTCGCATATTTATTTGGGAAACTTAAACAGCCTTCTTCTACTTCTTGCTCTCCTTTTGCTTTTACAATGACTGGATTAATTAAACGTAAAGGTTCTTTTCCATCGTACAAATCAATCACAATAATTCTTTTTAATATACCTACTTGTACTGCTGCCAAGCCTACTCCATTATATTTGTGCATCGTTTCTATCATATCTTCTATTAATTCTTTGATTCTATCGTCAATTTTTTCTACTTCTCTGGATTTTTTTCTTAAAATTTCGTCTCCTTCTTCGCGAATTGTACGTATTGCCATTGTCTATCTTCCTTTCTATAACATATTATTAGGATTTATTTCTATAATAATCCTTGTTTCCTCTTTTATTTTCTTTTGCATATAGTCTAACCCTTGTTGTAAGAAATCTCTAATTTTTTCATCATATAAACATTTGATTAGAATACGAAAACGAAATTGCTTTTTAATTTGTGTAATAGGCGATACTACTGGTCTATATAATAAAATGCCTAATTTTTGTTCTTGCATTTGAATTTTATAATATTCATATAAATTTTGTGCTATTTCTATCACTTTGTTTTCGTCTTTTCCTTGTATTCCAATCATTATTATATCGCAAAATGGTGGATATTTCAACTGTTTTCTAATACCTATTTCCGTTTGGTAAAAAGCCTTGTAATCTTGTTTTGCAGCATACTGTATAGCTAAGCTATCTGGATTATAGGTTTGTACAAGAACTTTACCTGGCAAGCTTTCTCTTCCTGCTCTTCCTGCTACCTGGGTTAAAATCTGAAAAGTTCTTTCATTGGCTCTAAAGTCCTCTATATTTAAGCTACTATCTGCTGCCATAACCCCTACCAAAGTAACATTAGGAAAATGATGCCCTTTTACCACCATTTGTGTTCCTATTAAAATATCAATATTTTCATTTTTAAATTTCTCTAATATCACTTCATGTCCATTTTTCTTGCTAACAGTATCTGCATCCATACGAATTGTGGTCGCCATAGGAAATATTTTATGAATTTCTTCTTCTAATTTTTGGGTTCCAGATCCAAAATAACGAATATTTTTACTTTGGCAGTTAGGGCATATGGTAGCCACCTTTTCTTCGTATCCACAATAATGACATTTTAATTTATTTTCTCTCAAATGATAAGTTAAGGTAATATCACAATTTTTGCATTTTAAGGTATAACCACAATCTCTACACATAATAAAAGTAGAATAACCTCTTCTGTTTAAAAATAAAATCGTTTGCCTCTTGTTTTTTAAATTCTCTTCTACTGCTGTATATAACTGTGTACTAAGCATAGAACGATTTCCTTTGGCAAGTTGCTCTCTCATATCTACAATTTCTACTGTTGGAAGATGGGAGCTATTGGCTCTTTTCGTTAGTTCTAATAATGCTATATTGCCTTTTTGTGCTTGGTAATAGGTCGTCATAGATGGAGTAGCACTTCCTAACACCAAAGGCACTTCCTTTTCCTTAGCTATCTTTCTTGCTACTTCTTTTGCATCATACCTTGGTGACATTTCGGACTGATAAGAGGTATCATGTTCTTCGTCAATAATGATAATACCTAAATCTTTGACAGGGGCAAATATAGCAGAACGTGCTCCTATTACAATTTGTGCCTCTCCTCTTTGAATACGTCTCCACTCATCATATCTTTCCCCTATAGACAACTTACTATGCAAAACGGCAATTTTTTCTTCTCCAAAACGATGAATAAATCTATCCACCATTTGTGGTGTTAAGGAAATTTCTGGTACTAGTAAAATGCTACTCTGTCCTTGCTTTAATACTTTTTCTATCAGTTGCATATAGACTTCTGTTTTTCCGTGAACCTGTTACCCCAAATAAAAGATATTCTGCATGCATCTTATCATCTATGGCTTCTTCTATTTCTTCAAAAGCTCTTTGTTGTTCTGGTGTTAGTGGTAGCTTTTCTGTTTTTTCCTTTCTATCATATAACTTAAATGGATTTCTCTGTACTTCTTTTTCTTCTATGGTAATATATCCATTTTTTTGCAAAGTTTTCATCACTGCTTTGGATACCTCTGTGAAAAGGGATAAATCAGAAATATTGGTTTCCCCATTATCTATCAAAAATTTCAACAAACGAATATGCTTTGGAGATGTAATTTGTTTGGTTTCTATCTCCCACTCAATTTCTTCTCTTTCTTTTGCCAAGTCTACAAAATTCGCTGTTTTTTCTTTTATGCGGTTTTCTACCTTTTTTTTCATGCTTCCTGGAGGCAACATTAATTTGATGCAATCCGATAGATTGCAAAAGTATCTTTTTGCCATCCATTTAGCAATTTCTACTTGCTCTTTGGTTAAAGCATTTTGATTTTCTATTTTGGCAATCTCTTTTGTTTGAAAAGAAGATTGTTCTTTTAATCCAATAATAAAACCTTCTTCTAGTGTTTTTCTCTGTCCGAAAGGCACTAAAACATAGGCTCCTATTTTTGCCATATTTTGCATAGCTTCTGGAACCTCATAGTCGAATGTTCTATTTAAATCTCTTGCACTATTATTTAATATTACTTCTGCTATCAATTTTCTTCTTCCTCTTCTTTTTTCTTGCATTAGTATATCAAATTTTGTAAGAAGAAACAAGAAAAAGGTACCTAAAAAATCGTTAATCTTGATTTTCTAGGTACCCTTAGTGCTAATCATTCAGCCTGTAGAACTTTATGCCTTTCTTTTTGATAGCAGCTTGTCTGTATAAGGTTACTATCCTTTTCATCTGTCCTACTTGCTGGCTGATTTCTTGCTCCTGCCACTGCTGGGATGTTTGAATGATGTTCAAAGCACCTGCCCAGCCATCCATTTTGCAAAGGAGCGTTTTCCCTTCTTTTGGCATTTCTTCTCCTTCTTTTTTGGAAAAGAAGGCAAGAGCCTCTTCCAAAGAAATTTCTTGTGCCTTCTTTGGAATTGTTTGTGAGGAGAGTAGATAAAAGTTCACTTCTTCTCCTCTCTTTGTTGCTTCATCCTTTAGCTGGTAGACCTCTTCCCAGCTGCCTACCTCAAAGGATTTCTGCTTTGTCCAAGCGCAAATAATATTACCCTCAGACCACAACCGACGAGCATTTTCCTCATTCAGTTTTTTCATAATTTTCTCCTCTCTAGAGCTTTTACTTTTTGCGACAATGTAATTATACTATTTTTTACATATTATGTCAATTATTTTTGCCAATTTTATAAATGTTATACAAAAGAGGGAGAAACCAACGCTCTCCCTCCTTGCGGAACCTTATTCAGTTTTCAAAGTTTTGCCTTCGGACGATTGGCCCTCGGCTTAACATGCATCGTCTCTGTGTTTTCGGAATGTTTCTGCTTATATAAGGAGCAATTCCCAGCGCACTGATAACTCAGTACTCCGTTCTCATCCCGATAACCTTCTCCCAAACACTTCTGATTAGGGCAAATGCACCTCTTCTCAAACATCTTTAGTTCCTCCTTTATATATATTTTCTCCACACTATTGTGGAATAAATTAATTATATCACGTAAACATAATTTTTGCAAGTATTATAAAACTGCAAGGTACATCTCACACTTGCAGCTTTTCTCTAAAATTCTGCTTCTTTCAAAGCATATTCATTTTCTATAATCGTTTGAATAATTTGTACACTCTTTTCTAAATTGTTATTTTTAATCACATAATCATACATATCAATACGTGACTCTTCATAATCAAAACGATTTAAACGAAGTTGTATTTCTTTAATACTTGGCTTATCAATACGCCTTTGCAAACGTTTCATTAAAATATCCTTTGGTACTCTTAAAAAAATAGTAACCACTTTGGTATCTTGTTTTAGTAGTTGAATTAAATTTTCTACTCCATTGACATCAATATCTTTTACAATAATTTTTCCACTTTGTATTTTTTCGTTCATCAATTTTCTAGACGTGCCATAGTAATGTTCATGGTGTACATTATATTCATATAGTTCCTGATTTTCTATCATTGTTTCAAATTCCTCAGTAGATACAAAATGGTAAGTTTGTCCTGGTACATCTCCCGGTCTTGGTGGTCTATCCGTAAAAGAAGGAAGAGATACCACATTTTCCATTCTTTTAATTAATTCTTTTTTTATGGTATCTTTTCCTGCTCCTGATACCCCCGAAAGTAATACTAACATAAAATTTTCACCTTACCCTCTGCAATTTCGTTTGCAGCAATGGTAACTGGTGCTTGCTCATTTACATCTGTTAGTATTTCACTTCCTGCTGCTATTTGTCTTGCACGTCTTGCCGTTGCAATTACTAATCTAAATTTACTATCTGTTTTTGTCATAAGTTCTGCTGTTGTTGGTTTTACTATCATTTTAACTCCCTCTTTCTTTTAAATTTTTTCATCTAACGCTAAGCTTTCTTTTCCTTCTTTTGCAAACCTGGCAGCTACTGTCTCTGGCTGTACAGCTGAAAATATAATATGCCCTGAATCCATAATAAGGATAGCTCTTGTTTTTCTTCCATATGTAGCATCAATTGCTGTTCCATTTTCTCTGGCATCTTGCATAATTCTTTTGATAGGTGCAGATTCTGGACTAACAATAGCAATAATTCTGTTACCTGATACAATATTTCCAAAACCAATATTCACTAATTGCATAGAATTTACCTCCTTTTCTTAGGAAACATTTTTCCTAAACTTAAGAATAAATAATTTGCCATTTGATATATTTCTATTCTATGTTTTGTATTTGTTCTCTTATATCTTCTAACATGGTCTTTAGGTCTATTACTAAATTTGTAATCTCCAAATTAGCCGATTTGGAACCAATTGTGTTTACTTCTCTATTCATTTCTTGTATTAAAAAATCCATCTTTTTACCAACTGGCTTTTTCTCTTCTAATAAATTCTTCATTTGCATGACATGACTCTTTAGTCTTGTTACTTCTTCTTCAATAGATGTTCTATCTGCAAAAATAACTGCCTCTTGTGCAATTCTAGATTCTTCTATTTCATCCGATTGCAACATATCTTTTACTCTCTGTCTTAATTTTACTACATATTCTTCTACAAGTCCAGCAGAATATTCAGAAAATTTTAGAATTTCTTTCTCTACTTGCTCTACTCTACCTAGCAAATCCTCTTTTATTTTACTGCCTTCTACTTCTCTCATTTCTATAAAATGCTGGATAGCTTCTTGCAAACATGCCATCACTTCTTGCTCAATTACATCCTCTTTTGTTTCTTTTGTCTGCACGCTTAAAACCTCTGGCAATTTAATAACTTCTGTAACAGGAATAGATAGTGCCAATTGATTTTCTTCTGCTAATGTATAAAAAGCATTCATATATTTTTTTACCATTTCATGGTTAACAATAATGTCTTTTCCTTCTCCACTATTATTTTCAAAAGTAACAAATACATCTACTTTTCCTCTAGAAATACTTGCTCCTATTTGCTTTTTCATTTTATCTTCTAAGTAGGTTAGGGTTTTAGGTAATTTTATGGTAATATCACTATATTTATGATTTACGGACTTCATTTCTATCTGATAATTTCTATTTTCTTTTTCTAGGCTTGCTCTTCCATAACCTGTCATACTTTTCATTTTGTTTAACCTCTTTTCTATTCCTCTATATGTGTAATTTTTCTAATATCACTTGCTCTTTTTAAAGCTACTTTTTTCATTTCCAAATGTACAATAATACTTTTCATAACAAAATATACGGCATATAATACAGCTACTGCATTTAAAATGTCTGTTAATATAGCTGGATAGGTTTGTTGAATGTATAAGGCTATTAGCGTAATAATAGAAAGCACCATTAGTTCTATTCCGTGAATAGCAATTCTTCCACTATCTTTATGATAAGCTCTTTCGTAAGTGCCTATGGTAATAGCAATAGAAACTAAACTAAATACTTTTAAATCTACTAAATATACTTCTGGTCTAATATGCATTGCCCCTAAATTTAAAAAGATAAAATAGAAAAGAAAAGCTATACCAAAACAAAGATTTTCTAAAATATTTTTATCGATCTTTTCTTTTCTTACTTTGGAAATTGTTTTTTGTTTTTTTCTTTCATTTTCTATTGCCTCTAGCTGTTTTTGTTCTAATGCTTTTTGGTCAATTAAACTATTTTGTTCTGCTTCTTGAATAATAATTTCTTCTGTTTCTTCTATTGTATCTGGCTCTATTTCTTTCTTTTTTGCATTCTCTTCTATATCATTTGCTTGCTTATTTGTTTCTTCTACTTTTTTTTCTTTTTGCTCTTTCTCTGTTATTTTTTTCTCTTCTTCTCTTTTGCTTTCTTGTTTCTTTTTCACTAAACTTAATTTCCTTTCTTCTGAAATTTAGGTTTTTCTCCAAAAGTATTTTTTATATAAAATTATTGTTTTTTCTGATAATTCGAAAAAGGTAACCTAGTAACCTTTTTCGCCTTTTCCATCCATAAATTCATATAAGATATTTGCTAGCATTACCATAGGAGCAGTTTCTGTTCTTAAAATATTATCCCCTAAGGTAACACATTTTACGTTTTCTCCATAAGACTTTAACTTTTCTATCTCTCTTATGGAAACTCCTCCTTCAGGTCCAATAAATATCCCTACATTTTTTATTTCTTTCTCTAATTCTATGCTTCTTCTTAAACAATATTTTAACGTATTTGCTTTTTCTTCTTCATAAGCAATCAAAAATATATCGTATTCTTTTATATCTTGTCCTATTTCTTCTAATGTTCGTATACCTTTTATTTCTGGTATATCACTTCTTTTGCATTGTTTCGCAGCCACTTCTGCTATTTTCTGCCATCTATCTTGCTTTTTTGTTTTATCTTTTGGGTCTAATTTTACAATAGTTCTTTCTGTGATAACAGGTACAATACTATGTATTCCTATTTCTGTAGTTTTCTGTATAATCCATTCCAATTTATCTGCTTTTGGCAATCCTTGATATAAAGTTATTGCTACTTGCTCTTTCTTTTCCTGCTGTTTTTCTTTGATTTTACACCCAATATTTTCTGCCTGCACACTTGTTATTTCTACCAAATAAGTTTCTTTTGTTTGCTTATTTCCTACTAAGAGAATATCTCCTGTTTTCATTCTAAGCACATTTTTTATATGGTTCACATCGGTACCTTGAATAACTACTTGATTTCTGTCTATTTGATTTTCTTCTACAAAAAACTTTTGCATTTTCTCTTTTCCTCTTCTTTTTTCTATTGCTATTTTACTATATTTGATAGAAAATAGCAAGTTTTTGAAAATAAAAGTTATATCCCACTTAAAGCCTCTACATTTCTGAAACATATCTAAAAATGCGAGGGGATTAAGTGGGATATAACTTAAAACATCTATACAGCTTTTCTCTCAAAGTTACAGCTTCACAATCCGTTTTTATGGATGTTTGAGTCTCAATTTCCTGAAACATTCCATGTTTCTTCTGTTTGATCTTCTATTACTGGTATCTGCTCCTGTGTAACATTAGGATTTAAAATAACTACTGGACGTACGCCTGCATAATATCCATAACTAGCACCATCATCTGAGTCAAAAAAAGACATCATTCCAGCAAAACAACCACTGGTACTCATATTAGAAATTTTTAAATTTTCAGCAACCATACTTAAACTAAATCCAACAAAATTTTGATAAGCATATGTTCCAAATGATGCCAGCCAATAATTTTTTCCTGTTTGATATTCTATATTATCAAACAACATCTCATAAGCTCTTGTATTGGATACTGTCACATATGGATATGAATCTATTTGTGTATTCACTAAGTAGGCATATCCATCAACCGTTCCTGATATTTCTGTTGTATTTTTGCCATTTATCCAGCTTTCTGGTGTATATTGATTTGTATAATTATATGGTGTTCCATACTGTAGTCCGTTTATATATACACTTAAATTTACATTTTTTATATTCTCTTCTGTTTCCACGCCAGTTATAGCATTAATATCTTCAATATTTACACTTCTAGCATCTATTGCATATTCATTTTTATATAGCGCTCCTATATCATTTAATATGCCTAGTCCATTTACATATGCCTTTGCTCCATACATAAATAAATATGGCACATCTACTCCTTGTATCACAGTATTACTTTTCATTGGACTTCCTGCTATTAATTTGATTCCTCCGGTAGTTTCATCTTTACCTAGTACTCTCCAATTTAATTGGTTATTTGAAACATCATATACTTGATCTGTTATATAAGCGTTAAATTCAAAACCTTCATCATCCACTCCTGTGTCTGTTGCATATGCTGTATAACTTCCACTTGTTGGATTTTTATAATCTACATAATCGCCTATATTTAATTCTCCTGAGTCATACATTTCTACTAATGTTTTTTCTCCTTGATTATCATCATTTAAATATCCATTCATTATCTCTTCTAAACTATCTAGTGCACTTTGTTCATTACTACTTGCCTGTTCATATATATCTGCTGCATCTTGTGCCTTTGTTAACAATCCATTGTCTCCTACTATCATGTTAATACTTACACCAGCTAAAATCATTAACACAATGATAGTTACCACCAATGCAATTAAAGTAATCCCTCTTTGATTTTTCTTTTGTTTTGACATGACAAAATCCTCCTCGCTTTTCTTTCTTACGAGAAGGATTATACCTCTATCTTTCTTTTTCTTATTTTTTATTTTCGCTTTTTGCTGGTTACTTATTTCCATAATTTTGACATTATTCTTAAAGTTTCACAATCATCTCTGATATTTCTGGGGCTTTTCTCCCAAAAAATGAACTTTAAGGAACGTCCCCAAAGTTCATTTTCTTTATACTAATTGTAAAATAACTACTTCTGCTGCATCTCCTCTACGTGGTCCTGTTTTGATAATACGTGTGTATCCTCCAACTCTTCCCTCGTATTTTGGTGCTATTTCATTAAATAATTTAGCAGGTAAATCAATGTTATTTCCTTTTTCGTCTTTTACTTTATTAAGCATTTTCATCATTTTTCTTCTTGCATTTAATCTAGATGGCATATCTTTTTGTCTTTCTTCTGTTGTTTCTTCTTTTACAACTCTTAAATATTCTTTACCATTTTTGCTTTTTACAAGTTCTGTTTCTTTATTTCCCTTGCTATCTAATTTTGCTTTTACAACTTTTACTTTTACTTTTTCAAAGTTATCTTTTTCTTTAACTGCTAAAGCAATTATACTATCTGCCATTGCTTTTACTTCTTTAGCTCTAGCTTCTGTTGTTTCTATTTTTTCATGCAAAATTAAATCTGTTAATTGACTTCTTAGCATAGCTAAACGAATGTCTGTTGTTCTACCTAATTTTCTATTCGTTGCCAACTTTGTTTCCTCCTTTTTCTAATTTTACTCTTCTTCTTTAGCAAAGTCTAATCCTAAGGAATGTAATTTATAAGTTACCTCATCTAAGGATTTCTTTCCTAAATTTCTCACTTTCATCATTTCGGCTTCTGTCTTATTTGTAATATCTTCTACTGTAGAGATTCCTGCTCTCTTTAAGCAGTTGAAGGATCTTACAGATAATTCTAAATCCTCAATAGACATTTCTAATACTTTTTCTTTCTTATTTTCTTCTTTTTCTATCATTACTTGCGTATTTTTAGCAGTTTCTGATAAATCGATAAATAATTCTAGATGTCCAGTCATTACTTTTGCTGCCAAGCTTAATGCTTCATAAGGAGCTAAACTTCCATCTGTCCATAATTCAATCGTTAATTTATCATAATCGATGTTTTGTCCAACTCTTGTATTTTCTACAGCATAGTTTACTTTCTTTACTGGTGTATAGATAGAGTCAATTGGTAAAACTCCTAAAGGTTGATTATCTTTTTTATTCTTTTCAGCAGAATTATATCCTCTTCCCATATTAGCTGTCATTTCTATTTGAAGGTGTGCGCCTTCTGATAAAGTTGCAATATGTAAATCTGGATTTAAAACTTCTACAGTACTATCTGTAATAATGTCTCCTGCTTTTACCTCTCCTTCTCCTTTATAGTCTATTCTGATGCTCTTTTCTTCATTGTCATGTAATTTTAATCTAACTTGTTTTAAATTCACAATTATCTCTGGTACATCTTCTACTACATTAGGTATAGTAGAAAACTCATGAACTACGCCTTCTATTTTTACGCTTGTGATAGCAGCACCTGGTAAGGAAGAAAGTAAAATTCTTCTTAAAGAATTTCCTATTGTTACTCCGTAACCACGTTCTAATGGCTCACAAACAAATTTCGCATAATTATTTTCGTTATCTATCTCTAAGCATTTAATATTTGGTCTTTCAAATTCTATCATTTTTACCTCCTATTTTTAGAAGTCGTATACGTAAGGTTAGTTTCATGCCCATTTTCTTTTTTTCTTTTCCCCTATTACTATACTTCTCAAAATATCATATACATTTTTTAAAGATATTTCTATCTTATTATTTAGAGTAAAGCTCTACAATTAAATGTTCTTCGATTGGAAGATCAATATCTTCTCTTGATGCAAGTCTTACTACTTTACCACTTAAAGTTTCTGCATCTTTTTCTAACCAAGTTGGAACTGGTCTTGCTGCATTTTCTTCTACATTTAATTTTATTGCTCCATTATCTTTTCTAATGTCTCTTACTTTTACCACATCTCCTGCTTTTACTAAGTAAGATGGAATATCTACTTTATGACCATTTACTTCGAAAGCTCCATGTGTAATTAACATTCTAGCTTGTGCTCTGGAACTTCCATATCCTAATCTGTATACTACATTATCTAATCTACTTTCTAGGATTTGTAATAATCTTTCACCAGTAATTCCTTTACCAGTAGAAGCCATTTCGAAATATTTTCTAAATTGTCTTTCTCCAACTCCATAGTATGATTTTGTTTTTTGTTTTTCTCTTAACTGTGTACCATATTCAGAAAGTTTCTTCTTTTTTTGTCCATTTTGTCCTGGTGCATAATTTCTTCTAGAAATACTGCATTTGTCTGTATAACATCTGGAACCTTTTAAGAATAACTTTTGTCCTTCTCTACGGCAAATACGGCATTGTTCATCTTTGTATCTTGCCATTTTTTAATTTCCCTCCTTCAAAATTTTATCCTTTTCACTAAAGGATTCTTCTATACTCTTCTTCTTTTTGGTGGTCTACAACCATTATGTGGGATTGGTGTAACATCTTTAATGCTACTAATTTCTAATCCTGCTGATTGTAGAGAACGAATTGCTGCTTCTCTTCCTGAACCTGGTCCTTTTACAAATACTTCTACTGTTTTTAGACCATGTTCCATTGCTGCTTTAGCAGCTGTTTCTGCAGCTTCTCCTGCTGCAAATGGTGTACTTTTTCTTGAACCTTTAAATCCAAGTTCACCAGCACTTGCCCAAGAAATTGCATTTCCTTGTACATCTGTGATGGTTACAATTGTATTATTGAAACTAGAATGTATATGTGCCATACCCTTTTCGATGTTTTTTCTATCTCTTCTTCTAGGTGTTGTTCTTTTTGTTACAGCTTTTGCCATTTTAAAGCTTACCTCCTTCATTTACACTTTAACTTTATTTCTTGCTTTTACTTACTAATTTTCTAGGACCTTTTCTTGTACGAGCATTTGTTTTTGTTCTTTGTCCTCTTACTGGAAGACCTCTTCTATGTCTTATTCCTCTATAGCAACCAATTTCTGTTAATCTTTTAATGTTTAAAGCTACTTCTCTTCTTAAGTCTCCTTCTACAACGTATCCTTCCATAGCTTTTCTGATTGCTTGCTCTTGATCTCCTGTTAGGTCTTTTACTCTTGTGTCTGGATTAACTCCTGCTTCTTTTAGAATTTTTTGTGCACTACTTAATCCAATTCCATAAATGTATGTTAGACCTATTTCTACTCTTTTTTCTCTAGGTAAATCCACTCCTGCTATACGAGCCATGTTTTTAGCACCTCCATCAAATTTTCTTCATCATTTTATTATTTTGTTTGCCTATTTCAACATCTAAAGGTGAAATGCATTGGCTAAGGATTGCCAATCTTTAGAGTTTTCTTAGACATGTATATAAACACAAATCTATCATATAAGTTTTCCTCAAGAAAACTTACAGCCGCTTCTAGACTTGTGTTAATATCAAATTTTTTATTTGGTTACCCTTGTCTTTGTTTGTGTTTTGGGTTTTCGCATATTACCCTAATCACACCTTTTCTTTTAATAATTTTGCATTTGTCACATATTTTCTTTACTGATGCTCTTACTTTCATCCTTATACACCTCCTGTTTAGATGTTATATTTATATTATTTTGGGTTAATCAAAGTTTATTTAGCTCTCCATGTAATTCTACCTCTTGTTAGGTCATATGGTGAAAGCTCTACTTTTACTTTATCTCCTGGCAATATTTTAATATAATTCATCCTCAATTTTCCTGAAATATGAGCTAATATTTGATGCCCATTTTCTAATTCCACTTTAAAATTCGTATTAGGTAATGCTTCCACTACCGTTCCTTCCACTTCAATTACATCTTCCTTTGCCATGTTTCCCCTCCAACATATTTGCAATTTCAAACGACATAATGTGTACCTTTTTTTACCAATGATACACTAATTAGCTTATTTAGTATACACCATTTTTATGGTAATGTCAATATTTCTGGTTCATTTTCTGTAATTAAAATTGTATTTTCATAATGTGCTGCCATACTTCCATCTTCTGTAATGATTGTCCAACCATCATCTAATTGCAAAATACCGTCTGAGCCGTAGATTACCATAGGTTCTATGGCAAGTGTCATACCTGGCTCTAATGTAATTCCTCTTCCTGCCTTTCCATAGTTTGGAATACCAGGATCTTCATGCATTTTTCTTCCTATACCATGTCCTTGAAATTCTTTTACTACGCTAAATCCGTTTTTTTCTACATATTCGCCTATACTATGACAAATATCTCCTAGACGATTTCCTTTTCTCGCATACTGAATGCCTACAAAGAAGGCTTCCTTTGTTACATCTATTAATCTTTGTGTTTCTTTATCAATTTTTCCTACTGTATAAGTTCTAGCACAATCTCCATGAAATCCATCTTTATAAGCAACTAAATCTACACTAATAATATCTCCCTCTTTTAAAATTACTTTTTTGGAAGGTATTCCATGAATCACTTCATCATTTACAGATGCACAAATTGCTCCCGGAAATGGTGGAATTCCCTTTTCTCCACTAGGATATCCTTTTTCTGCTGGAATTGCTCCATTTTTTCTCATTTCCCTTTCTGCAATTTTATCTAATTCCCATGTAGAAATGCCTGGCTTTATTGCCTCTTCTACTGCCTTTTGTGCTAAATAAGCTACTCTACATGCTTCTCTCATTTTTACAATTTCTTGTTTTGATTTAATAGTTACCATTGCTTTTTTACTTCCCTTCTTTTGCCTTTTATGATGGATTTGTTTCTAAATATTTTTCTACCTCTTTTGCTACATCTTCTGAAGTTTTTCCAGAATGAATATTTAATTTAACTGTGTATAATAAATCTTGGGCTTTATAATATTCTACTAATTTTCCTGCTGTTGCATAATGTACTTGTAATCTTTGTTTTACTGTTTCTATACTATCATCTGGTCTTTGCTCTAAAGGACTGCCACAAACATCACAAATTCCTTTTACTTTTGGCTTTTTAAATTCTAAATTATATACTTCTCTACAATCTTTATTAGAACATACTCTTCTTTTTACAATTCTATCTATAATATCTTTATCAGATAAATCCAATTCCACTGCAATATTAATTTTTTGATGATGTCTTTTTAGAAAACTATCTAAAGCTTCTGCTTGCTTTACTGTTCTTGGAAAACCATCTAGTATAACTCCATTTTTACAATCTGCCTCTAATAATCTCTTTTCTACTAATTGAATAGCAAGTTCATCTGGCACTAATTCTCCCTTTGCCACATACTCTTCTATTTGTTTTCCAATCTCTCCAGCCTTACTAATATAACTTCTAAATAACTCTCCACTAGAAATGTGTATCATATGCAAAGCCTCTGACAACATTTTTCCAACGGTTCCTTTTCCTGAACCAGGTTTTCCTAGCATAACAATATACATTTTTTTCCTCCTCTTCCTATGTTTTACAATTCACAACTATGTTTATTATAGCATTTTTTGTCCCAAAAGTATAGAGATTTTTTGAATTTTTTAAATGAACTTGCAATTTAGGGACGTTCCTTAAATTGCAGAGGTTCCTCTAAAAGGAGAAAAGCAAAGAGATTGCATTGCTTTCTCCTTGCTTCTACTTCAAGCAACCAAAGAACTGATTATCAATCTGTGTATAGACCTGCCCTTGAGGGAACTCAGATTGATAAATCATATTTTCCGGTCCAATCGGACCGTCACGCAGTAGTTCTTCTGCCCATTGCTTCACTATTTCCGGAGCTTCCTGAGTAGCCAATTTCTGTCCGATGCAAGATTACTGATCCACATAACTTATGTGCAAGTTCTGCATCTTCGATGCTCTGCCTTTGCAGCAGAACACCTTCTTCTGCATGCATAAGTCTTGCCAGTAAGTCTACATTTTCTTCTGTATAGAAAGTTACTGCTTCTGGCTCCTCTTTGTCTTCTATCATAATCTCCTCTGCAGTTTCTTCTTTCTTTTCCTCTTGAACAGTAATCTTCTCCTGAGCAATGGGAATTTCTTCCTTTTTCAAGGTAACATTTTTCATTGTTTCTTGGAGTGCGGATTTGTCCATCATGAACAGAACAAAGATACTAAACATAATGATAGCACCTATTGCAAAGGAAACAACATTGTCTCCTATGCTAAACCGATCTGCTCCTCTGTAGTATTCTTTTTTCTTTGCTACTTTTCTTACCTGTGCTGACATGTTTTTTCTCCTTTTCTTTCCGTTTAATTTTCTCGGAAATTCTTCCAAAATAAAGTTCCTACATATTATTATACCACATTTTACATAATATGTAAAATGTGGTTTTATTTTCTTTGCATGATAAGCATTTTCTCTTTTATTCATTTTCTACCTTAAAATACAAAGCCACTCTCATCCCATACTTATCTGCTCCTGTACCATCATTATAATCTCGATAGCCCGCAGCAAAATCAAAAGAATTACAATTAAAGTATCCGCCTCTATCTGTAACTGGAAGAGTCTCATCAGAATACTCTTCTGTAGTATATTCTCTCATATTTCCGCCTAAATCATAAATATTACTTACTGCTATCGTTTGACCTGTCGTAACCACAACACCAGGTTCTTTAATTTCTTTAATTTGCTCTGTTCCTGCTACGTCTATATAAGAAAAAGTAGTATCTTTATAATTTCCTTCTTCTGAAACTTGTCCATAATCATTATTTTTTATTTGTATTAAACTTATTGCTGTATCCCATGCATAACTACTTGGTAATTTTGTTTCTGTAGTAGTATATTCTTGTACAGTACCCATATTCTCTGCTAATTTTTTGGCATTTGTATATGTAACATAATTATATGGCGCTTGTCCTTTTTTTATCGTTATTGTGTTTTCTTGATTTGAAGTAGCCGTTCTCATTTTGTTTGCCTCTGTTGACTCTTTATCTCCTGCCTCATATCTTCCTATATAGTATCCTCCATTTGCATCTACACTTTTTTCTTCATCAGTTGACATTGCTTGTGTATAATAATGGTTAATAGTATCGGAATGAATTATCTTTTTACTATTGGTTTCTTCATCTATCTCGTCTGTTGGTATATTCTTACTATAGGCAACTCTTGTATAAACCATTCTTCTATCTCCAACAGTTGTATGAATAATTATTCCTTCTCCTGTTTTTGCAGGTATCCATACATACTGATTTCCGTCACTATCTTCTATTACCACTCCGTCTTCTACTTTCGTTGCTGAATCAGATGCCACTTTAAATCCATTAGGTACTTTCAACCTATTTCCTAAATCATCTTCTAATAATGTATTCTCATAAAAAAACTCACCTTTTTGTCTTGCTTCTGCTACTTTCATCGGTACATAATTATTCATATCCTTCGTTAATTCATTCAGTCCTTTTTCTTCTTGTACCTCTGCTAATCCGGTATTTTCTTTGGCGTTCTTCGCCATAGTAATTAAACCATCTTCCCCTACTATCATTTGAATACTGACACCTGCTAAAATGATTAGTATAATAATTGTTACTACTAAAGCAATTAACGTAATTCCTCTTTGTTTATTCTTTTGCATTCTTTTATCCCCCTTGTTCTTTTTTATAAGGCTTATTATACCTTTATCTTGTTCCTTTTTTCTTATATTTTCCTTTTTAATTGGTCATTTATTTCCATAATGTTTTGCAATTTAAGGAACGTCCCTAAATTGCAAATTGCAAATTTCAAAAAAAGAACTTTAAGGAACGTCCCCAAAGTTCAAGTTTATTTCTTTATTCTAAGAATCCTTTATAATGTCTCATGACAAGTTGTGATTCTAATTGTTGTACTGTCTCTAATGCAACTCCTACTACAATCAAGATAGATGTTCCACCAAAGGCTAAGTTTAGACTTGTAAATCTCATAAGCATTGGTAGGATAGCAATCACTGCTAAGAAAAATCCTCCAAATAATGTTAGTTTTGAGATAATAGAGGCTAAATAGTCTGTAGTTGGTTTTCCTGCACGAATTCCTGGTATAAATCCTCCGTTTTTCTTGATATTATTAGATACTTCTGCTGGATTGAATGTTGCATAAGTATAGAAATAAGTAAATCCTATAATTAACAACAAATATACAATTGCGTTTGCAATGGTATAACCAATTCCTACGCTAGATGAAGATGTTGCCATAGAGAAATTATAGATTACATTCCAAAATCCTGTTTGACTTGCTATATCTGGTACAAACATTTGAATAATCATAGCAGGGAATGTCATAAAGGAAGAGGCAAAGATAATTGGCATAACTCCTGCCATTGCTAACTTTAATGGTATATGTGTATTTTGTGCTCCTACCATTTTTCTTCCTACTACTCTTTTAGAATATTGTACTGGTACTTTTCTTTCTGCTTGTTGTACAAATACAACTCCTGCTACTAAAATAATTGCTCCCACTATAATTCCAAGTGCTGTTAATAATCCTGTTGTGGAGAATACTCCTCCTGCAAAGATTAAATTCCAAATACTAACTACTCCACTTGGCAAGCCTGCAATAATACCTACAAAGATGATAATAGAAATTCCATTACCTATTCCTTTATTGGTAATTTGGTCTCCTAGCCACATAAGTAATGCTGTTCCAGCCATTAAGGAAATAACTACTGTTGCTCCTGTTACGAATCCTGTATCAATAAAGATTCCAGAAGAACGATAAGCAAGGTAGACACCTACGCCTTCAATTAATGCTAACACAATGGTAAGAATTTTGGTATAACGATTGATTTTGTTTCTACCATCTTCTCCTCCTTCTTTCATTAATCTTTCTAAAGAAGGTATTACCATTCCTAACAATTGTATCACAATAGATGCCGTAATATATGGGCTAATAGACATTGCAAAAATAGATAATCTAGAGAATGCACCTCCAGATATCATATCTATTAATGATGAGATTCCTTGTCCTGAAAAAGCTTCTGCTAATTGAAAAGAATCTACTCCTGGTACGGTAATGTAACATCCTAATCTAAAAATAACGATTAGTAATAATGTATACATTAATTTTTTACGTACGTCTGGTGTTTTTAAGGCATTTTTAATGGTTTTAAACAATTATATCACCTCTGCCTTTCCACCTAAAGCTTCTATCTTTTCTTTGGCAGCTTTTGTGAATTTTACAGCTTTAACAGTTAATTTCTTCTCTAGATTTCCTGTTGCTAGGATAACAATTCCATCATTTACTTTTGAAATAATACCGTCAGCTACTAATGTTTCTGCAGTAACTTCTTCTTTGCTTGATTTGTTAAGCATTGTTAGAGTAACTTCTGTATATTTCTTAGCATGAATATTTGTAAATCCTCTTTTTGGTAATCTTCTATATAATGGTGTTTGACCACCTTCAAATCCACGTCTTACTCCTCCACCTGATCTTGCTTTTTGTCCTTTATGACCTCTACCAGATGTTTTACCTAGACCTGAACCAATTCCACGTCCAACTCTTTTTCTTTTTTCTGTTTCCTGTGCTGGTTTTAATTCGCCTAACTTCATTGTGCGATGACACCTCCTCTTTTTATTATCCAGTTTGTGTTTTCCACTTTATAATATATCTTCTACTTTTTTACCTCTTTTAGCAGCTACTTGCTCAATGGTTTGCATTTTCTTTAATCCTTCAATTGTAGCATATACTACGTTTCTAGGATTGTTTGTTCCTAATACTTTTGTACGAATGTCTCTGTAACCTGCAAGCTCTAAAACTGGTCTTACGCTACCACCAGCAATTAATCCTGTACCTTCTGCAGCTGGTTTTAACATAACTTTTGCACTACCAAATTCTCCAATATATTCATGTGGTATAGTTGTTCCTACGATAGGTACTTCTATTAAGTTTTTCTTAGCTTCTTCAATTGCTTTTTTGATGGCATCTGGCACTTCTGCTGCTTTTCCATTTCCAACACCAATATGTCCTGCTCCATCTCCAACAACAACAACTGCACTAAATCTAAAAGTTCTACCACCTTTTACAACTTTTGCAACTCTATTGATAGCAACTACTTTTTCTTTTAATTCATTTGCTGTATTTTCTTCTTGCACTTTGTTTTCCCTCCTTTAAATTTTAGTTTTAAAGATTTTTATTTTCTTTTTATTTTTAGAATTTTAATCCTGCTTCTCTTGCAGCTTCTGCTAATTCTTTTACTACTCCATGATAAATGTATCCGCCTCTATCAAATACTACTGTATCTATATTTTTTTCTAATGCTCTTTTAGCAATTAGGGCACCTACTTCTTTTGCAGCTTCCTTATTAGCATGTTTTGTTTTAATTTCTTTATCTAATGTAGATGCACTTACTATCGTATTGGCTGCTACATCATCAATGACTTGCACAAATAAATTTTTGTTGCTTCTATACACACATAATCTTGGGCATTCTGCTGTTCCACTAATTTTTCTACGAACTCTAATATGTCTTCTTTCTCTTTCTGCTTTTCTATTTGTTTTCGTAATCATTCTGGCAAATCTCCTTTCTAATTAGTAACTATTATTTTTAATTTATAACTATTGTCTCTTAAATAATCTAATGTTATAAAATAGCTTTCTAATTTATTTTTTATTTTTTACCTGCTTTACCTTCTTTACGTCTAATATGCTCTTCTGCATATTTAATTCCTTTTCCTCTATATACTTCTGGTGGTCTCTTTGTTCTTACTACTGCTGCTGTTTGACCAACTAATTCTTTATCAATTCCTCTTACAATAATGGTATTTGCATTTGGTACATCAAAAGTAATTCCTTGAGGAGCTTCCATCTCTACTGGATGAGAATAGCCTAAGTTCATTACTAATTTTGTTCCTTGTTTTTGTGCTCTATAACCAACACCATTAATTTGAAGTTCTCTTGAGAATTCTTTTTCTACACCTTCTATCATATTTTGAATTAATGTTCTTGTTAATCCATGTAAACTTTTATTTTCTGGTTCATCGTTTACTCTTGTTACAGTAAGAACATCTCCATCTATAGAAACTGTCATATTTTTATGAATATCTCTTTCTAGTGTTCCTTTTGGTCCTGTTACAGTAACATGATGATCTTCTACTTTTACTTGTACACCATTTGGTATTGTAATAGGCTTATTTCCTATTCTTGACATTGTTTCTGTTCCCTCCTTCTTTTTATTGTCAGTTTTACTTACCATACATAAGCTAGAACTTCTCCTCCAAGACCTTCTGCTCTTGCTTCTTTATCAGTTTTAATTCCTTTTGATGTAGAAATTAAAGCGATTCCTAGTCCATTTAATACTTTTGGTAATTCATCCTTAGATGCATATACTCTTAATCCTGGTTTGCTAATTCTTCTTAAACCATCAATTACTCTTGCACCTTTTTCATCATATTTTAATGTAATTCTTAGCATTCCTTGTGTATCATTTTTAATTTCTTCTACTTCTTTTACATATCCTTCTTCTAATAAAATATTAGCAATTGCTTTTTTCATATTAGATGCTGGAATATCTACTGTTTTATGTTTTGCACTATTAGCATTTCTGATTCTTGTTAGCATATCTGCTATTGGGTCAGTTGTATTCATGAACGAATTTCCCTCCTTTTCTTTCTTTTTCTTTTATGCATTACCAACTTGCTTTCTTTACTCCAGGTATTTCGCCTTTGTGTGCTAATTCTCTAAAGCATACACGGCAAATTCCATATTTTCTAATATAAGCATGTGGTCTTCCGCAAATTTTACATCTGTTATATTCTCTTGTTTTATATTTTTGCTCTCTTGCTTGCTTTACTTTTAAAGACTTCTTAGCCATGGGCTTTCTCCTTTCTTTTATCATTTACTTTGCTTAGTTTTTAAAAGGCATACCTAGAAGTGTTAATAATTCTCTTGCTTCCTCGTCTGTTTTTGCAGTTGTAACAAAGATAATATCCATACCTCTTATTTTGTCTACTTTATCATATTCGATTTCTGGGAATATTAATTGTTCTTTTACACCCATTGAGTAATTTCCTCTACCATCAAAAGAATCTTTAGATACTCCTCTAAAATCTCTTACTCTTGGAAGTGCTACATTAAATAATTTGTATACAAAGTCATACATTTTTCCTTTTCTTAAGGTTACTTTGCATCCCATATTAACCCCTTCTCTAATTTTGAAGGCAGCGATTGCTTTCTTTGCCTTTGTTACTACTGGCGCTTGCCCAGTAATAATTTTAATATCATTTTGTGCGTTCTCTAATGATTTTGGATTATCTTTGATATCTCCTAATCCTATATTAATCACTACTTTTTCTAATTTTGGAACTTGCATAATGGATTTATAGTTAAATTTTCTCATCATTGCTGGAACAACTTCTTTTTCATATTGCTCTCTTAAAATTTCCATGATTATGTATTCCTCCTTTCCGTTACTATTTTATTTTTGCACCGCATTTTTTACAAATACGTACTTTTTCATCTTTTTCTATTTGATAACCAATTCTAGTAGCCTTTCCACATTTTGGACAAACCACATTTACTTTACTACTGTGAATAGCGCATTCTACTGGTATAATTCCGCCTTCTTCACCTTGTTTTCTTGGTTTTACGTGTTTTTTTCTAATATTAACACCTTTTACTACTATTTTTTGTGTTTTTGGTATAACATCTAAAACTTCTCCTGTTTTTCCTTTATCATTTCCTGATAAAACTTGTACAGTATCACCTTTTTTGATTTTCATTCTTTTTTCACCTCTTCTTTTTTTATTTTTTCCTTTTCAGAAAGGGTGTCTCTTTCTTATAGTAAAATCGATATTTTCTTCCTTATTCCTAAAGAACTTCTGGAGCAAGTGAAAGAATTTTCATATAATCTCCATCTCTTAATTCTCTAGCTACTGGTCCAAAGATACGTGTTCCTCTAGGGTTTTTATCTTCTTTTATAATAACTGCTGCATTTTCATCAAATCTTACATAAGATCCGTCAGCTCTTCTAATTGGCTTTTTTGTTCTAACTACAACTGCTTTTACAACATCACCTTTTTTTACAATACCGCCAGGTGTTGCTGTTTTAACAGAAGCAACAATAACGTCTCCTACACCAGCATATTTTCTATAAGAACCACCTAAACATCTAATGCACATAATTTCTTTTGCACCAGTGTTGTCTGCTACTTTTAATATAGATTGTTGCTGTACCATAACTTTCTAGTACCTCCTTTTTTATTCTATTTAATAACTGCCTTTTCTACGATTTCTACAACTCTAAATCTTTTATCTTTAGATAAAGGTCTTGTTTCCATAACTTTTACTTTATCTCCGATACCGCATTCGTTGTTTTCATCGTGAGCTTTTAAAGTATATGTTCTTTTTTGAACTTTTCCATAAGTTTTGTGTTTCTCACTTGTTTCAACTGCTACAACTACTGTTTTATCCATTTTATTGGATGTAACTGTACCAATCATTACTTTGCGAAGATTTCTTTCTTCCATGGATTGTTATCTCCTTTCTTTATTTATTTTCTGCTAACTTTCTTTGTGTTAATACAGTATTAATTCTTGCAATGTCTTTCTTTACCTCTTTGATTTTCATAGGATTATCTAGTCCATTTGTTGCTAAACTAAATCTTAATTTGAATAGCTCGGATTTTAATTCTCCTAATTCTTTCTCTAGTTCTGGTGAAGACATTTCTTTTATTTTACTAATCTTCATCACTTTCACCACCTATTTCAGTTTCTTTTTTAACAAATTTACACTTAACAGATAGTTTCATAGCTGCAAGTCTTAATGCTTCTCTTGCAGTTTCTTCAGGTACTCCTGCTATTTCAAACATAACTCTTCCTGGTTTTACTGGTGCTACCCAATATTCTACAGCACCTTTACCTTTACCCATACGAGTTTCTGCTGGTTTCTTTGTTATTGGTTTATCTGGGAAGATTTTGATCCAAACCTTTCCACCTCTTTTAATATAACGAGTCATGGCTACACGGGCAGCTTCTATTTGGTTAGTAGTAATTAAACCTGCATCTAATGCAACTAAACCGTACTCACCATCTGTTACTCTATTTCCTCTTGTTGCTTTTCCTCTATTTCTACCTTTTTGTTGTTTTCTATATTTTGTTCTTTTTGGCATTAATGGCATTACTCTTCCCCTCCTTCTGCTTTCTTTTTCGCAGGAAGAACTTCTCCTTTATAAATCCAAACTTTTACACCTGTTTTTCCATAAGTTGTATTTGCTTCTGCAAATCCATAATCTATGTCTGCTCTTAATGTTTGAAGTGGTATTGTTCCTTCTTTATAAAACTCTGTTCTTGCCATGTCAGCACCACCAAGTCTTCCAGATACGGAAGTCTTAATTCCTAATGCTCCTGCTTTCATAGCTTTTTGCATACATTGTTTCATAGCTCTTCTAAAAGAAATTCTTCTTTCTAATTGTCCTGCGATATTTTCTGCAACTAATTGTGCATTTGTATCTACATCTTTTACTTCTACAATGTTTAAATTAACTTCTTTTCCAATCATTTTTTGTAATTCATTTTTTAAGTTTTCAGCTAGGTTTCCACCTTTACCAATTACTAAACCTGGTTTTGCAGTGAAAACATTTACTTTTACGAATTTAGCAGTTCTTTCAATTTCAATTTTTGAAATTCCGCTAACATATAATTTTTTCTTAACATATTCACGGATTTTATGGTCTTCTACTAGGTAATTTGCAAAATCTTTTTTATTTGCATACCATTTAGAATCCCAGTCTTTGATTACTCCAATTCTTAATCCATGAGGATCCATTTTTTGTCCCATTGCTTTATTTTCCCTCCTCTATTTTAATCTCTTTCTCTCAATACGATTGTAATATGGCTTGTTCTTTTACGAATTCTAACAGCTGAACCTTTTGCTGCTGGTCTAATTCTTTTTAGAGTTGGACCTTGATTTGCATAAACTTCAGCAATATATAGTTTTTCGTGTGCCATATGATGGTTATTTTCAGCATTAGCGATTGCTGATTTTAATAATTTTTCAATGATTTCAGATGCAGCTTTTGGTGTATATTTTACGATAGCTAAAGCTTCATCTACACTTTTTCCTCTGATTAAATCAATGACGATTTTTACTTTTCTACTAGAAATTCTAGCATATTTAAGTGTTGCGCTTGCTTCTGGAATAATCACTTCTTGAACGTCTTGTTTTTCCACGTTATTTCCCTCCTCTATTTCTTAGTTGTTGTTGTTTTCTCTCCTGCATGACCTTTAAATGTTCTTGTTGGAGCAAATTCTCCTAATTTATGACCTATCATTTCCTCAGTAATATAAACTGGTACATGTTTTCTACCATCATGAACAGCTATTGTATGTCCTACCATTTGAGGATAGATTGTAGATGCTCTTGACCATGTTTTTAATACTTCTTTTTTTCCAGTTTCATTCATTGCATCAATTCTTTTTATAAGCTCTGGTGCAACAAATGGTTTCTTTTTGCTTGATCTTGACATGTTTTAACTTGCCTCCTTTTTTATTTTCTTCTCTTTACAATAAATTTATCAGATTGTTTATTTTTCTTTCTTGTCTTATATCCTAATGCTGGTTTACCCCAAGGTGTTAATGGTCCTGCGTGTCCTACTGGTGCTCTACCTTCACCACCACCATGTGGGTGATCTACTGGGTTCATAACAGAACCTCTTACTGTTGGACGAATTCCCATATGTCTTGTTCTACCAGCTTTACCAATGTTTACATTTTCATGATCTGTATTTCCTACTGTACCAATGGTTGCTCTACATCTTGTCATAACTAATCTCATTTCTCCAGATGGAAGTCTTACGTGAGCATATTTTCCTTCTTTAGCCATTAATTGTGCTTCTTGTCCTGCTGCTCTTACCATTTTTCCACCTTGTCCTGGATGTAACTCAATATTATGAATCATTGTACCAACTGGAATGCTTTCAATTGGCATTGCATTTCCTGGTTTAATATCTACTTTTTGTCCAGATACTACTTTGTCTCCATCTTTTAGTCCTACTGGTGCTAAAATATAGCTCTTTGTTCCATCTTCGTATTGGATTAATGCAATATTTGCACTTCTATTTGGATCATATTCTATACCAATTACTGTTGCTGGCATATCATCTTTCATTCTTTTAAAATCAATAATTCTATATTTTTGTCTGTTTCCTCCACCTTGATGACGAACTGTAATTCTACCATAAGAGTTTCTTCCTGCTTTTTCTTTCTTTTTTGCAAGTAAAGATTTTTCAGGTGTTTTCTTTGTAATCTCTTCGAAAGTAGAAACTGTCATATTTCTGCGAGATGGAGTTGTTGGTCTAAAATGTTTCATTCCCATTTTCCTTCTTTTTGAAACTTTGAAAAACTTCGTCTTACAATAAATATGTAATACTCGTTTTTGAAAGTTTCTTCCTCTCTTTCTTTTTTTATTTACGGATTTTTTCCTGCTCCGTATAGCAGATATTCTTTATTTTCCGAGTTTTTTCTCGATAACTTCTTCTGTTATTATAAACGGATTAAAATTAGTAGATTGCTAGGCTTGCTTTTATCATTAGTACCGGAGGTGTGCTTGTTGCACATCGAGGATTTAATGATAAAATTTAACAACGCAAGATGCTGATTTTAATTCGTTTTACTATGCTCCCATAAATTCATCAATAGAATCCTTATATTTCTTAGTCATTTTTGTGGTTTTTCCACCTTTTGCAAGATAATTCTTTTCTTCTGGATTTGTATCAATTGTTACAATTGCTTTTTTCCAGCTTGCAGTTGTTCCTTCATATCTTCCCATTCTTTTCTTTTTTCCTCTTACATGAATGGTATTTACTTTTAGTACTTTTACTTCAAATAATTTTTCAACTGCTCTTGCAATATCTACTTTTGTAGCATTTTTATTTACTTCAAATGTATATTTTCCTGCTTGTAATTCATCATTACTTTTTTCAGTGATTACTGGTGCAATGATAATCTCTTCTGGTCTCATTATGCATACACCTCCTCTAATTTTTTAACGGTGTCTAGCGTAATTACTAAGTTTTTGTATTTTAATAAATCATATACATTGATGGTATTAACTAAAGTTGTTTTTACATTTTCAATGTTTCTTGCAGATTTTTGTACATTTTCATTCTTTTCTGGTAATAGTATTAATGTTTTTCCTTCTACTTTTAAGTTATTAAGAATTTTTGCCATTTCTTTTGTCTTAATTTCTTTTAAGTCTAAAGCATCTACTACTACTAATTCTTTTTCTAATACTTTTGAACTTAGCATAGATTTGATAGCTAAACGTCTTTCTTTTCTATTTACTGTATATTTGTAAGAACGAGGTTTTGGTCCTAATGCAATTCCACCTTTTACCCATTGTGGTGCTCTAATAGAACCTTGTCTTGCTCTACCTGTTCCTTTTTGTCTCCATGGTTTTCTTCCTCCACCACGAACTTCTGCTCTTGTTTTTGTACTTTGTGTACCTTGTCTTTGATTTGCTAAAAAGTTAACAAGTACACTATGTACTACTGCTTCATTTGGTTCAATACCAAAAATTTCTTCTTTAAGCTCTATTTCTTTTACTTTTTTACCTTCTACACTATATACGTCTATTTTAGGCATTTTTCTTCCTCCTTCCTTATGCTTTTACACTTGTTCTTATTTTTAAGATAGCTCCTTTTACTCCTGGCACACTACCTTTTACTAAAATAACATTTTTGTCCATATCTACTTTTACTACATCTAAGTTTTGAATTGTAATGGTATCTACTCCCATATGTCCTGGTAATTTTTTACCTTTAAATACTCTACCTGGTGTAGATGTAGGTCCCATAGATCCTGGTCTTCTATGATACATAGAACCATGTCCCATTGGTCCTCTAGATTGTCCATGACGTTTAATAACACCTTGGAAACCTTTTCCTTTTGATGTACCTTGTACATCAATTTTATCTCCTGCTGTAAAAGTATCTGCTTTAATTTCGTCTCCTACTTTATATTCTTCTACAGAATCTACTCTAAATTCTCTTAAATGTTTTTTAGGTGTGATTCCTGCTTTTGCAAAATGTCCTTTTACAGGTTTGTTTACTTTACTTTCTTTTACTTCGCCATAAGCTAATTGAATTGCATTATAGCCGTCTGTTTCTATTGTTTTAACTTGAGCTACCACATTTGGTATAGCTTCAATAATAGTTACTGGAATAACTCTTCCTTTTTCATCAAAGATTTGTGTCATTCCTAATTTCTTTCCGATAATTGCTTTTTTCATGTTTACTTTCCTCCTATACGTTTCACCGCATAAGTTATCTCTCAAAGATCTAACTTAACTATTGGCTGGCACTTTCATTTATGTCAGCGTGGTTACTTTTAAATAAAAATTTTTTCATTTTATAACTTAACTTCGATATCAACACCTGCTGGTAAATCAATTTTCATTAAGCTATCTACTGTTTTTTGTGTTGGATAAAGAATGTCAATTACTCTTTTATGTGTTCTCATTTCGAACTGTTCTCTAGAATCTTTATGTTTGTGTGGAGAACGTAAAATAGTAATGATTTCTTTTTCTGTTGGTAATGGAATAGGACCTGATACTTTTGCTCCTGTTCTTTTAGCAGTATCTACTATTTTTTGAGCAGACTGTTCTAAAAGTTGTGAGTCGTAAGCTTTTAATCTTATTCTTACCTTTTCACTTCCTACTTTGTTTGATGTTGCCATTTTTGTTTTCCCTCCTCTTTTTTGTTGGTCGGAAGTTTTAAACGCACCCTTGTGTTTCTTTTATTGCTAATAGAAAACCCCAAGTTTGCATGATAATCTTGGGATAAGTGCTTATGTATTTTATAAAACTTACCGCCTGGTCTAAGCCATGACATACTCCATAGAAGTTCCCTCCATCCCTTGCTTTTGCAAGGTTGTAGCCACATTCTACTTCATCGCTTTTTAACATGCGGATATATTATATAACGGATTTACTGAAAAGTCAACGCTTTTTTGTATTTTTTTTACCTTTCTTCTTCATCATCTCTCCAAAGATAATCAGTATCATTTAACACTACATCTCCGCCTTTCATTCCTTCATCTTCTTTTTCATCTGGATAATGCATAATTCCTGCAGAAGTATCTTCTTTTGGAATAACCATTTTATTTTCGTCACCTTCATCTAAGTAAAAAGCATTCTCTGGATGATTTGCTAAATCTTTTGCTATGATATGTCTTGATTTTAACTTCCTTACTAAAGCTTCTCTTTCTTCTTTTGTTGGTGTCTTTCGATTAACGGTAAATCTTTGTACCTCTACAGTTAAAATAACATTTTTATTTTCTTTATCTCTATCTTGCATTCTAAATAATGGCTGTCTAATATTTTCATCGTAAGGAATTTCATAAGTTTTCCTTTGTTTTCCTATTTTAACAGCATAATCTTTTAATCGAAAAACATAACTATTTTTTCCGTTATCTATAAAATGAATTAAATTGGCATAATCCTGTTCAACTATTGGTTTATCTGCAAATTGCTGAAAACAATCTTTTATTACAGTTGATTTATCATTTTGAATTAATCTTCCAAAAAACTGTTTATCTACATCCATTTTAGGAATAATTTTTATTAAATAAAGCAAGAAGTCATAATCTCTGTCCTGAAATATCTTTTTCATTTCTGCATCTTCTTTTACCCTATCTAAACAATCTAATACTGTATCTGCACTAGCTCTTTGCAATAATCCATCAAAATTTTTCATTACTATTGAATTACCATCTTGTTTTTGTTCTAACACTTCTATTAGTTGAGAAATACTATCTCTTCCACATTTTTGTATAATATTAGTAATATTTTTTTCTATCCAACCTTCTTGATTTTTTTGTATTTCTGCTACTATAGCTGGTATGGCATCTTCTTGTGTTTTATCTACCATCTCTTTCATTTCTTCTTGTGTAACAGGAATATTTTTTTGCACAAGTATTTTATAATAAACTGGAATATATTGTTCTGGCATATGCTCTAATAATGCTTCTTTATATTTCTGTATTAGTTTTACATCTTCTGTATACATTACCAAATCTGGCAATTTTCTTCTCGAACACTTATCTATCAATTCTGGATAAATTTCTTCAAGTAATTGTAAATCTACTTTTTGCCAAATTTCACTAAGTTCCACTATAGAAGAAGCGTTACATTTATGAATGAATTCATCTGCATGCTCTCTTACATATTCTTTTTCTTGCAGATGATATAATTCTTCTACTAAGCTAGAAATTTTATCCTCTGCACATTTTTCTATGATTTTTCCTTTTTCGTCTTCTACTATTCCCATTTGTTTTATATACTCTGGTAAGTCTTTTGCTAAACATTTTTCAAACAAAGTATAGCGGATTTTTTCTATCCCCTTTCCTGAGAAATTTTCCTTTAAAAACTGAATATAACTTATCACAGATTCCTTTGCTATTTCCTGTGTAAATTGTTCTATATTTTGTTCAAAATATTCTTTTCCTTTTTGCGTGTTTGTTAATACTCTAATAATTCCTAGTATATCGTAGCCATTTGCCTTTTTCATAATTTCCTGCATACTTTGATATACTTCCCTTTCTCTTTTCTGTTGTTTTAAATCCTGAATTAATTCTGGCATTTCATATCTTTTATATTTACTTAATAATTCTTCTATACTCTCCATTTTTTCTCCTACTTTCTTTTACATAATCCTACTGAAATATTTTTCATTTGTCAATATATTCTTCTAATTTATTGACAATCTTCCTTTTAAAACATAAAATCAAAAAAACAAGCATATCTTATAATATAGGAGGTATTCATATGTTTCAAAATTACATTTATTCTCAAAAACAAAATATTATTAGTAACGTTTGTGATTTAATTACTTATCCTAGTATTTCAGAGGAAAGTGAAAATACGCATTTTCCTTTTGGAAAGGATTGTAGTGATTGTTTAAAATATTTTCTAAATTTGGCCTCTTCTCTTGGTTTTCGTACCAAAAATGTAGATGGCTATTGTGGCTATGTGGAATTTGGAGAAGGAGAGGAAATTGTTGGTATTGTTGGGCATTTAGATGTTGTCCCTGCTAAAGAAGAAGATTGGACTTATTCTCCCTTTACTCCTACTGTTTACAAAAATCGTATTTATGGTAGAGGGGCTATAGACGACAAAGGACCTATGGTGGCTAGTTTATATGCTATGAAAGCTGTTATGGAATATTTGCAAACCTCTCATGTTCCTTTAAAGAAACGTATTCGTCTTATTACAGGTCTTAACGAAGAAAAGGATTGGAAGTGCATTTCTTATTATAAAGAACATGAAGAACTTCCTACTATTGGATTTAGTCCTGATGCTGACTTTCCTTGTATTTATGCAGAAAAAGGAGTGCTTTCTATTCTCTTAAAACAAGATTTAAGTAAGCTTACTTTTTCTAAAAAATTTTCTTTTGGAATCTCTACTTCTTTACCTATAGAAATAGAAGCTTTGGAATGTCAAAATAATGCTATCAATGTAGTTCCTAAAATAGCTAGTTGTATTTTGAAATTGCAAAAAAATCTAAATGCTTCTTCTGTGATTACTGCTTTAAAAAAGCAAATTGACCACTACGATTATGATATGGATTTATATAAGGTAGATGATACCCATATAAAAATTACTTCCTATGGTATTTCTGCACATAGTGCACATCCGGAGTTAGGGCAAAATGCTATTAGTAAGTTACTTTGTGTGGTGAATGATGTATTACTGATGCACCATGTCTCTATCCCGCTACTTTCCACCTTTTGTACTTTTATTGGGGATGATTACACAGGAAAAGGCTTAAAATTGGACTTAAAAGATGAATCTGGGTCTCTTACTTTAAATACTGCTCAATGTTATATCCAGAACAACTTCCTTTGCATTGGTATCAATTTTAGAATTCCTGTTACCTATTCCTCTAAGACGGTATTACAAACTTTTACGCAAACCTTTGCTGAAAAAGGAATAGAAATTTCTGTTATGCAAGATATGGCACCCTTGTTTATAGACAAAAAAAATCCGCTAGTTAGTAAATTATGCCATATTTTTAACGAAACTTGTGGGGCTTCTTTTTCTCCATTAGCTATTGGTGGAGCTACTTATAGCAGATCTTTTCCTAACATGATTTCTTTTGGTATGAATTTTCCAGGCGATAAAGACATGTGCCATCAAGTGGATGAATTTGTGGACATTGATAAATTACTGTTATCTACAAATATTTATGCAAAAGCGATTTATGAATTGTCTGTAGGCGAATAAGATACTTCATTTAGGAAAATTTTGCATTTTCCTCTTGTACTTTTTTCATAATTATGGTAAACTAGATATATCTTGTGCATAAGGAGGAATTTCTTATGAAAAAAGTTATTAGGGCCGAGTTACGGACAGAGGATTGGGTAAACACAGGATTTATACTCATAGAGGATATTTTAGAATCTGGAAAAAGGGGAAAGAAGATATCTGGTTTGTTTACCAATGATATTATGTTTTTCCATCCACAGGAAAATTGCTTTCAAATAGAAATTTATTTTTGCCAAGAAGATAGTTTTGGCTATAAAATAAAAACTTTTTATCTATATGAATGTTTTTTGGAGGAAAATTCCACTTATACTCTTGTGAATTCCAAAGATATCCGTTTGTCTATAACCTTTGACTTAAATGATTCCACTAATAACTTAGATTACAACAAGCTGGCTGAGGAAATCCAAGCCAAAAGAAAGCGCTATCCCATTTTAGGATAGTAGGCTATATTTCATTGAAATATAGCCAAAAAAGACTTCACTTTTATAAAACCTAAAGTGAAGTCTTTTATTTTCTTTTCTTATTTATATTATTCTGCTGATTCTGAAGTTTCCTCAGTTTCTGGAGCTTCATAAGCTTCTAATATAGCTTTTTGAATTTTCTCTCTTGTCTCAGCGTTGATTGGATGAGCTATATCCTTGAATTCTCCGTTTGGAGTTTTTCTGCTTGGCATAGCAATAAATAATCCATTTTGGCTTTCGATAACTTTGATATCGTGTACTACGAATTCATTATCGAATGTTACAGAAGCAACAGCTTTCATTCTGTTTTCTGAATTTACTTTTCTTAAACGTACATCTGTTATTTGCATTTGAGCACCTCTTTCCAATTGTTTTAAAATTTGTACATTTTCTTATGTACAATAATATTATTCGTCAAAAAAAATTTTTTTCCTTCTTGTTTTTACAATTTTTATAAATAATTTTTTTCGTCTCTTTTTCTATTCCTTTTTTCTCTTATAAGATATACACTTTTTCTTAAAAAATACATATAATGAGGTATAACTTTTGTAAAATGTATTGAATTTTCAGCTAAAAAATTATATAATTCCATAATGAATTAACAATATGCTTTAAGAATTTAAAAGGAGTGTGTTTTACTGTGGCACATATAGAGGAGTTAAGAAGATATAAACGTGTACATATGATAGGTATTGGCGGTGTAAGTATGAGCGGCATCGCAGAAATTCTAAAACATTGGGGATTTTCTATTACTGGTTCTGATTGTGCAGAATCAGAAATTACAGAAAAGTTAAAGAAAGACGGTATTCCAATCGTCATTGGTCATGATGTTTCCCTTGTTTCTCAAGCAGATGTTGTAGTATATACAGCAGCCATTCAAAAAACAGACGAAGAATTAGTAAAAGCAAAAGAGTTAGGAATTCCTACTATTGAAAGAGCTGATTTTTTAGGTTTGCTAACCAAGGCTTTTGACGATACTATTTGTGTTTCTGGTACACATGGAAAAACAACCACCACATCTATGGTTTCTATGTGTTTTTTAGAAGCAGGTTTGGACCCTTCTATTCAAGTAGGTGCTACATTAAAAGCTATTGATGGCAATTATAGAATTGGCAATAGTGATTATTTTATTATAGAAGCCTGTGAATATGTAGAAAGTTTCTTAAAATTTTATCCTAAGTCTGAAATTATTTTAAATATAGATGATGACCATTTAGACTATTTTAAGAATATGGAGAATATATTTAACGCCTTTATAAAATATGTAAAATTGCTACCAAAAAATGGACTATTAGTAGTAAATTCTGATAATTCCTATTGTTCCCAACTTCATAAATATACTACTGCTAAGGTAATTACTTACGGTATAGAAAACGAAAAAGCAAATTACGTTGCTCGTAATATCACCTTTGATAAAAATGGATTTGCTCACTTTGATGTATATCATAATAATTATTTTTATGCTTCTATTGTGCTATCTGTTCCTGGTGAGCATAATGTTTCTAATGCGCTTGCTTGCATTGCTTTATGTGATAACTACGGCTTAGATAAAACAGATATTAAAGAAGCACTTCGTAAATATACAGGTGCTCATAGAAGATTTGAATTTGTTGGACAATATAACGGAGCTAGTATTTATGATGATTATGGTCACCACCCTACAGAAATTAAAGCAACTGCTATGGCATTAAAGAAAAAACAATATCATCATTCTTGGGTTGTTTTTCAACCACATACTTATAGTAGAACCAAAGCTCATCTAGACGAATTTGCTATGGTATTAATGAATTTCGATAATATTATTGTAACAGATATTTATGCTGCCAGAGAGTCTGATACCTATGGTGTCTCAGCAAAGGATATTGTAGATAAAATTACAGAGTCCGGTAGAAAAGCTTATTATCTTCCAGATTTTAAAAAGATTGTTACTTTCTTAAAAAAACATGTGGAAAAAGATGATATTATTCTTACTCTAGGAGCTGGAACAGTTACTAATATTGGACCAATGTTATTGGACTCCGAAAAATCTAAAACAAAATTAGCAGAAGAATCAAATGCTAATTAGAAAAAGCAAAATTATAAAAGAAGAAAAGCAGTATGAAATTTACTGCTTTTTGTTTTTCTCATTTTCTCTAGTTTCTTAATGCCTGCTTGTAAAACATCTACGTTTGACTCATTTGTTTTAACATTAAATCTGCAAAAACAGCATATCCTGTTGTAGGGTCATTAACTAGTACATGAGTAACTGCTCCAACAAATTTTCCATTTTGTAGGATAGGTGCTCCGCTCATTCCTTGTATGATACCACCTGTCTTTTCTAATAATTCTTCATCTGTTACTTTTATTTGCATACTTTTATTATCTTGATTATTCCCCGTATATATTTTTTCAATTTCTATTTCGTATCGTTTTGGATTTCCTTGCTCTATTTCACATATTATTTCTGCTTTTCCCTTTGTAATTTCCTCTCTGGAGGCTACCTCCATTGCTTGAGTACTTATGTTTAAATAATTTTTATTATTTACTTTTCCAAATATACCAAATGATGTATTTTGATATACCTGTCCTATAGTAGAAGAATTTTCTATACTACCTCGTATTTCTCCTGGTTTTCCTTTTTCACCTTTTGTGATGGAGACTAATTTCATAGTAACTAATTCCCCATTAGAAATAGTAACTAAATCACCTGTATCAATGTCAGCAATTCCATGGCCTAATGAAGCAAACATTCCACTTTCCGGTTCATAAAAGGTTGCAGTTCCCACTCCTGCAGCTGCATCTCTTACCCAAAGTCCTAATTTATATTCATTATCTTTTGTTTTTGTAGGTGTCATAGTTACTACTTGTTCTGTATTATCTTCTTGAACATATTTTACTGTAATTTCTTTTCCTCGCGATGCATCCACTGTTTCTATTAATTCTTCTGTGTTACTAATTTTTTGTTCATTAATTGATATAATTCTATCTCCTTCTTGTATTCCAGTATTTTCATAAGGTTTATTCCCCTCTATTTCTGTCATTCCCACTACTAATACTCCACTAGTGTATAGTTTTAATCCTATAGCATTTCCGAAGAGGGATTACTTTTGTTTTAGGAATTACACTCACAGAAACTTCTTTTATTGGTATTGTATCAAATAAAGAAAATGTTAATTGCATTTTTCCTGCATTGTTAGCTACCTTTTCATTATCTTTTTCTTCTTCTGGTGTATTTCCCACTACCTTTGTCTGGGTAATTCCTAAATCATATCCTTCTAGGCTTGTATTAATGTTACTAGCCTCTTTTAAATGAATTCCCCATAAAGAAAAAACAGAAATTTTTTCACCTTGCATTAGAACAATGCTATCTGGAAACAAAGTAATAAATGCAACATAAATATAAATAATTAATAAAATAATAAGAATCCCTATTCTTTTTAAGTACTTCATTTTCATTCCTTCTTTTCCATTTCTGTTTTTATTATTCCCATTTTTCTTCAGTTTCATTCTCATTTCTTTCTCTGAACTTTAGGGACGTTCCTTAAAGTTCAAAAAAAGAAGTCATAATTTCAAAATTATCACTTCTTCTATTTTATTTATTATTTAAAGAACATTCCTACATTACACTTTTATGAACTTTAAGGAACGTCCCTAAAGTTCACACACCAAAATAGTCATTGGTACGATATAAATCGTAGCGTTCTCTTCCTAAAGCTGTTAAATATTGTTTTCTTAAACTTGTACCTTTTATATTTCTAGTTTGATTTGTTCCACTAGAATCAAAAATTTCTATTGTTCCCCCAATTAAACCATCTATATCGTAGGTGGCAGCCACATTTACCATACAATGATAACATTTACTATTCGCATGTGGATAATAATGCACTTCATAGGTATCTGATATATGAATAGACTGTCTTTCAAAAGAAACATTACTATAAACTCCTATAACATTTTCTCCTATAATATCTTGACAAGTTGGCAAATGTACTTCTCCATCTTCTGTAATGACATAAAGTGAATCTTCTGTTACTACTTCTTCATTTTTATCATTGGTAATAATACAATAGTTATTAAAATATTTTGTTCCTATTGGTACACCTTGCATAAAAGTTGCAACGGAAATGTTATTTACTAATTTGTCCCAATCTTCTTCTGAAAAAATTGGCAATACAAATTGATAACTATTATTTGCTCCTTGATTATAATTTGCAATTGCTGATGCTAAATTTGTTTGAATGCTTTTTCTAATAACACTTATTCTGTTTTCATTAAAGGTAGAGCCATCTAACAAAGGATTATTAATGCTATTCAAACGGAATATCTTCTCTTCCCCTGTATTTACTGCAAAATCTGAAATGCTATTTCCATCCATATCTCTTGCATTACTTTGTGTAACATCTCCCATGTGTTCATTTACCCAAGTACTAAATTCATAAGCGTCTTTATAATATTGAAAAGCACTCTCGCTATATAAATTTCCCCCTATCGTCATACTTGTTACATAATTTAAAATGTCTTGATCGTAGATTCTTTGTTTTTTATTATCTGTATACCAAAAATAAGTCATACCATCTGTTGCACCAGGATCATAATAAATCTTAGCGTTTTGATATACCGTATATTGATAAGTAACTGGTGAAGAATTATTAATTACTTCTCCTGCCTCATTTAATAATACAATTTGCTCTGTTAAAATTTCTTTTTCTATTGTTTCTCCATCATATACTAAAGTTTTATTTGCCTCATTAATGTTGCTAACTAAACTAGGATTAATTAGGTATCCTGAACGTGTTACATAGGTTCCATCTATATTTCCAAAAACAGTAATGGCATTATCTAAACTATAATTTACTACAAAGTCATCTGTTCCTCTTACATAACGACAAGAATAATAAATATATGGTTTTAAGCCATATTGATAACTAGCTGTACTTTCATTTCTATATTTTCCATAAATATAATAACCATCATACATGACATATAAAATTGCCGGCACAAAATCATTTAAAGACTCTTGATCTATTCCATTTTCTCCCATTTTCGTACCAAGTGAATTAAAAAAAGTAGAAATAGATGCTTCTATATCTCTAATTTTAGAGTCACTGACACTAGAATATTTATTATTAATCGTATTTAGCTGAAAAGCTTTAATAGCATCATAAGTTGCATTCTGCAATTTAGATGTATAAGTTGTTTGCAAGTTTATTGTATCTATTTGCGTTTGAATATATGCTGTTACTACCATAGAAATAGGTAATATGATAATAACAAATATAATAGCTAAATGTTGTAATTTCATTTGTTTTCCTTTCTAAAAAAGATTAGAATGGTAGTAGTTAGATCTTTTTTCTAACCATTCACTCTAATCTTTATTGTCTCTATTTTGTACCATTTACGGTTACCATACCAGCATGCTGTGCAGCTATTTGATATGTATCATTTCCTGCTATTTGATAGAAGAAATTTTTCAATAATTGTGAGATTGTTTGATTTGTATTTTTTACAGATACAGATACCAAATCTCCTTCTTTTAAAGTAATTCTTCCATTACTTTGCAAAGTATCTTCTATTTGGCTAGTATATAAATTATAATATAAGTTTTCTCCTATTTTTGTCATCTCTGCTTGTGTTGTTTTTACTCCAGGATTCTCATCCAATACTTGTACTAACATATCCACTTGAAAGGAATTTCCTGTTGATGAAATTGTTTGAATATATTTATCATAATCGTCTAATGTTAATTTTCCTGTTGTTCTAATAGTATCTACAAACTCTGTAGTAGCTGTTTGTACTGCAAGTTGGGATACATCATCTGTTCTTTCTGACATAGACATTAGTGGAAACACGAACATTAAGATGGCTGCTAAAAATATTGCAATAATGGTAATTAAACTATCTCCCATATTTCTTCCTCCTTACTTCGATTCTAAGAATTTTTGATGCGAGTAAAAATGATAATTCTTTTTTTTCTTGCGTTTACAGATGCCTCTACTGTGCTATCTTCTGTTTGTGTACTATTATAAGTGTATTCTCCTATGGTTTCTACAAATCTACTATTACCATATTGAGCTATAAATCCACCTACTCCAACGTTTTTGCTTGCTCCATAATCAATATATTCTTCATTATTATTAGGATTATAATAACTTTCCCCTGTCAAAAAACAATCTAAATTATTCTTGATTTTGTCGTTGCTTCCTGTCCATGCTTCATGCCTTAAAGTTTCCTCATCTAAGTCAAAAGAAAATATTTGTCTATTTCCTCTAATGGTAGTAATGGTTCCTTCTCCATATTTGTTATTTACTAACGTAGCATAGGAACTTGTCCATAAATTTACATTAGATGGAGTTTCATACAATTTCATATAACTTACATTAGAGAACTGACCTGTTGTATAATCGTAATTTCCCTCACGGAAAATCACCGTATAATTTTCTTTATAATACTTATACAAAGTAGGAATAATAGTTTCTAATCCTACAATTCTATTTTCTTCACCAGCATTTGTAGCTTCTTGAAAATCGTAATAATTTAATTCATCCTCTGTATATAAAACTATATCTGATGTTGCTTTTACCTGAGTAAGTGTAAACATACTGACAGACAAAGCTATAACAAAGACGATAACAGCAAATGCCATTTTAATAGCTTCTACCGCATTTTCCATAACTTATATCCTTTACTTTTTTTGTTTATGAACCGCTACCTGAACCACCGCTAGAGCTTCCAGCTTCTGTAACAGTAATAGTGGTAATATATCCTGTTGATGTACTATAATCTGCTGTTACATCATATCTCTTTCCTGTTTGGATGGCTGCTCTTTTTGTGTTAATATCTGCTGCTGTTGTTGCTCCATCTATTGTAATTATCATAGATTCGTCTGATGCGTTTCTAACATTATTTTGTCTTACAGCATCATATAAAGAACGTACACTAGATCCTGTAATATTTGTTTTAATATATGGCTCAAATGTTGAATTAAAAGCTTGTGCCGCCTGTGATTCAATACTTGCTGCAGCATCTTGTGCTGGGTTAGATGCCATATTAAATACCGCCATTCCTAGCGCTATAATTAAAATTGCTAATATAATAGCTCCTGCAATAATTAATGCTTTTGATGCATTCTCCATAATAAATTTCCTCCTTTGATTATATAATAATATATTTATATATTTACTTCATAAGGTTTCTCCTTATGAAAATTAATAACTACACTTGTTCAAATAATAAATATTTGATTTGTTTTGTTTTTTCATGATACTCTTTTTTTGTACATGAAAATGACATGCTACGATAATTTTTTAAGAATTGTTCTTCTCCTAAGCTTTGTATTTTTTCCATACTTACTATGATATCTGCTTCTAAAAACTTTACTTCTATCTTTATAGAATTCGTATCATTTTCTATATACATTCCTTCTGCATCTTTTTCTACATTATTTTTTTCATTATCATTACTAGCCTTATTCATTAATGTCATTAAGCTAGAACCTAATATTTGGTTGGTAGTATAGCTTTCGTATTCCTGATTATTTTTTTGTGCCTGTGCTATACCAGCTTGATAATTATAATATAGAAATGAAAAAACAATTACTAGAAGAATAATACTACAACATAAAATTAAAAATGTTTTTTTCATATTGTCTCTTCCTTTTTTTATTATAACATCATTATTTCCATTTTGCAATGACTTTTTTTTACATTTTAGTACCAAATTTTACAAATTTAATTATCTGAAAAAGAGATATACATAACTCGACCTGTTTGTTCACTATAAAGCAAATTGGTACAAATAAAATACTTTGTCTGCGTTAATTTTCCATTTTCATCTGCTACTAAACTGTTATTCTGAATTAAAGTTTGATACGTACTAACATCCTGTTTTTCTAGTTTTGTAATAGTTGTTCCTCCAATTTTAACATCTACTTGTACATAATTGGTATATTCGTTATACCCGGTTTCTTCTTGCAATTCATTCTCTATATTACTCTGTTTTGCAAAGTTAGCCACAGTTATAATATCATGAATTGTTAGTTGAATAGCTTTTCCATCTATTTGTCCATAATATTTTGTAAAATTACTATTAAACTCTGCTACTTGTTTTTCTTGCATTCGTGCTATGGTAGATTGACTAAAACCAGAAAGGGTGTTAAAAATAGCAACGCCAACAGAAATAATCATAATTCCTAACAAAATGGCAGCAGCCATTAGCAATGCCTTTGATGCATTTTCCATTTTTCACCCTTCCTTTCCTACGTTGTACCTTTAAAACAAAATTACAGTTTTCTTCGCTTTTCTCTAGGTAGATGCAAATTTCATTAAAACAATTCTACCTGTCTGGTCATCATATACTACTTGTGTACATCGAAATCCTTTTGTTCTCATTTCTGTCTCTTCTGCTTTTAGCGTAACATATTTTGTAATGACTGCTTGTGCTTCTGCAAGTTTTCCTGTATTGTTGTTATCTTTAAATAATTGTTGTAACTCATTTGTTCTCATAGTAGATAAATCACTAATTCTTCTACCACAATAAGAAACATTTGCATATTCCTCTTCTTTTGCTTGTAAATTTGCTAGCGTATTTTGCAATTGCTGAGCAGAATAAGTTCCACGTGTAAAATAGGTTCCTACATTGTCATTAATGGTTACTTCCATTTCCATTTCTGGATAACCTTTTTCTGCTGCTTCTTTTCTATTGTAATCCTCCATTTTATTTGCTAATGATAAAACTTCGCTTCCATATAAATTATTTCTATTATATACATCATATTGCTTATTAAATTCTGCCGATTGTTCTATGATTTCTGCCTGCTCATCTGCATTTTGAACAGTTACTATATTGTTATAAAAAAATACTAAAAGAGTTATTACTAATATGGCAATAAATATTCCACCTGCCATAATCAGTGCTTTTGACGCATTTTCCATTTTTCATCACCCATTTTCCTATAAAGTAGCTGACATAGAACTAAAGGAAGATGTCATACTGGTTAGTCCAATAAATACTAATGGTATAATTAAATATCCTACAAATAGTAGTATCATTGGTGCAAATCCTATTGCCTTTCCGATCATGCCTTTTCTAGATATTAATCTTTCGTTAGATTCTTTTCTTTTTTCTTGATAATAATCTCTTTCTGTATCCAATTCATCAAAAGCGTCTGTAATTGGTATTTTTTCTACAGCTGCTTGCAAACTTTCTATAATTCGGATAAATTGTGGATAGGTAACGTCTTCTTTCATCGCCTCTAAAGCTTCCCATGCTCCACTTTCATAGTTATTTACACACTTGCTGATAGGATCTTTGAAAATATTAGAATATCTTTCTAGCCACTCTAATATAATTTCTACATTTACCCTTTCTATTCTCATTAGCATTAGAATAATGGTTTGGAATTGCATAATTTCATCTTCCATTTCTAATTGCCTCATTTTTGTTTGGAAAATTAGCATCCAAATTGGCATCATGTAAGCAATTAGCGCAATTAGCATAGAACCTAATACTTCTAGCCAACTTAAATATTCGCTATTAACAAGTGCAATTTTTTCCATAATTCTTTCTGCTGCTGTTTCTATTTCATCTGCTGTACTTTCTAAATAAACATCATCCACAATTCCTCTTTCCATTGCTCTTTCTATATCAGATTGCTCTAGTGGATTTTGATTTTTAAATCTTTCTATATATTTATTATCCGATTCTGTAACTTCCATTGCCGCTAGTCTATCTTTTTCCGACATTTGCCCAATAATATCATAGGTTTGCGTTGGTTCTGTATAAACATTATTAATTGCCAATTGATGCATTTGTCCAAATAGGAATAACGCTACAAAGAAAGATACAATGCACAGTAATAAACGGTTAATATAAATCCATTGAATTTTATCTTTACTTGCTGCATTTTTCATAAGTGTTTTAATTTTTCTATCTTCTTTTGTTCCCTCTTTAGGAATAAATAAATCCACTATTTTCTTCACAATGCCAATTTTATATAATTTTTCTTGCCATGGATTTTCTGTATTCTTGGTATTTTTTGCAGTAGAACCGTTATCTTTCAATTTTCTAGTTAATATATAACAAACGAAAGTAGCTACCAAAATAAGGATTTGAACTAACATACCGCCTTTACCATTGTAGAAACTTTCTACAAAGCTAAACTGCGAAATTGCCCAGTTCTTAATTGGCTCTAAGCATAACATAGGAACAATAGCAATGACAGATAAACTTTGAAAAACATAGTCTAATTTATCTCTTTTTAAAATTTCTAGCTGCATCTCTTGTGTAATATTATTTAAGTTTTTTAAATAAAGAGATGCCCCATCTACTTTTCTATCACCAAATTCTTTTGTTAAGTACGAAACACCTGCAAATTCTTTTAAGTAACTATTTGGTGCCACATCATAATATTTTTCTAGTTCCGATTCTGGGTCGTCTGAAATTAATACTTCATATATCTTCTCTGCTTGTCTTGCCATTTCTGGGTTATCATCATCTTGTGCTGTTTGATAAATAGCCTCTTCTACCATATTAAATTCATGATAAGCATGTCTAATTTCTGAGAAGAAATTAATTTGTTGTTTTAACAAATTATTATCAATTTTATCTACTCTACCATCAATAAAAGTATCTAATAAGAAAATTTCAAAAATAAGTAATATACTCATTAATAATAAATTTTGACTAGTTAATACGATAATGGCAATTGTAATAGGAATAACTAAAACAAGTGACCTCGTTAAAATTTTAGCAGACTGCATTCTTGTTAGGTACTCATCATCAATATTAATAATCTCTAATCTTCTTCTTAACTTTAATAAATATCGTTTTAAAAATGGCGTTTTTAAATAAAATACATATAATTTTTGATAAAGAATTTCTGTAGAAAAAGTAGAGGTTTTAGTACCTTCACGTAATTGCTCTATGTATTTTCTTTCTTTGTTATTTTTCTGCATTACAATAAATGCAGCAATAATAGCAAATAATATTACTCCACAGCCAATCATTAAATACATTAGCATTTGTGTATTCATGTTTTTTAGCTACCTCCCTCTACTATTTTGTTTTGTATCTTTCTTTAAGCTTCTGCTGGATTCATGTTTTGCTTTGTTCTTCTAGTACGTTTCTTCGTTACTTCTTCTGTTTTTTTCTCATCATCATATTTGCTTATCTTCTTGCCCCAGTTTCTTTCTACAAATTTTTCAAACTCTTCTGCATCTGTGTCATCCATATTTACTAACATTTCTCTAATGTTTTTATCAGAAATTGGGTTTGTAAGTACATATTCTCCATCATGATATTCTAGAATATTTCTATAATGATATAACTCTCTATTTGTTGTTTTAGAGAAGTAATAAGTTGCATTATCCATGAATTTGTCGAATTTACCTTCTAATGTAGTTTCTTTTCTATGGTCAAAGGTATACTCATTTTTGTCTTCTACTGGTATACATTCTGTTACTCTTTCTATGTATCTTCTTCCTCTAAAGTCTTTTACTAAGTGAATATCAAAGTTTAATACTTGCACAACTTGCTCTTCTGCTGTTCTTTCGTCTTTGAACACTCCAGCACGAAGCATAGAGTTACGAAGTGCAGTTACTAAGTCTGGGAATGTTTTAGCATGGTGGGTAAATAAGGTAAATTTAGATGCAACCTGTGCAGATTGAATCATCCAAGATGCTACAGGGTCTGTTGCAACCTCACCAATGATATTAACGGAACCGTCAGTTTTCTTCTGAACGTCCAAACACTCTTGTCCAGAGATAGTTTCTGTCTCACGCATAGACAAAATGTTTCTGGTTGGGTATATTTTTCTTAAGTGAAGCTCGAACGCCGTTTCTGTAATACGAAGGTTCATAGTTTCGTATATATTTTCTATCATAGCCATCAGCATAGTTGTTTTTCCGGCAACCTTGCTCTCCTGTAAGAGAAATAATTCTTGCTCCTTTTACTAAGTATTTTAGTAAGTCTATGGTTTCTTCTTTTCCTGGGAAACGAACAATTTGTTCCAATGTAGCACGTTTTACGTCGAATTTTCTAACAAAGAATGCCCATGTTTCAGACATACTTGGTCTTACTACTACAACACGAGAACCATCTTTCATTTCGTTAATCTTATAACCATTGGTATCGGATAACTGTCCTGGGTTATTGTATTTATAAATATTCTGGCACACTCTTTTTAATTCTGCCTCTGTTCCAAAAGAAAGGAAAGCAAGTCTAATCGATTTACCTTGGAACATAATCCAAATACTATCACAAGCACGCGGTACTTTATGTTCTACAATTTGTCCTAAATAATCACTATCTGTTTGTGCTACCTGACTCAAGAAGCTTTCTGGAAGTCCTGATACACCACCAGAAATACCATCAATGTTCATATCTCTAATTTCATCTATACTGCTATAACCTTTATAATGTTGATAAATTCTTTGTACTACTACATTTAATTTATCTTGGAAAGAAAGTACAAAATTTTCTTTTTCAAATATGTCATTAATTTCTTCTTCTGTAATAACATAGCAAGGCTTTGTTTCTCCAGAGACATATTTTAATCTGGCCAAATCGTACTTTTTCATAATTTCTGTAAGTGCTTCATAGCCAAATTCATTTTTATACATATATAAAATAATATCAAATTTATCTTGTGCTGTAAGTAGAGATGGTACATCAAAAGGAATAGCTTGTGATACATTGACTTCTGTAACACCATATTCTTTTGCAAGCATATCATAAATCAATTCTTTTACATACTTTTTATCGTTTACATCTCCATAAGTACAACCTTTTAAAGCCTTTTTTAATTCATACTTTTTGTTCTTTCTTCTTTTTAACTCTTCTTCTGAAAGACCAATATCATAAAGGTTGATTTTTGTAATTTCATCTAGTCTTTTCTTTACAAAGGCAGTCATTACCTCTAATGTATAAGTTTTATCATCCACATGAACTTGTTCTTCTGCCTTTTGATTTTGCTTTTTCATTAAGTTACGTGCAATTAGGAAACCTGCACCTAATAGCACCACAATAATCAATAGTAGATTTATTATCATAATCTTTTCTAAGCTCCTTTCTTTAGGGCTATTATAATTTCATTTGTAACTCCTGTAATTTATAGATTAAAGCTTTTGCAAATCTGTCTATTTCCTGCATAAAAACTCCGTTTCTATCTTCTGCATCTGCTGTTCTTAATCTTACAAAAAAATCTGCTACTTTTCCTTCACTGCAGCTTTCAAAAAATAAAGTATTATAAGGAACTGCAAGTACACTTTTCTTTTCACGCATATACCTAGAAATATTTTTTACATTATATTTAGAGAATTTATCATAACGTCCAATATTAATTAAAATATTATTTTTCTTAAAAAATGGATTTTGTTCTCTAAGCTCTGTATAGCGATTAATCATTTTCAATTTTTGAGTAATATTTACAACTATTACATCTGCCATTTCTAATATTTTATCAATTTGCTCTTGTGGCATCTTTTTAGAAATATCTATAAATACCAAATCATAATTTCGATTAGCTACTTGTAGAATATCTGCATAATATTGAGCTATTTCTTTATATTCTTCATAGTTTTTTGTCTTTGGCGCTAATAGCACATCTAATCTATCTTTAAATACAATTTTGGTATAATTAGATATAATTGCAGTAGAAGTTTTTCCACTTGTAATAATTTTTACTAATCCTTCTATGCCAGATTCAAAAACAACTTCTTCTTTTTTCTTATTTGTTAAGTTTTTTACTAAATTTTCTGTTTTTTCTAAATCCCAATAAGAATCCTCCACTGTTGTGTCTTGAAAACCGGTACTAATTTCTAATATACGGTAATTATGTTCTATTGCCATATAAGTAGTTAGTGCAACCATAGATAAAGATTGTCCCGTTTCTTTTTCTTCATTACTCCAAAAAGCGACAACTGCCATTTTTCTTACACGTTCCTTTCCTAAGATTCATTTAGCTTCTATACGCCTCTTTCTATCTTCTTAAATGCTTTTGTTAGTAGACGATACTCTTGTTCTTCTAATATTTTTTGTGCCACATACTGCAGACCTACTTTGTACTGATTGCTTAATTTTTTGAATTTTATTTTATGTACTCTTTGGTTATTATAAATAACGGTTTGATCTCCAACTTCAAAAGGCAAATAAATTACCTCGGAATCCCAAATCACCTTGGTTCCTAATGACAAAAAGTTTAAGTAATCATCTTCTTCTTTTAATGCATTCCTAGAAAAAAGAATTTTAGTAGCATGAATTGGTTCTTTTAATCCACTAAGTGCTTCTATCCCTTTTTTTAAAGAGTACATATCAAAAGATGTAACAAAATAATTTTTATCTGCTTGTTCAATATTCCATGCTTCTACTGCTTTTGCAGTATCTACATCTAGTAGGGCATAATCATATTCTAGGGAATCTGTATCTGGCATTGCTAAATATTCTCTTATATTTTCAAAATTTTCAAAGCCTACTGCCACATCAACACCTTCAAATTCTGTCATATAGGTAGTAGAAGGCTTGATGGTAGGAACCACATACTTTGCCTTTTGTGTAATGGTTCCATCCACCAATATTACTTTCTTTCCCATCTCTACTAATATCTTTGCAATATATAGAATAAAGTCTGTTTTATCGTAAGCTCCAATAAATCCAATTTGTTTCACTTTTTTCTTTTCCTCCGTTTTAGTAAGTTGCTCCTAATGACTCTAAGTAGTTTTGTCTTTCTTCTTGCGCTCTATTTAATTCTTCTTGCACTGATTCATTGATATTATCGCTACTATCTTCTTGATATCCAGACAAAGCTCCATCTATAATGTTTGTTCTTGTTGAAGAATTGCCATTATACATATTGATTAAAGCTGCTTTTGCTTCTTGTACAATATTTGGATCTCTATAAATAGCGTCTTGTGTTACTGCATTTGGTACATAAGTCGCTGTTGCTGTCGCTTGCATTCCTGGTTCTACGTAAGTGGTTGCATAAAGTACAGAACCTGTCATAATATATGCTTCTACAATAGCATTACTCATTACTAAAGTGTCTGCTTCAGACATTTTAATACGAATGGTATTGGCAGAATCTACTCCATTAATTTGTGGAATGTCTACTTCTTTCTTAGATACTACCAAATAATCTGTACCATTTGGCAAACGAAGTCTAACATCAATATAATCTCCCGTATTAATTTGTGATGGTAATAATATCATATTATATTCTTGAATTCTTAAATCATCTGTTGTTTGATTATCAGACTCTGTTACCATAGTATCTGTAATTACGGTTCCTTTGCTTAAATCTATTTTTGCAATTGTGTTTTCTGTTATACTAGCTGCTGTTAATGCATTTGCTGGTACTAAGTTTCCTTCTACTGATTGCATTTGTAATTTATCTAATGTAATTGTCTCTCCTGAAGCTATATCACTTGAAAGCACATATACACTCTTTAACGAACTCTCTCTTGCTTGTTTTTCTTGTTGTAATGTATTTAACTGATAAAATAAAAAGGCGATGATACTACCTGTAATTAAAAGGGTTACAAGTACACCTATTAATAAATAATTATTTGCTTTTCTTTGCATTGGATTCATTGCCATATCCGTGTCCTCCTTATATTTTGACAAAATATTGTTACTTATTTTATTGTACAACAATTTTCTACTAAAAACAATAAAACCACGAAACTGTCACATAAAAATAACATAGTTGTAATATTTTTGTAATATTTATTACCACTATGTTATTTTGTTTTTTTTCTAAATAATTTTTCTAGCAAATTATTGCCAGTTCAGTACTGGATAGCCATTATTTATATTTTGAGAATCTTTTTTGAAACTACTTCCTAAGATGCTATCTATTTGCTTCATTTCCTCTACAGTTTTACTGGTAGTTCCCTTTACCAAATTTCCATTTCCACCATTAACTATATTCTCTAAGAAATAAGAATTTTCCACGCTACTTGTTCCGTCTGTTAAGGTTACCACTATTCCTGCTGCACTATATGCATCTCCTGTAGTAATTTTTCCTATATTATAGGTATTTACTATTGAACTATTTCGTACAGCACTCCCCGTAATTCCTCCACATAATGCTTCCGTATTGTCACCTACTGCTGTTCCATTTATTTCTCCCGTATTATAACAGTTTAGAATTTGACTAGCTCTTAATTCTCCACAAATTCCTCCAGCATTATACTGACTTGTAATTGTTCCAACATTGTAACAACTTTCTATCTTTACACCATTTTTAGCATAACCTACTATTCCTCCTGTATATCTAGCTATTCCTACAACAGTTGCTGCATTATAACAATTGTAAATACTGCTATTATTATAAGCATATCCCACAATAGCTCCTGTAGAAGAGCTACCAGTAATATTACTCTCTGTAACACCCAAATTTTTGATAGTGGCATTTTTTACTAATGCGAATAAACCTTTTCCTTTTGCTGTGCTTGTGTGGTTAATTCATCTGCTCTTTGTGCTTGTCTAATAATACCATTATCTCCTACTAGCATAGCTATGGATACACCTGCTAAAATAATTAGGACAATTATAGTGACCACTAAAGCTATTAATGTGATTCCTCTTTCTTTATTCCTTTGTTCACACATAAAAAATTTCCTCCTCGTTTTTATTCTTACGAAGAGGATTATATCTTTTCCTTATTTTTTCTTACTTTTTTATTTTGCTTTTTAGTGGTAACTTATTTCCATAATTTTCGACATTATTCTTGGAGTGGTTTGCAGGCTTCACCTGAATGATGCCTACGTTAGGTCTGCTACCATCATTTATACAGTTGCAAAAGTCTTTCGACCTTTTCGTGACACACGTAATTGAGTACAATGTTCATATTGATAAAAACTATTAGTATTTATGTAAACATATAATGATGTAGGAATCCCCTTTATGTCGTATAGGACATAAAGGGGATTTTCTAGCTTTTTCCAAGGTTAATTAAAATTACGTAAACTTTTTTTCAGAGTGCTACGACACGACCACGACCGCACGGAAGCCACCGCTATAAAAGCTATTCCCACCATTACGATAGAAATAGAACAGACCGGCAGTTGAACCATCGTGGGACCCACCACCACGGATAGAGAACGGAGAGTTAAGCCCAGGGAAGTAAGAGGCGTCGTCATACCATGAGTTGTTGCCGGTTCCAGCCGTAGATGTTTCTCGGATGGCATCTCCGTAAATTAATGTATTTAGTGCATAGTTATTATTACCTGCTATATTTAAGTTTGTACTATCGTTGGCAACATCTGTAATTCCCGGTTTATCTGTTTCGCTATTATGTGGATATACAGTTGTATATTTGGTACTAATTGTTCTTAGATTATTTCCATCATAAGCTATACTTCTTCCATAAGTACTTAAGTAACTATTTTGATTTGCTACATACCCTGTTGTTCTTTCCCATGCTCCACCGCTTAAGTCATATATTCCATAAATACTTCCTGTGCTACTTGCTGTTGTTCCTGTTAATTGTTCCCAAGTATATACACCTCCATTTGCTGTGTTTCCGGTTGTTCCATTTATGGTAGCTATGGTTGTGGTTCTGGTGGTTGCTGATGTACTATTGCTCGTACATCCTGTTACGGCATATACACTTTGTGTAGAATTATTTAAACTAATATTATTTACCGTTATATCCGTTGCTCCTAATCCATATTCACTCTTAGAAAGGTATGCTACTGCTCCCCATTCACTATTTTTCATTAAATGACTATCAGCTGCTCCATTAAAGCCATATGGGTTTCCATTGGAACTTAGTGCCTTAGCGATATTGTAGGCATCGTTATGATTAATATAATTCATGGTATAAGTTACTGGTTGGAATACGGGATATTTGATTGCAGTTGTGTTACTTCCGTATTCCCCATCTAGCCAGTTTCTTGCTGGTTTACTTGCTCCATTATTTGTTGTCGTTTCTCCTGTTTCTACGTCTGGTACCCATGCATTTGTTTGTGTATAATTTACATTACTTGCTACTGCTGTTGCTGTGTTATTTCCTCCTGCATAGCCTGCTTCAAATTTAGCTACCCAGATTCCTGTTATCTCTTTATCCCAGCCTCCATTTCTGTAATTGATTGCTGTTTCATCTGTAAAGGCTGGGTGTACGGTATATCCTGTTGTAGTGTCCACTAGCTCATCTTCACTTGTGCAACGTTTGGCTGTTTGCAATACGCCGTTTTCATCATAATATTGGTCTGTGGTTCCTACTAAAAATACAATATCAAATGTTTTATTTGTGTTATCTACTCTGTAAGCAAATCTTGGTATCCATACCCACATACTTCCATCTTCCGTTTGTGCATTTGCCCATTTCTTTTTACCTTCTTCTGTTCCATATTCATACCATTCTGCATCCTCACTTGTTGTTTCTACTACAGTTCCTTTTGCTGAATCGGTTGGGTCTGTGAATTTAATTGGTGTCATTCCTGCAGTTAGTCTTGGGGCATTTACTCCTTTTTCTTCATTGTACACATTTCCTAAAGCTTCTTGTATGGCTGTTTCTAAACTAGATAGTCCTGCTTCTTCGTCTCTTTTTGCTTGCTCTGTTTCTTGTGCTGCCCTTTGTGCCTGTGTAATAATACCATTTTCTCCAACTAGCATTGCTATAGAAACACCGGCTAGAATAATTAGGACTATTATAGTTACGACAAGTGCTATCAAGGTAATACCTGTTTGTTTCTTTACAAAATTTCTCATGTTTTTTCTCCTCTCATTTTTCTTATGTTTTCCCAATTTCTCTTAACTTATTCACTTTTTCAATTTTTAATTTATGTCAATAAGTTATTACAATTATATTTTATATATTATCATAGTTTTAAATATTGTACAGTGAGTATGGCTCACGGTTTTTCAAAAAAGATGGGAGGTTTAAAAATACATCTGTATTTTTTTTACAGATGCATTATGGTTTTAATGCTGTAATTGGTACCACATATACTCCATCCGGTCTTTGATAAGCTGCATTAGAAAGTCCACATATTACACAAAGAACAGATGGTGCTTTCCCCTTTGCTTTTAGAATTTCTTCTTTTATTTTTAATAAATTTTTGGCTCCTTCTTCAATTTTATGTGCTCCTAATTTTATTTCAAATGCACACCATTCTCCATTTTCTAGTTCAATTACACTATCTATTTCTCTATTTTCATAATCTTGATAATGATAACATTTGGCATTAAAACTATCTGCATATATTTTTAAGTCCCTTTCTACCATTGCTTCAAATAAAAATCCAAATGTTTCTAAATCATTAATAAGTTTCTCTTCTTCTTTTATATTTAGTAAAGAACATGCTATAGAAGGATCCGCAAAATGTCTTTTTTCTGATTGCTTTACTCTTATAGAAGAACGAATATTAGTAGAAAATGGCTTGTCATTATCTAATAAATACAATTTATCCAATGCATTTAAGTATGACGATAATGTATCTATATCTATATCTGCATTATCTACTTCGCTAATATCTTTTTTTAATGTCATATTGGATACTGTTGTACTTTCATTTCTAGCTAATGACTTTAACAGTAACTTTACTTTGTGTTTATCTCTATTTACTCCATCTAATCTAATCAAATCATCGTCAATAATAAGTTTTATATATTCTCCTATTGCTTCGCTAGCATCCTTAGGAGAATAGTCTATATTTCCAGGCCATCCTCCTCGAATAATCAAACCTGCTAGACGTCTTAAATCTACCTCCCCCGTTAATTTTTGTTTTAGGTTATTATTACATAATTCTTTTAGTGATATATCTCCTGTAGAATCTCCCGACTCAAACAAACTCATAGTTCTTAAGTGTATTTTTCCATATCTTCCTGCTCCACTATGTGCTATTCCTTTTCTATTTGGTGTGGAAGAACCCGTTAAAATATATTGTCCTTTTAATCCTGTTCTATCTACATCTGCTCGAATTTCATCCCATAAATTTGTAGCTTCTTGCCATTCGTCAATTAATCTTGGTTTTTCTCCTTCTAAAATTAACGATGGAGATATTTTAGCAAGTTCTACATTATTAGATAATTCTCCTGTTGTTTTATGCAAAAGAACTTCACTTTTAGAATGATAGCGTCCAGCCCATGTTTTACCGCAATATTTTGGTCCTTCTATACTAATAGCACCAAATAATTTTAAATAATGTTCTATTTTATCGTCTGCAATTCTTTTTCTATAATTTTTTATTTCCATATTCTACTTCATCCCTTTCTCTATTTTTAGTATATATTATCTTTATTTTATACCATTCCGTCATTTTTGTCAATTTCATTCCGTGATTTTTCCTATTTACATTCCGTGACTTTTTGAGTTTTCATTCCGTGATTTTTCCTAATTTTTATTTTTTTCATTATTTAGCACGTTTTTTTCTAATATACCATATTCCTACAATCATGCCTATTATAACTACAACACTTATTATCCAAGCAAGAATAGTATTTTGTGTTTTCTGTTCTTCTTCCTTTTGTGCCTGTTCTTTTTCTCTCTCCTCTGCTTCTGTGCTTGTCTTTTCTATTTCATAAGCCGCTTCTAATTGTTTTTGTTCCTCTTTCCTTTCCTGCTGATAAGCTTCTTCCTCTTCTTCATTTCTTTTATGCACCGTAATTTCTACCACTTTTTTTGTAATTTGATTTTGCGCCAATATCGTTACTTTTATAAGATTATCTCCTTCTTGCAAATTTTCTTTTCCCTCTATGGTAACAGTAGCCTTTTCATCCTCTGGAATAGCTAGCATATTTAAAAAGTTGGTGCCTTTTGGAATTTCTGTCCTATATTGTAAAACCGTATTATCAAAAGCAGGTTCTAACAATGCTCCTTCTATTGCTAAAGTTTCCAAGTTTGTATTGGCAGATGCTATATCTTTTGTTTTTGTTACATCTATTATATATTTTCTTTTGGTGTTTCCGTCTTCTGCTGTTACTTCTATTTGTATCTGATTTGCTCCTTCTTTTAAATGACTATTTCCTGTTATACTTACTTTTGCTTTTGGATTTTCTGGTGTAGCTAGTACTTCTATTTCATTTATCTCTTCTCCTACTGTTAAATAATATTGTGTTACATTTGAGTCAAACTCTGGAATCATTCCTTCTATATCTATTCTTAGTGTTTGTAATTTAGTATTAGCCATTTCTGTGCTGTTTCCTGTATCTGTTTCTGCTTGTTCCAATACGTTTTGTTCTTCTTCTCCAATCTTCAATGTTGTTCCTGCCAGCTGTGCTTCTATTTTTTCTCCAGATGGATTATAGAAATCTCCTTGTAATGTAAAATTCGCAATTCCTTCTTCTTTTACATGAAAGCGAAACCTTGCTATTTCTCCTTCTTTTGCGCCTTCTCCCCCTCTCTCATCATACCAAACAAAAATAACTTGTTTTTCTTGCACATTTACCGTTTCTGGTCCTGATATATACTCTACTTTTGTAGGGTCAAAAGAAAGATAAAGTTCAAATGCTGCCGTTTTATTTCCTTTCATTTGAACCACAATTTCTACCTCTTCTCCTTTTTGAGCCAAACTAGTAGTAGCTTCCAAATATACATCTGCTGTTGTTTGTGCAAATAGAGACATAGGAAAAAGAATATTTCCTAATATAAAATATATAAAACCAATTATCTCTATTCGTAACAAATTTCTTTTAAGTTTCATCTAATCTCTCCCATCTTAAATTTTGATTGAACCAATAATCTTTAATTACTACTAAGGTAATATTGTATATTTGGAAAATTTTTGAAGTGACGCGTAAGCGACCAAACGAGTCTTGTATAAGACGAGTGCGAATTGGAGCAACCCACCTACGTTGAAAAGAAAAATTATTTTTCTTTTCAGTATTCTGTGGTTGCGACACCAAGTCACAAGAAAATTTGACAAATATACAATATTACTTTTGCCACATCTTTACTGTTCAATTTGCTGCAATTTCAAAATATGCCTTTGTATTAATAATAAATCTACAGAACTTGGTTTCTTGCCATCTTTTCGTATATTGCAAGCTTTTTGATAAATTTCTTCCATTCTTTCTATTTCTAATATATGTCTTTGCAGTACTAATAAATCCACACTATTTATTTTTCCATCTCCGTTTGCATCCCCATATAAGATAATTTTATATTCTCTTAGCAAATTTCCATTTTCTTTTATTTGTATTTTCGTTCCTGTTCCCACTAGGTCTGTTTCTTGCATTATTTGATTACTTTTATTTACTATAACTACTTCTAAGTTTGTAACAATTTTTTCTTTTATTTCTCTTACTGTATTATGCTCCTCGTCTATTCCTGTTATCTCAAAAAGATTTACCTTTAAAGGACTCTCAAAATGAATTTCTGAATCCTCTATTTTTCTTACCACTGTTATGCTGCATTCCTTATAAATTTGATTATTTTCTTCTGAAGCCACTCGAATAGTAGCCTTTCCTTCTTGTTTGGCAATAACTTTTCCTGTAGTATCTATACTTGCTATATCTGGTTGTGAGCTACTATATTTTATATTTTGATTATCAGCATCTTCTGGCTCTATGCTCGCATGAATTTGTAAAACGTCTCCTACTTGCATATAGGCATCTGTTTGATTGATTGTCATTCCTGTTGCTCTGCTATATACTTCAATTTCTATTTGGTTTTTCACTTCATTTTCTTGTGCTTTTACTGTAATGGTTGTTTTTCCAGAACGAAGAGCCGTTATCCTACCTTTTTCGTCTACTGTTGCTACTTCCGGATGGCTAGAAGTATATGTTACTTTATGGTCTTTTGCTTCTTCTGGCAGAATAGTTACTCCGAAGCTGTTTTGTCTCTCCTTTAGAAAGCGTTGTATTTTCTATATCTAATTCTATACTTTCTATTTGTATATCTGGCATTTCCGTTACATACGTTTGAAAAATATATCCTACAATTCCATTTTCTAAAATAACTCTATCCCATCTATCTCCTGTTTGCTTACCTTTTTGTATTCTTGTCATTTTATCTTGATAAGTTACTGTTGTAATAATTTCATAAGAAGTACTAGGACCTGTACGTACATTTACTTTTCCACTATTATTACAATATACTTTTGTATGACCTTTGGTATAATCATTCGGGTCTATTGCCGGACTTTGTACTGGAATCTCAGGCATATTTTCGTATACTGGGATAATGAAAGTCATTGGGGTACTTAAAATACCAGTTTTGGCATAACCTTGGTAAATAGATTTTGATTCGCTATAGGGTGCTAATACATTGGTCATATATTGATGCCAAAATAAATCATCTCCTCTTTCATCATTCACATCAAATTTTTGCAAGTATATGGTATTTTGCCCCACATTAATATAACTAGAGCCTATAAAAATACCTCCACCGGTAATGGCTTTTTCTTTGGTATTCCATGGAATGAGATATTTACTTTTTGTCTGCTCACTTGCCCCTTTTCCATCTTTGGCATATTGCAAACCATTTTTTATCGCTCCCATGGGTTCTGCTGAACTAGTAGCTCCTATGTTATAAAAATTATATAATCCTTCATACCCAGAAACATCTCCACTAATCGATTTATGTGATAAAAAAGGACCTACCTCTTGTTTAATACGAGAAGCTAAATGATAAGGACTTACCAACGAGGTTTGTCCGCCTCTTAAAATTAGATCGCCGTAAGTTTCATTCATTGAAACAATCCCGCCTGTACTAGTCAAATAAGAAACTTGTTTTTGATAAAATTCTGTTCCATATAATATTTTTTCTATTCCCTCTACTTGATTGGTATGTGTGTCATAAGATAATCCTTCAAATTGAAATAATCTTGTTTCATTTAAAAAATTTCTAGGATCCATACAATATTCCACTGCTTGGCGTGAGCAATCTACCCAACCTGCATCCACTTCTACATCATATTGTCCAGGAGTTGTATTTTTCCACCTATCTATATAATTTTTGGGAACTAAATTCTTTCCAAATACATTTTCTTGGTCAATCACATAATTCCAATCTAAGTTTGTATAGAGAGCCACAAACTTCCAATTAGGATATTTCTCTGCTAATTTTTCTAAATAGGGTCTGTAACTCTCTGGAAAACTATCTATTCCTTCTAGTTTTGTAGAGGCTTCTACAGAATAAAATAGATAGACAAAACATCCTAGCATAAAGAGAATAGGGATTGTAAAAATAGCACCATATATTTTTTTACTCATTTTTATTCTTTCCTTTCATGAACTTTAGGAATGCAATTTAAGGAACGTCCCTAAATTGCACAATTACACTTCTCTTGCTTTTATAATGCGCCTTTGTGTAGAGTCATTCGTGCAAGTAATTAAGGTTACTTCTTTTTCTCCGTTTGTCTCCTGTGATAGGCAACTTACGTCTTCTGGATATACTTTATAAATATCGTAAATGATATATTCTACTCGTCCTACTTCATTATCTATTACGTATAAATTTTCTCCCACTTCTAAATCTTTTAAATCTCGAAACATGTTAGTATTATATGGTGCATTATGCCCTGCCACACATAAGTTTCCTACACGATTTGGTGTAGCACCATATATTTTTACTACAGCTGTATTTAGAGCTTTCTCTGTATTTTCTTGCAAAATATAGGTTTCTAATGCAATATCTGGTATTTCTAATTTTGCCTCTACGATATATCCTTTATATTCTTGTGCCACATTTTCTTTTGGATATTGTTTTTCTACTTTTTCTACATTATTTCGCATTAAATTTTGCACTGCCATTTGTGTTTCATTCCATAATAGAATATTATTCTTTTCTTCTATTTCTTCGTCTTCTCCTTTTTTGCTTATCATCCACATAAGAATGCCTACTATGGTTACTATGAGAAATAAATTGATGATGATTTTCTTGAGTTTCATTATTTTTTCTCCTTGTATTACACAGCTATGTAAGTGTTTACCTTGCTTTTTCAAGGAAACACTTTTCTTTTCTATTTTTTATGATTGATTTTTACACCTATAGCAACTACTAAGATTAATAGAATAGCCATTGGAATATAAATATTATCACCTGTTTTAGGTAATTTACTTGGCATTTCTTCGTTATTTACAGTATTTTGTGTTGTTTCGTTTACTGTGGTATTTGTTTGTGGCTTGTTTGTTTCTGGTGCATTTTCTTCTGGCCTATTTGTTTCTGGCAAACTTGGCACAGTTTGTTCTTCTGTTACTGTAATTTGAAATGCTTTTTGTGCAATTACAGTATCAGAATTATCTCTATCAATCAATTTGAAGGTTAGAGTATAACTTCCCACTTCTGAAAAAGTCCCTGTTAATTGTAATTCTTGTAGAACATCTTCTCCTCCTATTTTATAGCCTTGTGCGTCTCCCCATCCACTTTGTATTAGGTCGTGTTTTAGTTGTGCCTCATCTATTCCTACTAATGTGATGCTTGCTCCAGATGGTGTAGCTGCTTCTGCAATTAATCTTGCATGTTCATAATAGCGTCCCATTGGAGAAGAATAGGAAAGTACCATTTCTGTTTCTTTCTCTTTGATTACAGGATTTGTGTATTGTAAATCAAAAGTATAATCTACATATTCTGGCTCTACGGTTACATTTTTTACTATTGGTACTAAAATATCGTCATAAGTAACAGAAGCATCCGCATTTGCCATTCCCTCTGCTGTTACAGTAAATTCTGTAGGGTTAGATGTAGTAATGCCTTCTTTTGCTTTAAAGGTAACACTCATATTGGTTCTAGGGTTAGTACCTCCTGATGAATCATGAAATACTACTCTTACTTTATTAGATAAATCATTTGGTGTTCCACCTTCTGCGGATACATACTCAAATAGAGCATTATCATAAGCTATATCCATAGTATAAGTCCCTAATTCTTGTCCAAAAGAAACGGTTACAGTTACTTGTTCTCCAGGCCTTACAATCGTTTTATTGGTATCTATTTGAATGGTATCTATTGTATCTGCATAAGTATTTCCTGTTAGTAAACTAATAATTGCTAAAATTCCAACCACTAACATTGTGCAAATTTTTTTCTTCATAAAAATTTTTCCTCCTTTTTTTATTTTATAATTGTAGTATGTGTTATATTTTCTGGAATTATGAAATAAAATTCTTTCTTTTTTTTCCAATTCGCAAAAAAACGCAAAAAAAGAACAATGGTATTTTTTTCCATTGTTCGCATTTTTATCTTCTAAAACAACACCAACTAGATTGATTACAATTATTGTCTCGTATATTCACTCTCGCCACTGTTGGAGCAGTGTTTTGATTACTATTATTATTTTGGCAAGTACATCCATTATTATTTGCCTGCACTAATATTTGCCCCGCTATTCTTGCCACATCTGCATCGCTAAGAGAAATGGTATCCGTTTGCGAAGTACAATTTCTTCTTTCTCCACAAATTTCACATCCTCTTTTTATCAAGCATTTTACGATTACTGCTGTTATATAGGCCAAAGCTGTGTAAATAATAACCAAAATTAAGAAACTTACACCAAAAAATGCAAAAGCTACAATTAAGTATATGGCAAAAAAAGTAATCGCGACAAGTACTGGGCATTTTAATATTTTTTGTAAAACAATTGCTAATAAAATAGTTGCAATAGGTAAAGCAAAAAGGATTAATAAAATATTCATATCATTTCTCTCCTTATCCTCTTTTGCTATATCTTATGCTTTTTGTCTTTTTTTGGTGACTTTATTTTTCTTCATAATCCACTTTCATCAAAAATAGCCCTTGTGCTGGCAAAGTTTTTCCTGCTCTCGTTCTATCTTTAGAGGCAATAATGTCTGGAATCTCTTCTGGTTTTATTTTTCCGAAGTCCTACATCCACCATAGTTCCTGCTATAATTCTTACCATGTTATATAAAAAGCCATTTCCTGTTAGTTGTATAAAAACTTTTCCATTTTCTGTTGCTACATCTGCTTTATAAATCGTTCTTACACTACTTTTACTACTTGTTCCACTTGCTTTAAATCCTTTAAAATCATGCTCTCCTTCAAAATAAGAAATTGCCTGCTTCATTTTCTCTACATCTAAAGGAATTGGCATGTGATATTCTAAGTTTCGATAAATAGCGCTTCCTTGCTCTGTATTGTCTATAACATAATAGTATGTTTTTTGTTTGCAATGGTATCTGGCATGAAATTGCAGGTCCACTTCTTCTGCTTTTTGTATGCGAATGCTTCTTTTTAATTTAGAGTTTAATGCCACTGCCATTTTTTCTATAGGAATAGATGTATTTTCTATTTTAAAATTTGCCACTTGTCCTAATGCATGTACTCCTGCATCTGTTCTGCCAGCTCCTATTAAATCTACTTTTTCCCCTGTTACTAATTCTATTGCTCTTTCTATTTCTCCTTGAATATTTAGCTTTTGGGGCTGTTTTTGCCATCCATTAAAGTCTTTTCCATCATATTCTATAGTTAATTTTATATTTCTCACTTATCTTCTTCCTTTTTATTTTCTTCTTTTTCTTTTTGAAATCTTGATTTTAATTTCTTTATTCTTTGTGCCTTTACACCGGTTTCTTCTCCAAAGCGAGAGGTAACTACTGCTTTAATTAAAATTTTCTTTAATGCTTCTTCTTTTAAATCTGCAATAAGCGTTCCTTCTTTAGCAATGGATATCTTTCCTGTTTCTTCTGATACAATCACCGCAATGGCATCTGTTTCTTTAGAAATTCCAATGCCCGCTCTATGCCTTGTACCTAATTCTTTCGCTAATTCTTTATCATCCGTTAATGGCAAAATACAAGCTGCTGCCTCTATTTTATTGTTTGCAATGACAACGGCACCATCATGAAGTGGTGTATTAGGCACAAATAAGTTTACTAATAATTGTGGAGAAACTTCTGCTCCTATTTCTACCCCAGTTTCTGCAATATCTTTTAATTTAATTTCTCTTTCAATAACAATTAGCCCACCTGTCTTATTTTTAGAAAGTTCTTCTGCTGCAATAACAATTTTGTATACATCTTCTTTTGTTTTTGTAATAATATCTTTATCAATTCCAAAAAATTTTGTTAATTTATTGGTTCCTAATTGTTCCAATGCTCTTCTAAGTTCTGGCTGAAAGATTACAATCATCGCAATAACACCATAGGTCATAACAGATGTTAAAAGATAATTTAAAATATCTAAGTGAAGCCATCCACTCACTGCAGTTAAGATAATTAAAAGTACAATTCCTTTTATTAATTGCCAAACTCTAGAATTTCTTGCCGTCTTTACAAACTTATATACTAAAAAAACAACAATTGTAATATCTAATGCAAGCATTACTACTCTAAAAGGATTCTGTTGTAATTCATTTAAATAATTTACTACATTTATTTTCCAAAAATTTTGAAATACTGCTAAAAAATCATTTTCCATTTATTTTTCCTCTTTATAACATAATGATATAATATACAAGTGTTCCGGCCACACTAAGCACCATTAATGCTGCTAAAATTCCTGCCATTACTCTTGTAAATACTTTTCCTGCATCCATTTTTTTCTTCTTTGCCATGAAAAAAACCTCCTTTTATGACATATTGTGTACATTTTATTTATACCATATTCGTATTCTTTTTTCAAGATGTGTCCCAAAAATATCATGGATGAGTGGGACATTCTTACAAAAAAATAAACCCAATTATCTAAGCTTAAAGCTGCTTAATAATTAGGTTCATTTAAATTAAATATAAAGATAAATATTGGCACTAGCACTAATCGAATAAGAATCCCTTCCTGCAACATATGTTGAAGCTGATAAATTTGTAATAGATAATATTCCAGTTGAAGCATTGTAGCTTAAAGAAGGAACAGCCACACCTCCACTATAACTAGAAATATTTCCGAAACTTATTGTTCTACTTGTTATAGCATAGGCAAAATTTTCATTTGTTAAGGTTTCATACTTGTCATAAAAATTCTTTACATCTATTGTTCCACTTCCAGAAATAGTCCCTAACAAAATACGTGTTGATGAAGTAGTTGTAGCACCGTGTACCTGTTATTTTTTCTCCATTTACCCAAGCAGTTTTTCCTTCTGCTATGTCTTCTGCTGTAGCAGTGGCATCTTTCGTTCTTTCTTGTAATATTTTTCCTATATTTTCTGCCATTGTCTCTTCTGTATCTGTTTCTAGCGTTGGTACTCCCTCATTGGTTATTGCTGTTGCTATTACTTTTTTAAAATTTTTTAACTTTTCTATTGCTTCTGCGCCAGAACCATCCTCTATGACTCCTCCGTTATTTTGTAATTCTTCATATAGATTATTTAGTTGTTGCTCTTCTTCTAACTTAGCTAACTCTGTATTTTCTTTTGCTTTCTGTGCCATAGTAATAATTCCATTATCTCCTACTAATGTATTTATGGTTACTCCCGCTAAGATAATAAGAACAATTATCGTCACAGCCAAAGATATCATCGTTATTCCTTTATTTCTTTCCATTCCACTTTTTCTCCTTTTTTCCTATGTTTCCCAATTTCTTATATTTTATACTTTTATTTTATATTACCTTTTGGTTAACGTCAAGTATTATTTTTATTTTCTCTCTCTTCTCCTTCTCCTTCAATTCTTTTTATGTTATCTTGTGAGTATTATTCTCTTAACTTAAATCAGGTTGCATCAAATTGAACAATATACTATAGCCAAAGTGGGAAAAAAGTGGGAAAACAAAAAATAGAGTATCAAGATTATTTTTTGTAATCGTCGATACTCTATTTTTTTTATAAAATTGGTGACCCCTACGGGAATCGAACCCATGATTCAGCCTTGAGAGGGCTGCGTCTTAACCGCTTGACCAAGGGGCCTTTTCTTAGATACTTTAATATAATACCATTTTTTTGCCCCCATGTCAACCATTTTCACATTTTTCCATTTTCTATGCATAATTTTAGTATTTCTTTTAATCGTTCATCCTGCTTAGTCAAATATAAATATCCAATTAACGCTTCTAATGCTGTGGAATATCTATACTCTGTACTACTTGCATTTTTAGGTAAATGGTGGTTTTCTGCATTTCTACCTCTTCGCATAATTTCTTTTTCTTCTTCTGTTAAATGTTCTTCTATGTTTCTTAATATTTCTGCCTGAGCTCCTGCTTTTACATATTGTATAGCTTTAATATGTAAATAATGTGGTTTTAATTTTGTACTTTGTACTAAATACATTCTTATATACAACTCATAAATACTATCTCCAATATATGCCCATACTAATGGTGACATTTGTCTTACTTCTTCTATCTCTTTTTTTCTCTGTATCAATTCTTCTTTTTCTTCCAATCTTCTCCGCATTCCTTATATACTAATATTTAGGTTTTTACAAAAAGGATTTACCTATAAACCTCATTCTTTATTTTACAGTTTCTACTGTAATTCTTCCTATTTTTCCGCTTCTAAAATCATCTAGTAAAATCCTAGCTGTTTTTTCTTCATCTATTCTTCCTCCAGAAAGTACTGCTCCTCTCTTTTTTCCTACTAAGTACATAATTTCTAATATATTTTCATTTTCCTCTTGTTGGTCATTTGCTAAAATAGTATCTATTTCTTTTTCTTCTAAATGATATCTCTCCATAAAAGCTTTCTTTTTATTTTGTAGTAAAAATTTTGTTAAATCATAAGCTATTTCTATCATTGGCATGATATCATCTTTTATCGTTCCTGTATAAGCTAAATGCATAGCTATTTCTTGTGTTTGTAATTTTGGCCATAACATGCCCGGTGTATCTAACAATTCAATATTACTATTGGATAATCGAACCCATTGTTTTTGCCTTGTTACTCCTGGCTTATTTCCTACTATGGCAGATGCTTTTTTGGTCATACGGTTTATCATAGAAGATTTACCCACATTTGGAATTCCTAAAATCATGACTCGAATGGATTTTCCAACTCTGCCTTTTTCTCCTAATTGCTTCTGTTTTTCGCTAGCTACTTCTTCTATTTTTTTCATTAATTCTGGTATTCCACGTCCACTGCTAGCATCTGTACAAACAGCCTCTATTCCTTTTGCAGCAAAGTACGATACCCACTTTTGGTTTTCCTTTTCCTCTGCCAAATCTGCTTTATTCAAAACAATTATTCTTTTCTTATTTTTTAGCATTTCTTCCCATTCTGGATTACTGCTAGCAATGGGAATTCTTGCATCCAATAGTTCTAATACCACATCTACTAGTGCTATATCCTGCATAATTTGTTTTTTGGTTTTTGCCATATGACCTGGGTACCAGTTAATGTTCAAATTATCATTCATTGTTTTCACTCTCCTGCTTTTCCACTTCTTCTAACAATAAATCAAAATCTGATTTATATAATTTATCTTGTTTTACTCTATATTTTTCAAACTCTGTTAGTGCTTTATCACAAGCTATTTCATGTGATATTTTTCCTGCATCTTTTAATATATCTCTATCATCCGCTAATAAAAATTTATCAATTCTGCTTGCCCAATCTTCCATAGTCATTGGTATATGTCTTCTTGCTCTTGCTTCTGCCAAATCTAAAAAAGCAGTCACTATCAATTCCAATTGTTCTAACTCTTCTTTAGATAAATAGTTTTTAGCAATTGTAACATCTGTTTCAAGTATTTTGCCATCTGGGAAATTCTTCCATAATGTAAGCCCCATATGCTCTTTTTCTGAATCAGCTCTATTATAAACTATTTCTGCTGCTGTTTGATGAGATACTGCATAATGCATTTTGTTTTGTACTTTCTTAAAAAATTTAATTGTAGTTGGTGATTTTCTATCATAGTCAACACTTGTTGCGTAAATATCTGTGATTTTTTGATAAAATCTTCTTTCTGATAATCTTATTTCTCTAATTTCTGCAAGTAATGAATCGTAATAATCCTCATCAAAAAACGCACCATTTGCCATTCTCTTTTTATCTATAATATATCCCCTTTTAGAAAATTCTTTTAATATATTTGTAGCCCATCTTCTAAATTGAATTGCTCTGTCTGAATTAACTCGATAGCCAACGGAGATAACCGCATCTAAATTGTAGTACTTTAATTTTCTAGTAACTTCTCTTATACCTTCTTTTTGAACTACCGAGAAATCCTCGGTAGTTGAATTTTGGTCAAGTTCTAAATCGTTATAAATATTTTTTAAATGTAATCCTATATTATCAGGTGAACAGTTATATAGTTCTGACATTGCTTTTTGAGTCAACCATAAATCACCATTTTCAAATCTAACTTGTATTCCCTTATCATGAGTTTGTCTTTCAAAAATTAAAAATTCAGCACTACTGCTTCTAATTATCAAATCCTTTGCCATTCTTTACCTCCTTTTTCTTATAATGTCATCTGCTTTTTATTTTCTTTGCTTTTGTTTCTTAATTCTAAACCATATTGTATTCCTTCGTCAACTTCTTTTTCTGTCATTGCGCATTTTAATATTTTTCCTAAAATTATATTTTCTTTTTCTTTTCCTAAAAGTTCTCTTCTCATTTGTGAAATATAATTCTCTAAAGGCATTTCAACCAAATTTCTTGCTGCAATTAGTTTCATATTTTTTAATATATTTTCTATATCTAAATTTTCACTTTCAAAACCTTTTTCTAACATAAAATCTCCACCATCTAATCTACATTCTGAAAGTCCTACTTTTCTTTCAGAATCATATAAACTTACTAGAGCTGAAACCATTGCAGAATTAATTGTATTTCTTTCTTGAGTAGAATATTTTCTAAAATGATATGTTGGTTCTGGAACCCACATTCCCCAATCTCTTGTTTCTATCCCTATGCACCTTGATTGGTAAAAATATGGAGTTACATATAATTCTCTTTTTTCATCTTGAAAATAATATAATGGTTTAATTACTAAATTACTTTTTTGGCTTAAAGTATTTAAATTGCTAAATTCTTTTTTTCCTATTCCTTTATTAGCAGCCGGTTGAGTTACAAGTAAAGTATATTGTCTATTCTCATTAATTGTAAGCACATATACAAGTTGTGTTCTTCCATAATTTATAAATTGTAACCTTTTATTTTCACCTTGAAATTCTGTTACTTTATTGCTTGCTAATACATCTTTTATAAATTCATGAATTTTAATCATTTCTTCTCTCGCATTTTGGTTTGGTTTAGTTTCTATATACCATTCTCCATAATTTGGAATTCCTAGAGAATCTTTTTTATTTATTTTACTTGGATGTATTAAATGCTTATTTGCAACATCATTTAATGTAAATTTTTCTTTCATTTATCATTTCTCCTATTACATTTCTTCCATCAAAAGCAGATGCCGAGAAATCCTCGGTAGTTGAATTTCTATTAAGTTCTAAATCGTTATAAATATTTTTTAATGATCTCTAAAAAAAATATAGTTGGAAAATCATTATCCCTGACATTTTAGGTATAATCATTTTCCAACCTTTTCCCATTCTATAATGTTCTATAATGATTTTTGTCTGCTCTTTCATCTAATTTTCTATCATAAGCCTCATCTTTATAGAACCAGTCTGTTTGTTTATTTACTGGATTTTTCATTCTATATTTATCTAATAAGATATCTAATACACAAGCTACTGGTAGAATAATACCTACTGTATTTACAATGAAAGCCATATATTCTGCTGGTCCTAGTGTTTGTCCGTCTATTAGCATCATAATTTTCGCATATAAATCTGTTCCAAAATAATAACCATAGGCAATTAAATAAATAAGCCCTGCTATCAATTTTCTTTTAAAGATAAATGGTACTAATGCTAAAACAACAAAGGTTAAAATAATTTCTGTAGTAAGGTTCATAGGTTGTATCATAAAGTCTGATCCCATTGTTCCCATTACTGCTACTATTACTCTAAAAACCCAAAACGCTATAATAAAAAAAGTAATTAACCAACTACTTAATTCTTTCATTTGTATTTTCCCCCTCTTTTCTTAAAATTAAGTAAAATCTAAGTAATTTCTTTTTAGTTCACTTTCGGCACTTTTTAAGAAAAGGGATAATATCTATTATCCCTTCCTCTTGTTTTTATCATTTTTTATTTTCTTATTCATCTATAAAGTTAAATTCATCTTTAAATTTTTCTTTAAATATTTCAAATACTTGATTTAAAACATCTTCGTCATCTACACTAACATAAGATTCTTCATCTTCATTTTCTGAATCTGTATCTTCTACTTTTAGGATAACTACTTCTCCTGCATCATCATCATCATCTGCTTCTTCTGTTGGTAATAAAACTACATACTCTTCTCCATCTAGTTCAATTAAATCCAAAAATTCAAAAGATACTTCTTCTCCATTTTCATCATTTAATACAATAATATTATCTAGCTCCTCATTTTCTTCATTATTTACATTGTTGTTCTCATTTTCGTTCATTTTTTATTCTCCTTTCCTATTTTCTATATTGTTTTTACAATATAGAATTATTTTGTTCTTTTTTAGTATTTGTCATTTTTTATATCATATACTATTTTTTTTCTTCATGCAATACTTAAATGGAATTTTTTATTTTATTCATATAAGTCTCTAGAATGTAAACAGCCGAAATAGTATCTACGATGCCTTTCTTTTTTTGTGGATTTACTCCAAGTAAATTCATTGTTTTATGTGCTGCTACTGTTGTTAATCTTTCATCTATTTCTTCTATTTTCATTTTTGGGAACTGACAATGTAATTTGTGAATAAACTTTTTGGTTACTTCTACTCTCTCTGTTTTAGTACCATTCATATTAATAGGCATTCCTATAACAAAAGTATCGATTTCATACTCTTTCGTTAGTTCTGCCAGTCTCTTCAATACAATTTTATCATTTCCGTGCTGTCTGAATGGTTTCTAACCCCTGTACTGTAATATTTAATGCATCTGTTATTGCAATTCCTACTCTGCTATCTCCATAATCAATTCCTAATTTTCTCATTTTATTTGTCCTCTATGCCAATATATTCTTTTACCATTTTTTCTAATAATTCATCTCTTTCAATTTGTCTAATTAAATTTCTTGCATTATGATGACTGGTAATATAGGTTGGATCTCCGGATAAAATGTATCCTACAATTTGATTAATAGGATTATATCCTTTTTCTTTTAATGCTTCATATACTTCTTTTAAGATTTCTTTTGTCCTTGTGTTTTCTTCTTTTGGTGCATTAAAAAACATTGTCTTATCTTTATCCATTTTTTCACTTTCCTTCCTTTTAGATACAATTTACTGCACTTTCCTTTTTGTCTGCATGATCTAAATATTCTTCTAATTTTTTTGTAACTCCTTCCATAGCCGTTCCTTTATAATAAGTAGTCATAACAGCATTAATTTTAGGTTTTACTACTTGTGCTTCTTCATCTTCGTACAAATCTTCTTCTGCTTGCTCTACTTCCATATTTTCTATTTTCTGTTTTAATTGATTCATAAAATCTGTTACATCTTCTATGTCTATACCAGAAAATACAATCACAAACTTTGGTCCCATATATCGTACAAAAACATACTCTGATGCAATATTTTGTTTTACTAATTCACTTACTTTTCTAATTACTTCGTTTCCAGTATGTCTTCCATATTCTTCGTTAATATCCTCTATATTCATAATAGTAAACATACAAATGGCTGAAGTAGTATATTTATCTATCTTTCTTTTACCTTCTCCATATAAATATTCAGCAGATTTTAATCCTGTAAATAAGTCTTCTCTTACAATATTTTCTATTACTTGTTGATTATCTAATGTTTTTAATACTGCTACGATGTTGTTTCTTACTACTTCTAAAATAGTAGTATCTATTCCATCAAAGTCATGAGGTTTTCCACTTTCAATAATCCAGTAGCCAATATATACGTTATCTATATATAAAGGAAAGAACATAGCTGACTTTGCTCTCCCAAATTCCATTTTTTGATAAGGTAGTCTTTCTCCCTCTTTTTCTACTGTAATATATTTTGGTGTAGCTGTTTGTATACTATCTTGGAAAATTGGTTCTTTGTGTAGACTTTTTAATGTATCCCAATGCTTTTCGTCTACATTAGTAGCCTTTATAATATATTCTGCCCCATCATATACTACAATGGTAGAATACTTAATATCATATTTTTCAATTAATATCTCATTAATTTTTTGTATTTTGCTATCTGCTGATTTTTCTTCACTAATCGTATCCATAAAATCTTGCAATACATTTAAACTTGTAATTTTTTGATTGATATTATTAAAGGTATCTATTTTTTTATGAATAGACATATTATATAGCATTAAGAAAACAATAATAACAACTAATAGTATAATAATTGCTATAATCAAAGTCTACACCTCCGTTTGTGTTTTATTCGTATTTTTTCATTCTATTTAAGGTATCATTCATTTGATTAGAAAATTGTGGTTTATAATTACTGTTTTTTTCATATTGATTGAAAATTGGTTTCTCTTTTTTGCCTTTTTTCTTTTTATTGTTGGAATCTTGATTATTTACTAAAGGATATACCATATTCGCTAATTTTCTAAAATAGTTCATGCATTCTTTAGAATAACCTTTAAGGGATATTTCACAATTTACTAATGCTTCTAAATATTTTGCATAAGTTTGTACTTCAAATGGTACTATACAATATTTTACACTTTCTCTATTAAATAACTCTGTCATATAGGACATGGCAGGATCATTATAATATGCCATTCCCCCTATAATTGTTTTTTCTGTAATACCTCTTACTCTTGTATATTTATTTACTACAATTCTTAGTTTTTCTTGTTCTAAAATACCTTTTGCTTTTAAATCTCTTAAATATGCAGTTAGTGGCTGAATTGTTAATACATCCATACTTTGTACTAGATAAATTTCTTGGCTATTAGCTAAATATCCATATGGTGATGCAAAGTCACAATCTAATAAAATTAAATCGTAATATTTTAACAAAGTAGATAAAATTGCTTGTTCATTTTCTACTCCTGCATCTTCTCCTGGTAGAGAAGTATATACATCCAAATTAGCATTTACTTTAATTCCTTTTGCTTCTCCTTGTACTAATCTTGCCATACATTCAAATGCTACTGTTCTTAAATCTTCTTCATTTTTTGTATAGATATAATAAGCGTTTCTATTTTGTGTTAAGTCTAAAATGGCTGTTCTAATACCTTGTTCCGATAACATTTGTGCCATATTATTTACAAGGAAAGAGGTTCCGTTTTTAGAGGTTCCCACAAAACTTACAATTTTCTTTTCTTGTGTTAATAAATTTTCTATATCTATACTGCCTTGATATTGGCTATTTGTCATTGCTGTATTGTGATAAGTATCTTCGTCTTCATTTGGATATGGATTTTCTTGTATTTCTTCTTCCTCATCATCCAATCCTGGTAAGCTATTTTCTTGTGGATGATACATTGGTTGGCTTTGTTCTTCTGTATCCTCTTCTTCGTCAAAACCAGGAAGTGTAGTTGTTTCTTCTTCTGATTCTTCCATTCCTGGTAGCATAGTAGTTGTTGTTTCTTCCTCGTCATCTATTCCTGGTAATATAACCTGGTTTTCTTGTTCTTCTGGTTCTAACCCTGGTAAAGTAGTTTCTTCTTGCATAGCTTGTTCTGGCTGTATTTTTCTTGGTCTTCCTCTTTTTCTTTTCACAACTGGCTCTTCTACTATTTCTTCCTTTTTCTGTTCTTCTACCACTGGTTGTACCTTTCTTGGTCTTCCTCTTCCACGTTTTGGTGGTGTTGCTACAGATACTTCTTCTTGTACTTCTGCTACAGTCGGTTGTTTTGTTTCTACTATTGGTTGCTCGATTGTTTCTTCTTTTTTCTCTTCTTGCATTATAGGTTGTTGTATTCTATTTTCTTGATTTTTTGTTGTGTTTTCCACTTTTTTTACATTTTTAGTGGATACGCCTGACGGAATTACTACTGGTTTTGTCATTCTTTTAGTTACTGCTTTATCTACAATAGATTCTACTTTAATTCCTCCATCATCAGGAAGTTTTACCTCTCCGCCCTTTCTTCTACCTTTTGACTTTGTTTTTTCCATATCTTCTATTCTCTTTGTAGTTCCTTTTTTAGGTTTTACACCAGAGAATGTCATGACTTGTTGATATTTTGGGCTTCTTTCTTCTAGAACTGCTTTTACATTTAGTGGTAAAAAGCCAATAATAATTCTTAATTGTTCATCTGTATATTGAGAGGCAATACTATCAAAACTTTCCACATATTTTTCTTCGTTCCTACCTAAACGTTTATAATGTGCTAAGATATTTTGAATTTCTACTTCACTTACTTCTTCTTCTGGCTTATACTCTACTTGATTAGAATCAATTTGATAGTATACTTTTGCTTCCTTTTTGGTTCTAGGTTTATAAATTAAATTACAAACTTGCTCTATACTTCTATCTTGTCCAATTAATGTACTATAAACACCTATACCAAATAGTTTAATTAATAAACTTTCTGACTTTGTTCTCCTATCCGTTGCAATTAATATAATAGGAATATCTTCTCCTTGACTATTGGATGCTTCATCAGAAATACTGTCTAATTTTTCAAAAATAAAATTGTCAATTGTTTCATAATTATTATTTGCAAATGGCTCTAAATCCTCACTAATGACAATTCTATCATATGTTTTATCTTTCTGTAACTCTTTTAGTATTGCATTAAAGTAATAAACATTTTTATAAGAAATGATTTCTTTATACATTTGTTGATATTTTTTAACAATGGAACTAGAAATATTCTCATTACTTACTGCAAATAAAACTTTCATTTGTTTAACCCCTCCAACCTTTTACAACAATCGCAAATATTAATGGTAACACTTGTGCAATTATAAAAATAGTAATAATAGATATCATGATAGCAAAACCTCTATCTCTCGTATCTAATTTTCTAATACCTAATACATATTGGTAAATAGCACTAATGGCAATTCCTACAAAGCAAAAAGGAATACTATAAATTTGTACTTTATTTAATATGTATGCTGTTAATCCATAAGCATCTGAACCATAAGCTTCTTGGTAATCTTGCAAAGATTTTTCTTCCTTATCTTTCATCTCTACTAATTGGCTAACTGTTCCTTCCCCTACTTCATTTACTTCGTTAGTTGCAAAAACAGTAGTGTTGCATATAATACTGATAAAAATTGCTATGACTATCAACCCACTCGCTACTACTTTTTTCATTTATGTTTGCCCCTTTCTATTGATATCTTCCTATTTTAGACAAATCCTACTTATAATATAATACAATACTCTGGAAAAAATAGCAAGAAAATCTAGGAATTTTTTTCTTCTTTTCTATTGTTTTCTTTTTCATTAGCCGGTCAGGCACTTTTCTTTTTCTTTTTCATATAATAAGGTATAGTGAAAAATGGAGGTACTAAAAATATGTTTACTCTTTCCCTTGCTGGTTTTCTATCCTTTTTACAATCTGCTGTTCTTTTGGTTGGCTATATTTCTAGCAATCAATTATTTCCCGAGCCGTTAAGTATAGAAGAAGAAAAAATGTATTTAGAAGCGTTAAGTCATGGAGATGAAGAAGCCCGTAATATTTTAATTGAAAGAAATTTAAGATTAGTAGCCCATGTTTGTAAAAAATATGCTTCTTCTAATGTAGATCAAGATGATTTAATTTCTATTGGTACGATTGGTCTTATAAAGGGAATTAATACCTTTGAACCTAGCAAAAATGTAAAGCTTTCTACTTATGTTTCTCGTTGTATTGATAATGAAGTTTTAATGCATTTAAGAAGTACTAAAAAATTAAATGCAGAAGTTTCTCTAGAAGATCCTATTGGAAAGGATAAAGATGATAATACCATCACTTTGCAAGATATTTTAGAAAACAATGAGAAAAATATTGAAGATGAAGTAGATTTGAAAATAAAAATGAAGAAATTATATGAACAAATAAAGAAAGTATTAAAAGATAGAGAAAAAACTATTATTGAACTTCGTTTTGGACTAGATGGTAAAAAGCCTAAAACACAAAATCAAATCGCCAAAATGATGGGAATCTCTCGTTCCTATGTATCTAGAATTGAAACAAAAGCGATTCGGAAAATTAGCAAAAGAGATGAAAGAATAATCATCTCTTTTGTCTTTCTTTTTATTTTTCGTTTTGGTGTTCTACTACTTTTTGATTAATTTCTTCTATTTCTTGATTAATTTCTTGCAAGTTCATTCCTTTGCTTTTTTCATCTATTAAGCCATATTTTTTTTTCATTTCTAATGTAACCGCTACACTTTTATTCAGATATCCAATTGGTATTTTTAGTCTAGATACTTTATTATCTACTTGTCCTATTAATTTTACTATTTTTTCATAAGGAAGCCCGACTATTAGCATATTCACTCCTGCTAAAATAGCATGCTGAACTGCTGTTATCATAGAATAACGTATACGTATTCCTAGCATTTTAATATCATCTGTCACCACTAACCCTTTATAATTCCAATCTTTCCTTAATTTTTGACCAACAATTTTTTCGGATAAAGATGCTGGATATTTTTTATCCATTTTTTTTACCTTTATGTGTCCCACCATAATAGCATCTGCACCTTCTTGTATAGCTTTCTGAAAAGGATGCATATCTGTTTTTTCTAGTTCTTCCTGCCTTGTTCTAATAGTTGGCAAGAAAAAATGGGAATCTTTTTTTGTTCTTCCATGTCCAGGAAAGTGTTTGATAACAGATACCAAACCTTGTTTTTGCATTTCTTTCATTACTGCTATACCATAAGTTTCTACCTCTTGTACATTTTCTCCATAACAACGATTTCCAATAGCATGTATATCTTTAAATCTTTTTATGTCCAGTACTGGTGCAAAATTCATATTAATTCCTGTTTCTTTTAACATTTTTCCCATTACTTGTCCACTTTTTTTTACTATATCCATATCCTTTGTTTTTGCTATATCAAAAGCATTTTTTAAAGGTATAACCTCTTTTGGCATACGGTTAACCCTTCCCCCTTCTTGATCTATGGCTATCCATAAGGGAATTTTATTTACCTGATTAATTTCTTTTAATTGATTCACAATTTGTAACATTTCTTCATAGGATTGATAATTTTTAGAATATAAGATGAAACCTCCTATTTTATATTTTTGTATCATTTCTATTGTTCTATTGCTAATTTCTTTTTCATCCAATTCTATCATAAATAATTGTCCTATTTTTTCCTCTAATGTTAGTTCTTCTATTACCATATATTTTTTCTCCTTTTTTAATTATAGAGTTCATTGTAACATACTAAATGCAATCGCACAATAGTTTTTACTATATTTTCCAGATTTTTATAGATTTTTCCATTTTCTTTTTGTGAATGTATATTTTGTTTTTTAGAACATATTATTATCCTAAAAGGAGTGTGTTTATGCAGTTTTTTAAAAATATTGTTTTTGGCATTGCTCTAGGTGCTGGAGCTATCTTACCCGGTATTAGTAGTGGTGTTTTATGTGTTATTTTTGGTATTTACGAAACATTATTAAATAGCATTTTGTATTTTTTTAGGGACATTAAAAAAAATCTCCTTTTCTTATTTCCTTTAGGCTTAGGAGGTTTTTTAGGAATTTTTTTATTAGGAAATATTTTATCCTATCTATTTACACGCTTTGAAATACCTATGAAATGTATCTTTCTTGGACTTATTTTGGGTAGCATTCCTTCCCTCTTTAAAGAAGCCTGTCCTAAGAAAAAATTTCGTTTGCATTATCTACTTTATACTTTAACTAGTTTTTTGTTTACTTTTGCTTTATTCAGTTTAGAAAACCAATTACCTTTTAGTAATTCTGAAACGGCTAGTCCTACTTTCCAGTTTCTTTTTCTATGTGGGTTTCTGATGTCTGCTGGCATTATTATACCAGGAGTTAGCAACACTGCTATTTTAATGTGCCTTGGTATTTACTCTACTTATTTGCATGCTATTGCTTCTTTAAACTTGTCTATTTTGTTACCTATGGTAATAGGAATTATATTAGGTTCCTTTATTTTTATGCTATTGATACAATATTTACTAAAAAATTATCATATTCCTACTTTCTTTTCTATTATTGGATTCGTACTAGGTTCTACTATACTATTATTTCCTAATTTTTCTTTTGATTCCACTCATATTATTGGTTATATTGGATTTTTTATTAGCTTTTTCCTAATAATAAAATGCGTCAATAAGAGACGGAGACCTTTGACAATATTTTTTGCCTAAAATTCTCCGTTTCCACTAACACATGCCTATTTTTTTCTTCTAATAATCCAACCTGTTTCTACTGGTATTGGCAATTGCATGATTACTTTTTGCTCTGCTTTTCCCGGATTGATTTGTTCGATTTCTTCTCCGCGTTTCTACATCCCAAAGTTTCTTTATGCTCAAACTTACTGGTTCTGTTTGATGTGGTACAATAATTTCTAAATTATCTCCTACTTTTAGTTTATTTTTTATTTCTACTACTGTTTTTCCATCTTCCTTTGTTTCTACTACTTTTGCACCAAATTCATAATCTGGGTTATATTGTTTTCCTTCATACTCTTGAAAATCTTTATTATTTCTATCGTTAAAATAGAAAGTGGTAAGACCTCTTGTTTTCGTTTTTTCTAATTCTTTTTTATATTTGCTCGCATCATATTGCTCTGGTGCTTTTTGATAATCGTCTAATGCATTTCGATAAGCATTTACTACAGACGCTAAATAATACTCTGTTTTTAGCCTTCCTTCTATTTTTAGGCTATCTATTCCCATCTGGACAATTTCTGGTATCTCTTGTATTAAGCATAAATCTTTAGAAGAAAATATATAGGTTCCCTTTTCGTCATGTTCTACTGGCATTAAATTTCCTGGTTTATTGGCTTCTTCCACATAAACATTATATGCCCATCTACAACTTTGTGCACAGTCTCCTAAATTAGCGCTTCTTCCTGCTAAGAAATAAAAAAAAAAACATCTTCCAGAATAACCAAAACAAATAGCTCCATGTACAAATATTTCCACTTCTAAATCTTTTGGCTTATTCTCCATTAATTCTGCTATTTGTTTTTTATTCATTTCTCTTCCTAAAATAACCCTTTTGGCTCCATTATGGTACCAAAAGTTCGCAGAATGATAACTTACGGTATTGGCCTGTGTACTAATATGAATTGGTATATCTGGTGCATATTGTTTTAATATTTCTACAACTCCACCATCTGCTACAATAATACCATCCACTTTTAACTCATTTAAGATACTAGCCTGTTTTTTTATCTCCTCATAACTTTCATCCCAAGCATAAATATTAATCGCAGTATATACTTTTTTCCCTATACTATGTGCATATTGAATTGTTTTTACTAAATCATTATCTTCCATTTCTGCTCTTGTACGTAAAGAAAGACTTGATGTTCCTGCATATACGGCATCTGCTCCATATAGAAAAGCAATTTTTGCTTTTTCAAAAGAACCTGCTGGTGCTAATAATTCTGGTAATTTTATCATTTTATTCCATTCCCTTCTTCATTTTTTCATACTTGTGTTATTATATCACATTTTCTCTAAGAATTGTAGCCTTTTTCTCATTTTACCAATTGTTGATAATTATCGTCAAGAATGAAAAACTATTTTTCACTTAATCATTTTCATCTCTTTTTTTATCATTTTGGTAAAATTTTCTATTTTTAGTACTTTTCCCTATTATAATAAAGGTAATTTCAAAAATAAAAGGAGGTAACTATGCAAGAAATATTTATAAAACGATTAGAAGCTTTAATGGAAGAAAATAATATGTCACAAATTGAACTTGCAAGTAGAATTGGAACAACAAATGTTACTATTTCTCGTTACTTAAGTAGTGAAAGAATTCCTAGATTAGAAATTGTTACAAAAATAGCTGAAGTATTTCACACATCTGTAGATTATTTAGTAGGTTTATCAGATACAAAAGAAACTTGGAATGAAATGCAAGAAATTCAAAATCTACTTAGTTCCTTTGGCCTTAAAAATTTATCTAAAAACCAGATGCATTTTATAAAAGAATTATTAGAAAATAATAAAGATTCTTTAAAGAATGAAAAAAGTTCCATTGCTTAAATAAAAATCTTCTAACTAATATATAGAAAAAGTATAACCATGCTAGTAGTTAGCATGGTTATACTTTTTTACATCCTTTATCTTTGCTCTATGTTTTTAAGAAATCTTTTTAGAAATAGCAAGTCCATCTCCTACTTCTAAGATTTGTGTTTCTAAAACTCGGCTTTCACAAACTTCTTTTAGATATTCTCTTAAGTTTCTCACTGCTGTTCTTTGTTTATGCTTATGATATTCTCCCATTACATATCCTTTATATAAAATATTATCTGCAAAGATAATGCCATTTTCTTTTAATAATCTAAGAGATTGCTCTAAAAAGAAAGGGTATTTTCCTTTTGCTGCATCTATAAATACTACATCATATTTTTCTTCTAATGTTGGTAGAATTTCTACGGCATCACCTTGTAAAATATGAATTTTTTCTTCTACTTCTGCTTTTTTTATATTTTCTAAAGCCTCTTTTACTCTTTCTTCTTCTCTTTCAATGGTGTCTACCTTTCCCTTTTCAGAAAGATACTCTGAGAAACATATCGCAGAATAACCTACTGCTGTTCCTATTTCTAATATGCTTTCTGGCTTTTTTTCTTTTAGTATAGGAGCCATTACCGCTAAGGTTTCATCCATAATAATAGGAATATGTTCTTCTAATGCTTTTTCTTTTATTTTTCTTAATTCTTCTCTATTCATTTTTCCATTCCTTCCGTCTCTTTTCTGGTGGAAAAAATTAAATTTTTCATTGCCATTATGTTTCTCCTACGCTTATCTTCTTGCTTCTCTTTCCCTTGTCTTTGTATCTAAAATCTTCTTTCTTAAACGAATATTTTTAGGTGTTACCTCTACTAACTCATCTTCTGCAATAAATTCGATTGCTTTTTCCAAAGACATTTGAATTGGTGGTACTAAACGAAGTGCGTCATCTGAACCAGAAGCTCTTGTATTGGTTAAATGTTTTTCTTTACATACATTTATTGCAATATCTTCATTTCTAGAATTGATACCTACTATCATTCCTTCGTACACATCTACACCTGGTCCAATTAAAAGTTCTCCTCTTTCTTGTGCATTATATAATCCATAAGTAACAGAAGTTCCTTGTTCAAAAGCAACTAATACTCCTCTCGTTCTAGATTGAATTTCTCCTTTATAAGCTTCGTAGCTATCAAAAATAGAATTCATAGTTCCTGTACCTTTGGTATCTGTTAAGAATTCTGTTCTATAACCAATTAGTCCTCTTGCTGGTATTTTGAATTCTATTTTGGTATGTCCTTCCTCTGCTGGTTCCATATTTACCATTTCTGCCTTACGTCTTCCTAATTTTTCAATAACAGTTCCTATACTGTCATCTGGCACATTTACTACCAATCTTTCCATTGGTTCGCATTTTACGCCATCTATTTCTTTAAAAATAACTTTTGGACGAGAAACTAAAAGTTCAAATCCTTCTCTTCTCATGGTTTCTATTAAAACAGATAAGTGTAATTCTCCACGTCCGCATACTTCAAAACTATCGGCAGAATCTGTCTCTTTTACACGAAGACTTACATTTCTTTCCAATTCTTTAAATAGTCTATCACGAATATGACGTGAAGTAATAAATTGTCCTTCTTTTCCTGCAAAAGGTCCATTATTAACACTAAATGTCATAGATACTGTTGGTTCATCTATATCTACAAATGGAATTTTTTCTGGATGATTTAAATCACAAATGGTATCTCCAATGGCAATATCAGCAATACCAGATAGTGCAATAATATCTCCTGCTGTATCTTCCTCCACTTCTGTTCTTTTTAGTCCTTGATAGGTAAATAATTTTGCTATTTTACCTTGTACATTTTTTTCATTTTTGCAAATTACTACAGGCATTCCATTTTTGATAGTTCCTCTTTCAATTCTTCCTATGGCAATTCTACCCAAATAATCGTCATAATCAATGTTGGATACTAACATTTGTGCTGGCCCTTCTATCTCACAATTTGGTGCAGGAATATACTTAATAATCGTATCAAAGATGCAAGTAATATTATCTGACTCTTCTTCCATGCTCATTTTAGCTATTCCATTTTTGGCTGAAGCATAAATTACTGGAAACTCTAGTTGGTCGTCATTGGCATTTAGTTCAATAAATAACTCTAATACTTGGTCTACTACTTTAGCAGGATTAGAACCTGGTCTATCAATTTTATTGATAACTACAATAGGTTTTAAATTTAAGGCAAGTGATTTTTTTAGTACTTCTCTTGTTTGTGGCATTGGTCCTTCAAAAGCATCTACTAATAAAAGGACACCATCTACTGTTTTTAATACACGTTCTACTTCTCCACCAAAATCTGCGTGTCCTGGTGTATCTACAATATTAATTTTTACCCCATTATACATAACAGATGTATTTTTAGAAAGAATAGTAATTCCTCTTTCTTTTTCCAAATCGTTAGAATCCATTACTCTTTCTGCTACTTGTTCATTTTCTCTAAAAACATGACTTTGTCTTAAAAGTGCATCTACTAGTGTTGTTTTTCCATGGTCTACGTGTGCAATAATTGCTATATTTCTTATATTTTCGTTTTTCATTTTTTCCTCCATCCCTTTCTCAGTTATAAATCTTGATTGGAAGAGAATTAAATTTTGGCTAGGAAAACAAATTTAAAATTTATGAGGCGTACTGTTTGTACGTTGATTAAATTTCAAATGAAGTTTGACAACGCCAAAATTGTAATTCTCTTTCAATCTTCTCTCGTACAAAATAGGACAAAGCATGTCCTATTTCATTTCTTCTTTATATTCTTCACTTGTTCCTTCTATATCTTTCATAGAAAGTTCTATTCTTTGATTTTCCTTATCTAGTTCTATAATTTTTGCATGTACATGTTGTCCTACTTTTAATTCTTCTTCTGGTTTTGCAATCTTTCTCATGCATATTTGAGAAATATGTATTAAGCCTTCTATTCCTGGTTCCAACTCCACAAATACACCAAAAGGCATCATTTTATTTACTTTCACAGTTACGATATCACCTATATGATATTTACTATCCACTTGGTTCCAAGGGTTTGGTCCCTTTTCTCCATAGCTTAGTTTTACTCTTTTATTTTTTTTATCTAAATCTATAATTGTAACTTCGATTTCTTGACCTTGTTTTAATATCTCTTCTGGCTTTATATTTCTTACCCATGAAATTTCTGATACATGCAATAATCCTTGTACGCCTCCTAGGTCTACGAAAGCTCCATAACTGCTTAATGCTACTACAGTTCCTTTATATTTTTTTCCTATTTCTGCATTGTCCCAAAATTCTTTTAGTTTTGCTTGTTTTTCTTCTTCTTGTACACTTTTGATAGAACCTATCACACGTTTTTCTTTTGGAGAATATTCTGTAATACGAAATCTCACTGTTTTACCTAAATAATTTTTTGGTTCTTCTCCTCTTGGCATACCAGATAGAGAAAGTGGGATAAATACTCTTGTATCTCCTATTTTTACGACAAAGCCTTTTTCGCTTGCTTCTATGATTGGTTCTTCAAATATCGTATTTTGTTTGATATTTTTTTCTAATTCTTTTTTACTTTCTCTATTTTTATATCTGCGGTAAGATAATAGTACATTTCCTAAACCATCATTTTGTTTTACCACATCTGCTGTAATGGTATCTCCTACTTTCCACTCCTCTGCTGGATTTGCATTTTCATCGCTACTATACTCTTTTTTAGGAATAATGCCATCTGCTTTGTAACCGATGTCTACAAAAATTTCTCCTTGTTTTGTCATACTAATAATTTTTCCTGTAACTGTTTTTCCTAATTTATTTTCTTTTGCAGATTCTTCTGCATATAATTCTTGAAATGATTTTTCTTCCATTTTTTTCACCTTACTATTCTTTGTCTCCCTTTTTTGTCTTGTTTTTCTTATGTATATTCATTTTCTATGAAATGCTATTTTTTTCCTTTGACATTATACATGAATTTCCCTGATTTGTCAACATAACAATTTGATCCATAATTTCATTTGCTACTTTTTCTAATACCTCTTTTTCTGGCGATTTAGATGCATATTCTGTATAATCCATTGGCTTTCCGTAATTGACCACTACTTTTGTAAATAACTTAAAACTACCTGAAATTCCTACTGGTACTACCTTTGTTCCGGTACGAAGTGCCATATAGGCAGCTCCTGTTTTCGCTTTTCCACCTTTTGCAATTCCTTTTCTTGTTCCCTCTGGGAAAATACCTAATACTTCTCCATTTTTTAAAGCTTTCATACATCTTTTCATGGATTCTATATCTTGCGTACCTCGGTTAACTGGTATAACATCAAAAATATGTCCTAACCAACTCAAAGGTCTAATACGATATAAATCCTCTTTAGCAATAAAACGTACCTTTCTTTTTGTAAAAATAACAATAGCTGCTGCATCTAAATAATTAATATGATTTGCACAAATAATAAGTGGCCCTTCCTGCGCTACATTTTCCGCTCCTTTAATTTCCACTCTATAAAAAATGTGATATAAACCACCCATAAAAGCTTTAATCACTTTTTGTTCGAATAATTTCCACTTAGTATTTGGTCTTTCTTTATAGGCTATTTCTTTTACCTTTAATTCTTTTTGTTTCTTTTGGATAATTTCTTTTACTTTTTGCTTTACTTCTTTAATGCTTAAATTGGTTGTATCAATGACAACAGCATCTGGAGCTATGGTTAATGCTCCCATTTCTCTTTCTTTATCTGCTTTATCTCTTTTCTCAATACTAGCCTTTACTTCTTCGTAAGACATTTCTATTCCTTTTTCTTTGTTCTGTTTATATCTTCTTTTTGCTCTTTCTTCCGCAGTGGCATCTAAATAAATTTTTACATCAGCTTTAGGAAAAACATAAGTAGTAATATCTCTTCCTTCCATAATTACGTCTTTTCCCTCTGCCATTTTTCTTTGCAAGTCTACCATTTTTAGTCTTACTTCTTTTATTGCAGATACTTGTGGTACAAAACTAGTTACTTCTTTTCCACGAATTTCTTTGCTGACATCTTCCCCATTTAAAAGTACAACTGTATTTCCTCCTTCTTGCTTCATATCAATGGACAAGGTATCTACCAAATCTATAATTTTCTGTTTTTCTTCTATTCCAATATGATTCTTAAGAGCAGCTAATGCTACACAGCGATATGTTGCTCCTGTATCTATATTGGTTAACTTCATTTCTTTGGCTATTTGTTTTGTAATGGTTCCTTTTCCTGTTCCAGAAGGTCCATCCATTGCTACAATAAATGACATTTTTTAATTCTTCCTTTCTTCTTTTTTTGGTAATTCTATCGACTTTGCAATGACGGTAATTTTTTGTACATTCATCGTGGTTAATTTTTCGATTTCTTTTACACATTTTCCTTTAAATTCTTTTAACACTTTAATGACATTATGTCCATAAATAAGGACTACCTCCATATAAATAGAAGGTCCCTCTCCTAAATTTTCTACTCTTGTCTTTACCACTCTTCCTATTCCTGGTGTTTTTTTAGCTAAATATTCTACAATTTGTCTAAAGACTGTATCGGATATAGTAAAATTTCCTAGATAGCTAAATGTTGGTCTAATAATGGATTTTTCTGATATATATGGTTTTTGTCCATTTCCTTTAGACTTAAAAATTTGCAAAGGGTCTAATATGTATCCGGAAAAATCTTTTTTAATTTCAAAGGTCGGCACAGGTATTACATGCTTTCCCTGTGTTACACGAATATTTCTAGCTGTTTCCATTTCTGTTTGAGTTGCAACATCTTGAATGTATATTGTTTTTTGAATAGGTGGCAGCCCTAAATTTTCTGCTATTTTTTGTACCATTCCATCTGAAGTTCCTAATATTAGAATAGATTTTGGCTTATACTTTTTAATAGCTTTTTGCATCTCTTTTCTTTCTTTCTCGTCTATAAAAATAGCATGTTTTACCGTTTCTATTTTGGTTGGTGCTTTTTTTGCAGATTCTCCTGCTACTACTTCGTTTTCGTTAATTAAAAGACCATCATCTATAATATAGGAAATTTTATTTTCTCCAGCAACCATTTGTGCACGATAGCTTTTTCCTGTTCCAGATGGTCCTACAAACGCAAATACTCTCATTGCTCCACTCCTATTTTTCCTCTCTTATGGATTCTATTATTTTCTGCGTTTCATTATACCATTTTCTTAATGAAATGTCTACCAATAAATTAATTATTTCTTTTATAAAAAGCTGAAAAAGTATTAGAAATGACATTCTTTTCTAATACTTTTTCTAATGATTTAGCTATTCTTTCTTATTCTACATAATATAAATATCCATTCACTGTAAAAGATGTTGATGTATTATCATATAGTTGTGTAGTAATTGAAAATGTAACTACTCCTGTACTACTATTATAACTCGAGACAACAGCCTGATAGTTGTAAATACGTGATGGAGCATCATTAATGTTCACTGTTTCTATTCCAAAGTTATTAGTTGTAAATTGTTGATATCCCGCATATTGAGAAACATTAGCCGTAAATGTAGTAGTTCTAGACGAACTATGTATTGAGAAAGTTTGAGATAAAACCCTTACCTTTTTTATCGTTTTTCCCACACTATATCCTGCATTATACCCATTATTATAACTATTATTCACATCTGTTCCGTTTCCTGTAATTAACTGTCCATTCACCCACGCTGTCATTCCACTTGAAATATTATTTGCTGTAGCTGTTCCTGGTGTTTGATTTGCTAAGCTATTAGCAGTTATTATTCCATTACCATTATGGTATCCTTCAGGTATTGTATAACTTTGCCCTGCGTTTAAGCTTGCACTTACTGCTCCATTATTTGGCATGGTGCCTACTACTAATTGTCCTCCACTATAGGCTTTATAATCTTTTAATATGTGGGCCGCTGTTGCATTTGTTTGTGCCAGCTGACTATTTAAACTATCTAACTGACCTTGCAAATCATTGATGGTTTCTTGTTTTAAGGCCACTTCTTTTTGAAAATCTTCTATTTGTATATCTTTTTCTGCCACCTCGGCTTTTAAGTCACTAATTTGCTTGTTCAAATCTTCTATTTGTCCATTCAAATTTGCTACTTGGTCTTCTAGTTCCGTATTTTTTCCTTGTAAATCTGCTACCTGCTGCTTTAGTTCTTCTACTTGCTTTTGTAATAATTGTATCATTTTGTCTTTTTTTGCATCTTCTTCATCTTCCGTATAACTACCATTTTGTTCTAATTCCCAATATAACTGATTCAATTGCTCTTGCTCTTCTTTACCCGCATATAAAATATTCTCTCTTGCTTCTTTTGCTTTTGTAATAATGCCATTATCTCCTATTAGGGTTGCTATACTTACCCCTGCTAAAATAATCAAAATAACAATTGTAACTGCGAGCGTCACTAACGTAATGGCTTTCTCCTCTTTCATATTTCTTTTTCTCCTTTTTCTTATGCTTGTTTTTCTATATTATTTTCTTTTTCTTTTTCCATTTTTACAATTACATTTATGTTATTTTGTTATTATCATTATTTTTTCATAAGAAAATACACACCTTTTTATAAAAGAGTGTGCATTTTTTATAAATTTATTCTTAAACATTTCCTTTTTTTGCAACTTAAGGAACGTCCCTAAATTGCACTAAGGCAAATGTGTATTCGAAATTTTTGTATTTTGTTTTGAATTCTTTCTTTTCTAATAATTCTGCATTCTCAAAGTTTTCTAGGACATAATCGCAAATAGCATAATTGTTAGCATTAATAATCCATACTCTACCGGTAAAATCTTTAAAGTCATCTAAATTGTATACGGTATGCATATCTGTTCCAAAAGCTTTGTAAGCTTCTTCTACATTCCAATTTGCTTGGTCCCAGAAGTAATGGGTATGCTCAGGATAATTTGCACCAATCACAAATCCGCTTCCTTCATTTCCATTTAAAATAACATCGCCTTCTTGTATATTTTCTTGAATGTAATCTAACACCTCTTGGTTGCTTGCATCATAATTACTTTGTACTAAGTTTATCATAATCACAATAGATATTGCAATACACAAAGTACTTATTAAGATATTCCATTTTTGATTGCCCATTTTTGCCATGGTATCTGCAAGGAAAAATATAAATAATCCTGTTACACATAACATATATCTTGCATAAATGACTGGTCTCCAAATAATTAAAGAAGCAAGGCAAACTGCCAAAATTACTAATCCATAAACTCCAATTGCCAAAAGTGCTGGATTTCTTTCTTTTTTCTTATTTTCGTTATTGCTTTCTTTACTTTCCTTTTTACTTTTTGCATATAAATAAATCATATAGGCACATATGATTATGCCAAATATACCAGCTAAGATATTACTTACATAGATAGTATCTCCTAAATTTCCTGTAAATTGGAAAGTGAAGAATTCTATAATGGTTCCAGGGAAACTAACTCCTATCCAAAATCCATTAGAAACTTGGCTTACTTGTAATAATAAATACATAATCCATGGAATATATAATGCTATTTGTACCACTGCTGATAGTATAAAAGCCTTTAGTCCACAAGTAAATTGTTTTTTCTCTTTTGCATCTATTACCAAACTAATGAATAACAAAAGGTTAATGATTCCTGCTGCTACTAATGCATAATAATGGCTATAAGCAGATGCTAAGCTAAAAATAGCAAACAAAATCCAATTTTTGATATTCTTTTCTTCTTTTCTTTTATAGATACGATACGCATAAATTGCCATTAACGTTACTAATAGCATAGCAAGCGTATACATTCTGAGTTCCCCCGCATACACTAAATTAATTGGGAAAAAGAAAACAAGGAAAGAAAAAAACATACCTGTTTTATCCCCAAAATCTTTTCTAATATGTGTATAACCTAGAATTCCTAATAAGCTCACGCATATTGCAGAAAAAATACGATATATCATAATTTGATTGCCAAATAGCAAATTTAGGATATGTAATATCCAATAATATAATACAGGGTGTACATCGTGTCCACCAATATTCCAAATTTCTCCAAAAGTATGATTTGCCATTCCTACAGAATAAGCTTCATCAAACCACAAATTACTATGAAATACAGGAATGAATACCCATATCATTCCTAATACAATAAGGATAATATGTATCCATTTGTTCTTATTCTTCTCCATTTTTTCTCCCTCTCTTTTTTTCTATTCTATTCCTTTTTCCTAATTTATATCACACACAAGAAAAATTCACAATAGCTAGCACTAAAAAGTTTCAAATTATGGTATAACTCAAAAAGACGAAAAGCACAAGTTAAAGTGCTTTTCGTCTTTTTTTAGCTTACTTCATTTATCTTAATATCTCTAACATGTTCAATCTTTTCCCATTTTGTATTTCTTACAAATAGGCATTTAAAGTTAATTAATAACCACGAGCCTAAGAAGATAGGATAGAATAGCAATCCTTTTAGCATTGGTCTAATTGGCTTTTTATCCAACAACATAATTAAAACTGCTGTAAAGATTGGAAGAATAAATGTTGGTACTAAATATCTTAGGCAGTTGATTCCTAATTCTGCCGTTGTCATTCCTTCTCCAAAGTACATAATAAAGTTTAATAGTAATAATATAATAGTAATAACAAACATTGGTATACTACCTAATATATATAGTAGTCCGTCAAAATTCATTAATGTCTTTTTTTCTTTTACAGCTTCTGCTAAAAGCCCTGTATATTCTTTCATACATTGTATGTGACCTACTGTCCATCTTGACCTTTGTGACCAAGATTGTTTGAATCCTACTGGTTGCTCGTCATATACAATAGCATCTGTTGCCCAACCTAATTTTTTTCCAGCGATAATACGTTTTAAGGAAAATTCTATATCCTCTGTTAATGTTTTGGTATTCCAGCCTTCTGGTTTTACTACATCAAACTTTACCATAAATCCTGTTCCATTAATAAGAGGAGATAATCCTAAATTATATCTAGCTAAATGATAGAAACGATTCATTGTCCAATAAAAGATAGCGTATCCTGCTGAAATCCAACTATCTGTTGGGTTTTTTATATCTCTATACCCTTGTACGACGTCTTCTCCTTGGCATAATTTTTTATTCATTGCTTTTAAGAAATTTTCATCTACAATATTATCTGCATCAAATACACAAAAAGCATCATAAGGTGCATCTTCCTTAATTTTTTGGTCTAAAAACCATTGCATAGCAAAGCCTTTTGTCTTTTTCGTTTCATCAAACCTTTCATATACAATGGCTCCTGCATTTCTTGCTATTTCTGCTGTATTATCTGTACAATTATCTGCAATCACATAAATATCATATAATTCTTTCGGATAATTTTGTTTCTTTAAACTTTCTATTAAATTTCCTACCACAGCAGCTTCATTATGTGCCGGTATAATCGCCATAAATCGATTTTCTTTTTCTTCTATGATTGGTTTATCTTTTAATTTGATTAAAGAACAGACACTTACAATTAATTGATATAACCAAAACGCTGTAACAAGCCACACTAAAGCTTGCTGTATGATATACAAATATTCCATTTCATTTCTCCTTGTATTTTTTATCTATTTTTATTTAGATACCAGAAATATTATACTATTTTTCTCTATTTTTTGCAACTTATTTCATAAATTCTTAAGGAAACTGTATTATATGCAAATAAATTTATTTTCAGAATATTGTTTTATTTATTCTTCCTCTTCGTCTTCTTTATGATTTGCCTCTAATGCTCTCATACTAAGATTAATTCTTCCTTGATGATCTATTTCGATAACTTTTACCGTTACTTCATCACCAACACTTAGCACATCTTCTACTTTATCTACTCTTTTACTAGATATTTTAGAAATATGAAGAAGTCCTTCTTTTCCTCCACCTAAATCAATAAATGCTCCAAAGCTTGCAATTCTAGTAACTACGCCATCGTAGATACCACCCACTTCTATCTCTCTAGCAATATCTTCTATCATTTTTAGTGCTTCTTTTCCTTTTTCTGGCTCCATAGTATAGATGCAAACTTCTCCATTTTCTTCTATATCAATTTTTACACCTGTTGCATCAATAATTTTGTTAATCATTTTTCCACCAGGTCCAATGACATCTTTTATTTTGTCCACTGCAATTTTCGTAGTAAGAATTCTTGGTGCATATGGGGAAATGTCTTCTCTTGGTTTACTAATAACTGGTAACATAACATTATCTAAAATATAATCTCTTGCTACTTTGGTTCTTTCAAAAGCTTGCTCTATTATATCATATGTTAGTCCATCTATTTTAATGTCTACTTGTATTGCAGTAATTCCATCCTTTGTTCCACCTACTTTAAAGTCCATATCTCCAAAGAAATCTTCAATTCCTTGTATATCTGTAAGCATTACATAACGGGAAGGCTCTTCTTTATCTGTTACAAGTCCTGTAGAAATACCTGCTACTGGTTTTTTAATAGGAACACCTGCATCCATTAAAGCAAGAGTACTTCCACAAATACTTGCTTGTGAAGTAGAACCATTAGAAGATAATACTTCAGAAACTACACGGATGGCATATGGGAATTCTTCCTCAGAAGGAATTACTGGTACTAATGCTTTTTCTGCTAAAGCTCCATGTCCAATTTCTCTTCTTCCTGGTCCTCTAGAAGGTCTTGCCTCTCCTACAGAATAGGATGGAAAATTATATTGATGCATATAACGCTTGCTTTCTTCTTCATCCACACCGTCTAATATTTGCTCTTCGCTTTTCATTCCTAAAGTAACTACAGACATAACCTGTGTTTGACCTCTTGTAAATAAAGCACTTCCATGTACTCTTGGAAGCAATCCTACTTCACAAGATAATGGTCTTATTTCATCTATTTTTCTGCCATCTGGTCTTTTATGCTCTACTAAAATCATTTCTCTCACACATTTTTTCTCTAGGTCATGAATACTATCTGCAATATCTTGCTTTACTTCTTCTGTTTTTTCTTCTCCATATTTTTCTACAAAATAATTGGTAATATCTTCTGCAATTTTATCCATATTGCTATCTCTTACTTCTTTATCTGTAGCTTGTACATCTTGGTACATTCTTTCTTTAAAGTTATCTTCTATTTCTTGGTACACCTCTGGATTTACTGCAAAAGATTTATATTGCATTTTTGGTTTTCCAATATCTTCTTTAATTTGTGATATAAAAGTACAAATTTTTTTAATTTCTACATGAGCTGCTTTAATTGCTTCCAACATAGTATCATTTGGTATTTCATCTGCTCCTGCTTCAATCATAGTAATTTTTTCTTGAGTAGCAGCTACTGTTAGCGTAAGTCTAGACTTTTCTCTTTGTTCCACTGTTGGATTGATGACAATTTGTCCATCTACATAGCCCACATTTACCGCTGCAGTTGGTCCTCCAAAAGGAATATCGGAAATTGAAAGGGCGCAAGATGCACCAATCATAGCACATACCTCTGGACTATTATCTTGTTCTACAGATAAAACTGTAGCTACCACACATACATCATTTCTAAAATCTTTTGGAAATAAAGGTCTTAGTGGTCTATCAATTGCTCTAGATGTTAAGATAGCTTTATCTGCTGGTTTTCCTTCCCTTTTTGTAAAACTTCCTGGAATTTTTCCTACTGCATATAATTTCTCTTCATAATCCACAGATAATGGGAAGAAATCTATTCCATCACGTGGCTCTTTAGAGGCTGTTACATTTACCATAACAACCGTATCTCCATATTTTACTACTACACTACCATTTGCAAGTTCTGCAATTTTCCCCGTTTCTATGGTTAATTTTCTACCTGCAAGTTCTGTACTATATGTTTTAAACATAAAATCTCTCCTTTTCTTTGTATCCTTCTTATTAGTCGTAACCTCTATGCTACTTTGCTTTCTTTTTAGCTTAGGGCAGAGCATCATACAAGCTACTATCCTAATATAGAAGGATTTATTTTATTATTTTTCACACCTTTTTCTCTTACTTGCAAAAGCGGACGTTTTACTGTTTTATAGCAAAACGTCCTTATGCTTTTTTTATTTTCTTAATCCTAATTTTTCAACGATGTCTCTATATCTTTGTACATCATTATCACTTAAGTATTTTAGTAAGTTTCTTCTTGCACCAACCATTTTTAGAAGTCCTCTTCTAGAATGATTATCTTTTTTGTGTACTTTTAAGTGTTCTGTTAATTCATTAATTCTTTCTGTTAGAAGAGCAATTTGAACTTCTGGTGAACCAGTATCTTTTTCGTCTCTTCTATAAGTAGCAATAATTTCTTGTTTTCTTTCTTTTGTCATAACTTCTAGCACCTCCTCTTTCTTATTTGCCTTAAACTGAGTTACAAGCAAGGTGTGTGTTTTCTTGAAACTAAGTATAAGGTAATTTTTCAAACATAGTTATTTTACCATTATTTTCTTGAAAAATCAACAGTTTTTACAAATTTTTCAGTCCTTTATTCTTTCCATTGCTTCTATGGTACTTTCTCTACTACCAAATGCCGTTAATCTAAAATAACCTTCCCCACTTGGACCAAAACCAGAACCTGGTGTTCCTACAATATTTTTTTCCTCTAACAACTTATCAAAAAATTCCCATGAAGTAAGTCCATCTGGTACTTTAAGCCAAATATAAGGGGCATTAATTCCTCCATATACAGTATAACCTGCTTTCTCTAGTCCTTCTCGAATGATTCTTGCATTTTCTCTATAATAGTCTATATTTTCTTTTATTTGCTTTTGTCCTTCTTCTGTATATACTGCTTCTGCACCTCTTTGTGTGATATATGGTACCCCATTAAACTTGGTACATTGGCGTCTATTCCACAAACGGTTTAAAGATATGCCTTCTATTTGAATTTCTTTTGGCACCACTGTATAAGCACATCTGATTCCTGTAAAGCCTGCTGTTTTGGAAAAACTTTTGAATTCTATCGCTACCTCTTTTGCGCCTTCTATTTCATAAATACTATGTGGCACATTTTCTTCTGTAATAAATGCCTCATAAGCCGCATCAAATAAGATAAGTGCTTTATTTTCTTTTGCATAATCTACCCATTTCTTTAATTCCTCCTTAGAAAAAACTGTTCCTGTTGGATTATTTGGCAGACATAAATAAATCAAATCTACTTTTTCTTTTGGAAGTTCTGGTATAAAGTTATTTTCTGCTGTTACTGGCATATAAACTACTTTATCAAATTTTTGTGTTTGTTCGTTAAAATTTCCAGTTCTTCCTGCCATTACATTACTATCTAAATACACAGGGTATACAGGATCTGTAATGGCTACCTTATTGTTTATATCAAACAATTCTTGAAAATTTCCTGTATCACATTTTGCTCCATCTGACACAAGTATTTCTTCTTTTTCAATAGAAATTCCTCTTTTTTTATAATCCCATTCTACAATTTTTTCTCTTAAAAAATCATATCCTTGTTCCGGTCCATAGCCTCTAAAACTCTCTTTTTCTCCCATTTCTTCTACTGCCTGATGCATTGCTTTGACAACTGCTGGAATAACCGGCAAGGTAACATCTCCAATTCCTAATTTTATTACTTTTTTATCTGGATGTTTTTCTTGAAAATCTACTACCTTTTTTGCAATTGTAGAAAAAAGATAACTATCTTGTAATTTTAAATAATTTTCATTAATTTTCACCATGTGCTTTCTCTCCTCTCCTTTAAAAAACAAATTCTTTTTTGTATGAAACTGTGCTTTTTATAGAATTTCTGCAAAAATTGCAATTACTCTTCTACCAACTCTCCTTCAAAAACCGTAGTGGCAGATCCTGTCATGTATACATGATTATCTTTTTCGTTCCATTCAATTTCTAAATTACCACCTAATAATTCTATGTTTACTCTTCTTTGTGTATATTGGTTTAAAACTCCTGCTACTGCAGTAGCACAGGCTCCTGTTCCACATGCCATAGTTTCACCTGTACCTCTTTCCCACACACGCATCTTAATGGTATATTTATCTACTATTTCTGCAAATTCTACATTTATTCTTTTAGGGAAATGTTTCTCTACTTCTATAATTTCTCCGTACTTTTTTACTGGAAAATGTTTTACATCTTCCACAAAAGTAATTGCATGTGGATTTCCCATGGAAACACAAGTAAAAGAAAAATTCTTATCTAAGACAGATAGTTCTAACCCCATAACTGGTGTTTTATCCACTACTACTGGAATTTTTTCTGCCTCTAATATTGGTTCTCCCATATCTACTTTTACACGGCTTACTTTCCCCTTTTCTGGATAGAGTGTTAGCTGTTTTATACCAGCCAAAGTTTCTATGGTAATGTTTTCTTTTTGTGTAAGTCCCTTATCATAAACAAATTTTCCGTACACAACGAATACCATTCCCACACATTTCTGCTTCACTACCATCATAGTTAAACATTTGCATTTTAAAGTCTGCAATACTACTGTCTTTGATGAGTATTAACCCATCTGAACCAACTCCTAAATGTCGGTCACTAACAAATTGAGCTAGGGATGACGCATTATCTATTGATTGCTTTTGTTTTGTGCAATCTATATAGACATAGTCATTCCCTAGCCCATGCATTTTTGTAAATTTTATCATATTTTTCACCTCTTAAGGTATTAATAGCTGGTAGAATGTAATTACATTCTACTGTGTGTTATTGTATCATATTCTTTTTCAAAAAGATAGAGTTTTCACAGAAAAAAAGTATGAGATATTTCACTCATACTTTTTATTTTATCTATTTCAAAGGGGATGATTCTTTTTTTACACTAATTGCACTTGTTTTAGTTTCGTATAGGCATTCACTTCCTTTTATCACATATTTAGGTTTTTCCATGAGGATTTACCTATAAACCTTTATTCTATTTTTTGTCTATTTATGATATCATTTTACTAATTTCTCTTTCTGTTAATACTTTCCCTTGGCTTACTAGTTTTTCATTAATAACAAATCCTGGTATGTTTTTTACTCCATATTTTTGGATAGATTTGTTATCATCTAACTTTTTTATCTCTATATCACCTCCTATAGCATCTACTGCTCTTGAAGTCATTTTATATAACTGCATTCCATTTTTACAATTAGAACCTATTATTTTTATTTCCATGTACAACCGCCTTTCTTTTTCTATTTTTTCTTATTCTTCATCACTCTCCTCTCTCTTTACTATGCTTTTATTATATCCACCTTTTGTGTCCATTTGTTGTTTTTACCTTGCAAGTTTGGTAAAGAAATTGTGAAGAAAAAGTTTTAATAATTTTGCTTTAGAAATTTTTCCCAGTAATAACGAATAAAAAAACAATTAACAAAATTAAACTATTAATAATACTGCATTGTGAAAAATATACATTAAAAACTTTAATTTTCTAAGAAAAAAATTTTCATTTGTTAGTACTAGCTTTTTGTTTTTTGATTTACAAGTAGAACTATTTATAGTACAATATAATTGTGAAAAATTGATATTGTAATGAACAGATTAAAACAACTAAGATTAGAAAAGGAGTTACTACAATCTGATATTGCAAAAATAATAGATAAAACTGTTAGGGCTGTTTCAATATAAACGTGAAAAACTAGTTCTGAAACATAGAATATTCTAACTGATTATTTTGGTGTTTCTCTTGACTATTTATTAGGCAAATCAAATATTCGTAATCCAGAGGATAAAATTAAAAAAGAGTTTGAATTTTCCTATCACAAAGAGATGGAAGATTTAACAGATGAGGAAATTGCAGATACTTTAAGATTTTATAAAGAGATAAAAGAAACAGTAAAAGGAGGTAAAAAATAATGTATTTGATGTATGCAGACGAAAGTGGTAATACAGGAACAGACTTAGATAATAAACAACAACCTATATTTTCTTTAGCTGGAATAGTAATAGAAGATAAGAACTGGCATAAAGCAAATGAATTATTTGAAACTGAAAAAATAAAAATATATCCGGAATTTAAAAATTATGAAATACATGCAACTGAACTTTTTAATGCTCCAAAATCTTCAATTTTCAAAAAATATTCTTGGGAATCTAATTTGCAAGCATTGGAAAAAATTGTAGATTTAATTCTAAAATGTGATGTTTCTTTATACTATTCTAATATTTATAAACCAGATTTTAAAAAACACCTTTTAAAGAGTTTTGGAGAAAATATAAAAATAGACCCTTATTTATATGCTTTTTCGATTAATTATTATAACTTTAATGAGGATTTATCAAGAAATGGAGATTATGGTATTATATTTAATGATAATTTACAAAATATTTCTCAGAGTATTGAAATGTTATATCCAAAATTAGTGTGTAACAATAAAAACATAATAGAGAAGTCATTTTATCTAGACTCTAAAAAGAATAATTTTATACAAATGGCTGACATATGTGCCTTATATTTAAATAAATATATTTGTATTAGAGATAACTATTGTCATTATAATCCTATAAAAGAAAAACATTGTATTTTGATGTATGAAAAATTACTGACTTTATGTAGCACTTATGAAAATAAAAAAATGACACTTGAAAATCAAATGTCTATAGATGATTTGTTTAAATAAAAATGGGCAAGAGGCTATTTTGAGGGGTTCCACCACGGGAGCCCACTGCCTCCTGCTAAGTTAAATATATTGTAACACAAAATATTTAACTTGTCAAACGTTTAACAATATTATTATATTCGAAAATCTAAAAGATATGTATAATAAATTATTTAAAAATAGGTTAGTGATAAATTATGGCAAAAACAGATTATTCAAAAGGAAGTGTCGTAAACTTTATGAAAGAATTAAAGTAAAAAAGTGAATATATAATAGAGAATATAAAAAAACGAATTATTATGCATACAGATGGAACAACAGGAAGATATGAAAATAAGAATGCATGTGTAAGAACGCATTCAACAGAGAAAGTAATATTACTAGTACCATCATATGGAAAAAGGAAATTTTTGGTTACTTTTCTAGTCTGAACAGTAACCAAAAATTTCCTTTTTTTGATATATTTGACACACTTTTTGACACACTAAATATAAGAAAAATGATAAAAATAATACAAATAATAATAATTTTTTAAAAAATCAAAACCGCTATATTGCTTGATATAACGGTTTTTTCTTGGTGCTTCGAAGTGGAATCGAACCACTGACACAGGGATTTTCAGTCCCTTGCTCTACCAACTGAGCTATCGAAGCATTTTTATTCAATTATCCTTACATTTTTTTATAAAAAAAATGGCGACCTGGAACGGGCTCGAACCGTCGACCTCTAGCGTGACAGGCTAGCGTTCTAACCAACTGAACTACCAGGCCATAAAACAAAAAAATTTAGTAAAACTAAATTTTAATTTAAAATGGTGGTCGCTATAGGGCTCGAACCTATGACCCCCTGCTTGTAAGGCAGATGCTCTCCCAGCTGAGCTAAGCGACCATTTCTCTCGACGAGATTAAGTATACCCGATTTTCATCAGATTGTCAATACTTATTTTTAAATTTTTTATTTTTTTGTCACAACTGCCTATTTTTTCTCTATTTTTCGGCAGTTGTGACCTTATTTTATACAATTTTTTATTTCTATTTTAATAATTCTATTGCCTTTTGCAATTGTGTATCTTCACTATCTTCTATATTATATAATGTTTTCCCTTCTGGTAAAGCTACTTCTACATCAGGTGTAATTCCCACTTCATGAATTTTATTATGGTTTGGTGTAAAATACTCTTCTGTTGTTAGCTTTAATCCACTTCCATCAGACATAGAATATACTGTTTGGATAACTCCTTTTCCATAAGTTTTTTGACCTACTAATGTAGCATTATCATTTTCTTTTAATGCTGCAGCTAATATTTCTGATGCACTAGCGGAATATTCATTTACTAATACTACAACTGGTACCGTAATGCTTCTATCTTTTTCTGCTTTGGTTTCTTCTTCCTCATCCGTTTTACTTTTTGTAATTAAAATTGTTTTTCCTTTTTCTATCATTAAATCTGCTATATCTACTGCCTCGTCAACAATTCCTCCTCCATTATTTCTTAAGTCAATAATTAAGGATTGTATATTTTGATTTTGTAGTTCTTTATATTTTTCTTCAAATTCTTGTGCTGTTCCTTCATCAAAAGAAGCTATTTGCATATATCCTATTTGATTTTCTAACATTCTTGCTTCTACATGGTTCACTTGTACAGTTCTTCTTTCCACTTCCACATCAAAGGTTTCTTCTTCTCTTAAAATAGTTAGCGTTACTTTAGTTCCTTCTTCCCCCTTCATTTTATCGGAAGCTTCATCTAATTGTTCCCCTGTATATTCTACTCCATCTACCTTTGTAATTACATCTCCTGCTTTTAATCCTGCCTCTTCTGCTGGCGACTGTTCTATTGGCATTAAGATAACAATTTGATTTGTTTGTGTATTATTGGTAATATAGACTCCTATTCCTACATATTTTCCTATGGTATCTTCCATATATTCTTTCATCTCATCTGGTGAAATATATTCAGAATACTCATCCCCTAAACCTGCTACATAGCCTTTAATAGCTGTTTGAATCATTTGTTCCTCATCCATTTCTCCTATGTAATGCTCTTCTATAAAACCTTTTAAATAATTTATTGTTTTAGAAAGTGAAGAGGTATCTGTAGATATTCCCACATATCTAATATTTCCTTCACCCATTACTTTATACATAAAAATGGATGTAATCATAAAAGTAATTAATGCTGTAAGTGCTACTAGCATAATAATTTTATAAATACTTTGTTTTTTATCCGATTTCATTTTTCCCTCCTTGGTCAATAAGCCATTTTTTAATCTCTTTTTTATTTTATTCTTGAAAATAGAAGTTAGAAGTATGAATGAAAAATATTTTCTACTTCTAACTTCTTCTCTACTCGCTTTCTTGTGTACTACCTTGTAGATATGGTTTAGGATCCACTGGTGAACCATTTATCCTTACTTCAAAATGTAAATGTGGTCCTGTCGAATTTCCTGTGGAACCTACTTCCATGATTAAATCACCTTTTTTTACTTCTGTTCCTACTGTTGTTAATATTTTTTGACCATGCCCATATAAAGTAGAAATTCCGTTTCCATGATTAATCATAACACAATTGCCATATCCTCCATAGTAACTAGCCATAGTAACTACTCCATCTGCTGCTGCAATCACTGGTGCCCCAAAACCTGCATTTCCAATATCAATACCTGTATGTTTCTTTACTACTCCTTGGATAGGGTGCTCCCTTATTCCAAAATCTGATGTAATATATGTTCCACTTTTTGCTATTGGCCATGCCATTACTCCACCTGTATAGCTACCACTATATTCTTGGTTTGCAGCTAATCGAATTAAGTTTTCTATTCTTTCTTCTTCTGCCTTATACTCTTCTATTTTTTGTTGTAATTCTTTTTCACTATCCGAAAGTTGATTGAAATAATTTTGCTGTACTGTTTTATTATTTTGCATGCTAACATAAGTTTGTTCTCTTTTTGCTTTTAATATTTTTAAATTTGCTTTTTGCTCTTCCAAACTTTTTTGTGTATTTTCTACTTCTGTTTTTTCTGCTTCAATACTTGCTAATAGTTCTGTATCTGCTTCTACAATTTGTTCTAGCAAATAATAATTAGACAAAAAATCTGTTAAACTACTAGAGTTTAATAATAAATCTAAAAAAGAAGTTTCTCCTTTTTCATATAGCACTACTAATCTTTCTGCTAAAAGTTCTTCGTTTTCTTCATAATTTTTTTGTAATGCCTCCAAATTTGCAGTTGTCTCATCCACTTGTGCCTGCAATTCTGTTAATTGCGTGTTAAAATCTTCAATTTCTTGTTCTGCTTGTGCAATGGTATCATCTAACTGCTGTATTTGTACTATAGTAGATGATAGCTCTTCTTGCACATACTCTAATTGACCTGTACTTTCTTCTATTTGATTTTGTAGATTTTGTTGTTGCTCTTCTAAAGTTTCTGCTCTTGCTATATTTTCAAAGAGTAAGCAGAAAACTAACAAGAAAATAATGATAAAACTCAATATGTAAGATACTACTTTTTTACTCTTCATTTTTGCTTACTCCCTTCTTTCTTCTATGATTCTTGTGCAGCTCCTGCTGCTAATGTATAGCCTCCTGGTAAATAATCTAATGGGTCTAATGGGCTTACTGAGAAGAATTGTGATATAGAACTTGCTCTTCTTAGTTCATAATGTAAATGTGGCGCTGTACTGCTTCCTGAATTACCAGATTGTGCAATAACTTGTCCTTGTGTTACATATTGTCCTGATGTAATTTTAAAACTATTTAAATGTCCATATAAGCTAATATAATTATTTCCATGAATAATAACAATATAATGTCCATATCCTCCTGGATTTTCTAATGTATAAGCATATCCAGATGCTGTTGCATATACATTTTCATATCTTGCTCCTATATCAATTCCTTTATGCTTTCTTCCCCACCTATTTTTCATAGTAGAAGTAACTACTTTATTGTTACATGGCCAAATAAAAGTACCATCAAAATTTAAACCTGCTCCATTTGTTGTGGAACTACTGCTATTACTACTACTGTTATTATTTTTTGCCGCTTCTTGTTCTTTTCTTTTTTGTTCCTCTTCCAAGGCTTTTAATTGTGCCGCCGCTTGTGCTTCTACTTCTTTTATTCTCTCATTATAATCATCAATTTCACTTTGTAATTGTTTATCTTGTGCATCTAAATTTTGTGCTTTTTCTTCTCTTTCTGCTTTTTGCTGTTGTAGAGTAATACTTTTGGTTTGTTTTTCTGCTTTTAAACTAGTAACTTGCGTTTTTTGGCTTTCCAATTCTGCTTTTGCATTTTCTATTTCTTGTTTTTCGTTATTAATACTTTCTAATAATTCCATATCGCATTCTGCAAGTTGTGACAAAGAATAATAATTAGAAAGGAAATCTACTAGGCTATCGGAACTAAATAATAAATCTAAAAAGGATGTTTCTCCTTTTTCATACATAACCACTAGTCTTTCACTTAATAATTCTTCGTTTTCATCATATTCTTCTTGTTTTTGTTGTATTTCTGTTTCTTTTTGGTCTATGGATGTTTGTAATTCCTCTATTTGTGTCTGTAATGTTTGAATTTCGCTCTCATTTGTGGATATTTGTGTATCTAAAGTAGCAATTTCTTGCATAGCCTCACTTAAATCTTCTTGCACTTCATCCTGTTGTGCTTCTTTTTGCTTTAACTCTTCGTTTAGTTGTTCACTTTGCTTATTTAATTCATCTACAGTTGCTGCATAAACATTATACAGCATGCCTCCTAATAAAGTAAACATTATGAATACGGATAGTATCTTTCTTTTCATTTTTTCTTTCCTCCTAAGAGTTTGTATTTTCTTTTTATTTTCGCTTACTTGTGTATTTTATACTTCTAAATATTTTCTCATAGAAATTGTACTTCCGATAACACCAATTCCTATTCCTAAAATTAAGTATACTGTTAAAACTAATCCAAACATATCTGAAAAAGTTAATAAATTGAAACTTACCATAGTTGCTACTGAGGAATCTAATAATTTATCTATTGCAAAATTATAGCTTACTCCTAATAGTACAATAGAAATCATTGCTGAGATAACTCCAATAATAATACCTTCTACTATAAATGGCCATCTAATAAATCCATTAGTTGCTCCTACGTATTTCATAATAGAAATTTCTTTTCTTCTTGCATGTACGGTAAGTTTAATGGTATTTGCTATAATAAATATAGAAATAACGATTAATAGTATTAAAATAACACCAGAAACAATTCTAATGCCATTGGCTACACCAATTAAGGCATCTATTGTTTTATCTCTTACTTCTATGTTACTTACATTATCTAATTGTTTGATTTGTGCATATACATTGTCACTCTGCTCCAAGTCGGTTAATGTTACTACATAAGATGCTTTTAAAGGATTTTTTTCATAGTAGCCATTTAATAAATCCCCATTTTCTCCAAATCTCTCTTTTAAAGAATTTAATGCATCTTCTTTGGATACATACTGTGCTGTTGCTACATAGTCTATGGCTCTAATTTGCTCTCCTGCCTGCCTAATTTGTTCTTCTGTTGCATCTTTATTTAAGAATACTTGCATTCCTTGTTGTGCTTCTACTTCTTCCATAATATAATTTACATTTTCTCCAATTACAAAGAACAATCCAAAAATCAACATCGTGGCACACATAATAATTAAAGAAGCACCTGTTGATTTCTTATTTTTGAATACATTTCTAAATCCTTCACCTAATAAATAACCCAATACACTATACCTCACTGTTATACCCACCTTTTTTATCATCTCTTACGATAACGCCTTTTTCTATTTGAATTACTCTTTTTTTCATTTGGTCTACAATATCTTTTGCGTGTGTGGCAATTACTACTGTAGTACCTCTCATATTAATATCGTTTAGCAATGTCATAATATCCCATGCTGTATCTGGGTCTAAGTTTCCTGTTGGCTCATCTGCAATTAGCATAGAAGGATTATTTACTAGTGCTCTTGCTAAAGCTACTCTTTGCTGTTCCCCTCCTGATAGTTCATTAGGATACATCTTTGCTTTTCCACTTAAGCCTACTAAAGAAAGTACCATTGGCACTTGTCTTCTAATATGTTTTGGTGTAGCTCTTACAATATACATAGCAAATGCTACATTATCATACACCGTTTTATCTGGTAACAATCTAAAGTCTTGAAACACTACCCCCATACTTCTTCTTAAATAAGGTACTCTTTTTGGTTTTAAAAAAGTAGTATCTTTTCCATTGATAATAATGTTTCCTGATGTTGGATTTTCTTCTTTTAATATCATTTTAATTAATGTAGATTTTCCTGAACCAGAAGGACCTACTAAAAAGGCAAATTCTCCTTTTTCTATTATAAAATTTGCATTATTGACTGCTTCTGTTCCTGTTTCGTAGGTCTTACTTACATTTCTAAACTCTATCATGATTTATAAGCTCCTTTTTCCATGTGCTTTTTTCTATTTTTCTTTATTTTTTTGCTTATTCTTCTTTATCATAACAATAAAACAAATTATTTGCAATAGTTTCTGACAGAAAAAAATTAGTAAAAAATGACTTTTTTCTTTTATTTTCTAAGCTTTTCTTAGATTTTCTCACTTTTTCAAAATTCACACAAAATTCACATTTTATTTCATCCTGTAAGTTACTAATATTCGAGAACAAATTTTCGCAAGTTTTTTGGTGAAATTTTATTTGAATTTAAAACAAATTGCTTTACTTTCCTAATATATAAAAATATACTTCGTATTTTACTATTCCCTTATTTTTTGATAAATGGCTTCCGCATCTATTTTAAATGCATGCATTAATTCTTCTGGCTTTCCAGATTTTCCAAAACAATCGTTAATTCCCATTCTCTCTACTTTGCAAGGATATTCTTCTGCTAGTACTTCACAAACAATGCTACCTAATCCTCCTACTATTTGATGGTCTTCTACAGTTATAATTCTCTTGGTTTCTTTTGCACATCGAATAATAGCTTCTTTATCTACTGGCTTTAAGCTATACATATCTAATACCCTTACTAAAATTCCTTCCTCAGCTAATTGTTCTTTTGCTTTTATGGCTTCTGCTACTGTTACTCCTGTAGCTATAATCGTAGCACCTGTGCCTTCTCCTATTTGCACCGTTTTTCCTATTTGAAAAGTTTGATTGTTATCATAAATAACGGGAGTTTCCATTCTAGCTAGTCTTACATACACTGGACCTTTTTTCTTACAAATTTCTTCTATCATCCATTTGGTTTGTGTATCATCAGAAGGAGAAAGGACTGTCATATTAGGAAGTACTCTCATCATTCCTATATCTTCTAGCATTTGGTGAGTAGCTCCATCTTCTCCTATATTTACTCCATAGTGTGTAGCACATATTTTTACATTTAAATTAGGATAACAAATACTATTTCTAATTTGATCATAGGCTCTTCCTGCCGCAAACACAGCAAAAGTGCTAGCAAATGGAATTTTTCCACAAGTTGCAAATCCTGCAGCCGTTCCTAGCATATCTTGTTCTGCAATTCCCATGTCAAAAAAACGCTCTGGAAATTTTTCGGCAAATATATTGGTTTTTGTAGCACTAGACAAATCTGCATCTAATACCACGATATCTTTTCTTTTTTCTCCTAAACTAGCTAAAGCTTCCCCATAACTTTCTCTTGTTGCTATTTTCTTTTCTAACATTCCTCAAGACCTCCTTTCAATTCTTTTATTGCTTTTTCGTATTCCTCTTTGTTAGGTGCCTTACCATGCCACTCTGGTTTATTTTCCATAAAAGAAACTCCTTTGCCTTTTACTGTTTTTGCAATAATAACCGTTGGCTTTTCTTTGGTTAATTTAGCTGTTGTAAAAGCATCTATTAAGCTTTGTATATCATGTCCATCTACTGTAAGTACATGAAATCCAAAACTTTTCCATTTTCCTTCTAAATTATCTAATGCTTTTACTTTTTCTATATTTCCATCTATTTGTAAATGGTTATAATCTACAATGGCACATAAATTATCTAATTTATACTTATGTGCTGTCATAGCTGCCTCCCAAACCTGTCCTTCTTCTATTTCTCCATCTCCTAGCAAACAATAAACACGATAACCATCATGTTCTAACTTAGAATTTAATGCCATTCCATTTGCTACAGATAATCCTTGCCCTAAAGAACCTGTTGTCATATCTACTCCAGCCACTTTATTTTTATCTGGATGTCCTTGCAAATTGCTATCTATTTTTCGAAAAGTTTTTAGTTGTTCTTCTTCTAAAAAACCTCTTTCTACTAAAGTACCATATAAGGCTGGTGAACAATGTCCCTTGGATAAAACAAATCTATCTCTTAGTGGTGCTTCTGGCTCTTTTTCGTGAATGTTCATTTGGTTAAAGTATAAAACCGCCATAATATCTGCACAAGATAGAGAACCTCCTGGATGTCCGGATTGTGCTTCGTATACTTGGTCTATAATATGGATACGTATTTTATTCGCTATTTTTCTTAATTCTTCTGGATTTTCAATTTTCAATATAATCCCTCCTTTTCATGCATTTTATTGTATCGTTTTTCTTTTGCTTTTGCAACTATTTTCTTTGATTTACTTGCATCCTTGCTGATTATCACATATAATGCAGAAAAGAAAGAGAGGTTTATTTATGCTAAGAAGAATCAAAACATTTTATAATGAAAATAAAAAAAGTACTTTTATCGTATACATTACCCTTCGTCTTTTGGTCATTCTTTGTATGATTTTTCAAATTTTACATGGCAATTGGGATAATGTATTTTTGTGTGTACTAACCTTGTTTTTATTTCTAATTCCTTATTGGTTAGATAAAACTTTAAAAATTACGCTACCTAATGCCTTAGAAATTATTATTTTACTATTTATTTTTTCTGCTGAAATTTTAGGTGAAATTCAAAACTTTTATGGTATTTTCCGTTATTGGGATACTATTTTGCATACACTCAACGGCTTTTTATGTGCTGCCATTGGCTTTTCTTTAATTGATATTTTAAACCGAAGCGAAAAAACGCATATGAACTTATCTCCTATTTTTGTTGCATTAGTGGCTTTTTGCTTTTCTATGACAATTGGCGTTTTATGGGAATTTTTTGAATATGGTGCAGACACTTTTGTGAAAACAGATATGCAAAAAGATAGAATTGTTTCTTCTATTTCTTCTGTAGCTTTAAATCCAGAAGGAGAAAATATTCCTGTTATTTTAAACGATATTGATAAAACTATGATTTATAGTAAAGATTCAAATGGAAATGCTATTGTTACTACCATTGAAAATGGCTATTTAGACATTGGTATTAAAGATACCATGAAAGATTTAATTGTAAATTTTGTTGGTGCAGTCACCTTTTCTGTTATCGGATTTTTATATATCCGTAACAGAGATGGTTATAAATTTGTAGAATTGTTTATTCCGAAAAGAAAACGTTCGGATACTTAAAAAGAAACTCCTGTTCCTATGCAAACGGGAGTTTCTCTTTTATATTACATCTTATCCTGTAGAACCATCAAAAGAAACAAACTTTTTATTTTTAGTAATCTATCTTTCTAATAAAGAATCATTTAATTTATCATTCATTGGTAGAATATTGGCTAGTGAATTACACGAAATGTCATACAATTTTGACATTACCTCTAAAGATGCATGTGCTTCTAAAAAAGTTAAAGCATCTATATTATATTTTTTAATAAGTTCATAAACCCACTTTATAATTTTTTTTGATTTTTGTTCTTCCACATAATAATTTCCATCACTGTCTTTCTCTATATCTGGTGTTATATGGAAAATATTAATATCGTTTTTAAAATATTGAATCCATTTTTCTACTTCACTTTTTCTTAACTGCTCATCACCTATTCCTCTAAGAGAATGACCGGTATCATATGTAACTCTCACTTTATTATGCGCCAATTGAATATCTCCTGTTCTTAGTTCAATATTTTTTCTCGTAATAGCCATAATCTGGTCAATTTCTAATATAGTCATTCCATAACTGATATTTTTCATGGATTTTTGTTTTCTTGTAGAATTCGGCATTCTTTCTAGTTCTTCTAAGTCTCTAATAGGAACATTTTCTATAGCAAGAGTTGCTCCTGCTGATACTAAATCTGCAAAATAATTTCCCATAGCACAAAGGACTTTCTTTTTTCGTTTGGAGATAATGTTTCATATATTATCCTATTAAATTGTGGATGTATGGTATATTTTTCTATTCCTAAATTGACTAATATCTCTCTTATCATTGCAATTACTTGTTGGTTTTTATTTGATAACTCTAAAGTAGAATAATCCCAATTAGGAGTAGATAAATGAACTGATACCTCTCCCTGGTAACTACTTATTAACTCACTTAATGCTGTTATTCGTTCTATATCTACTCTATTATTTACTACTATCCTATTCATTATGTCTTCAGCTCTCAATTGAATACATTTCATTTTTTTAGCTTTGGCATTTGCTATTTTTTCTTCCAATGTTCCGCATTCTTCTTTTGAGCCAGAATATGCTATACCATTTTTTATTTCCATTTAAATATCTCCTTTTCAATTATCTATTAAATGGACTTGGTGTTCTACATAATGCTTATTTGGTGGAGGTGAGGAGAGTTGAACTCCTGTCCAATATTTTTTCCGAATGTACTTCTACGAGTGTAGTTTGTTATTGTTTTTCCCTTTTCTTACCATTAACAAACAAACGATAAGAAAAAGTATCCATATGAATACCCCCTATTCTCATGGAAAGAATAGCTTCGTTTCCCACTAGTTCGACGCCTTATCCAAAAACGTGGGCATTTTTAGTAAGACGAAGCTGCGCTTAGGCAGCTAATGCATATTCTCTTTGATCTGCGTTTATATTTAATCCTGCTTGTTTTAAGTGTGAAGCAAGGCATCCACTACTCGCTATACATTGTTCTAAAATACTGTCGAAACCAAATACACCCCCATGTATTTATTATTTCTACTTTTTTATTATATAATATTTTAGGAATTATTTCAATAAAATTTTCTTTTTCTCTTGCACATTTTTTTATTTTATGCTAAGATTATAAATGACTTTCAAAAAGTAATAGGGGTATAGTGTTAATGGTAGCACATCAGTCTCCAAAACTGCCTGTGAGGGTTCGAATCCTTCTACCCCTGCCACAAAAAGTTTAGCTACCAAATAAAGCTAAACTTTTTCTTTTTTAAACTAGAAATAAAAGGTGAAATGATATGGAAAAATTAAAAGCACTTATTCAGAAAGTTTGTACAAAGGAAGTTATTTTTTACGGTATTTTTGGAGTATTTACTACTTTAGTAAATATTGGTGTATTTTATGTACTAAATTCACTTTTACATGTGGAAGAAAATTTAGCGAATAATATTGCTATTATTACAGCCGTTCTATTTGCTTATTTTACCAATCGAAAACTAGTCTTCCATTCGGAAGCCTCTTCTTGGAAAGAAAAATGGATAGAATTTTTTAAATTTATTTTAGGTCGTGCTGTTACCATGGTAATAGAATCAGTAGGTTGTGCTTTACTTTTTGCTTATGCACCAATTCCTACTTTAGTTAGCAAATGTATTATGACTGTCATTGTCATTATTTTAAACTTTTTTATTAGTAAGTTTTTTGCTTTTAAAAAGAAAAATAAATAAGAAAAAAGGGGCTATTAGTGAAAGGAGTTTTTCTTATGCAAAATAGCCTCTTTAAAAGTTTTTATTCTTTTTTGTTTGTTCTTATTTTTCTTATTTTCTTTATTCCTTGTTTCTTTTTCCCTCTTTTTATGAATTCTGATGTTTCTTCTTTTTTTCCGAGTAGTGCCGGATACGTTTGGCCTATTCCTGGTTACACTAGTATTACTTCTTTTTTTGGAAAAAGAGTGTCTCCTACAGCAGGTGCTAGTTCTTTTCATAAAGGTATAGATATTGGTGCCCCAGAAAACACCCAGTTAATTGCTACTGTTTCTGGCACGATTACTTACACTGGCTTTCTGGGCGGTGGTGGCTATACCATCACGCTATCTCCAGACGAAAATACCAAAATTACTTATTGCCATGTTTCTCCTAATTTCATTGTAAAAAAAGGAGATAATGTTTTGCAAGGTCAATTAATTGGTTTTGTTGGTCCTATGTACATAGATAATGTACCAGGAAACCAATATCATGATGCATCTGGTAGACCTACCAACGGCGCTATGACAGGAACACATTTACATTTAGGGGTTCGTATTAACGAAGAATATGTAGACCCTCTTTCCCTTTTTGAAACAAATTTATCTTCTTCCGATTAAACATTTTTCTGCTCTTATCTATTTCAAAAAAAGGAGCTTAAGTATACAACTTACTCTCCTTTTTCTTTTCTACATATCATCTTCATTATTTTCTTCGTCATCATTTTCTTCATCTTCTATAGAGATTTCCTGTATGTCTTCATCTTCCTCACAGCCATGGCATCCATGACAATCTCCCATACATTCTTCGTCTTCTTCATTCCAGTCTAGCTCTATTGTATTATGACATTCTGGGCATTCTACTTCTTTTTTCATGTGTTCTATATTATCTGGTATTTCTACCACAAACTCATGATTACAATAAGGGCATACTATCTCAAAGTCAAATGGTTCTTCGTCTGATAGATAAATATCATTTTCTATTTCGTCCATCATTTTTTGCATATAATCCATTTTTTCTTCAATCTTCTTTTGCTTTTCTTCCATTTCTTGAATTCTAGCATCTGTAGAATTTGCTAACTTATCTATAATATCTATAAAGATGCTGGCTAGCTCCTCTACTTTTCCCTTTACTATTTTTCTTTCTTCTTCATTCGAAATAGTTTGCTCTATTTCCCTCATAATTCTGTTATAATTATCTTTTAAGATTGACATGTAACTTTTCCTCTACTTTCTATACTCTTTCCATATATTCCCCAGTTCTGGTATCAATACGAATAACATCTCCTATATTGATAAATAATGGTACAGAAATTTCGTAGCCATTTTCTAATGTTGCAGGTTTTCCAGATGTAGTTGTTGTATTTCCACTAAATCCTGGTTCTGTATATGTAACTTCTAGTTCCACAAACATAGGTGGTTCTACTGAGAAAACATTTCCTTTATAAGATAGAATTTTTACATTCATGTTTTCTTTTATGTACTTTAAAGCATCTCCTAATTGTTCTTTATTTAAAGGAATTTGCTCATAAGTTTCGTTATCCATAAAATAATATAAATCTCCATCGGCATATAGATATTGCATCTCTCTTTTTTCAATTTCTGCTCCTGGATATTTTTCTGATGGGTTAAATGTTTTTTCTATTACTGCTCCTGTGATAACATTTTTTAACTTTGTTCTTACAAATGCAGATCCCTTTCCTGGTTTTACATGTTGGAATTCTACCACTTTAAATACATTTCCATCCATTTCAAATGTAGTTCCATTTCTAAAATCTCCTGCCATATATACTTCTGCCATAATTTGTTCCCCTTTCCAACTTATTTTTTCATTTTTATCGCATGTATGATTGTATCACATACACAGCGAAAAATCAATACTTTCTGGCTATTTCCTATCTTGATTTTGAAATTCAACCTTTTTTCTATGTTTCTACTTTATCTACTATAATATAATTCTTATCCGATTTTGTTAAATTTATACAACCAGATTTTGTAATTAATACGGTATCTTCTATTCTAACTCCAAATTTTCCTGGTATATAAATACCTGGTTCATCTGTTACTACCATATTATCTTTTAAACAAAAATCATTTTTTGTATTAAGGTATGGATATTCATGAATTTCTAATCCTACGCCATGTCCTAAGCTATGTATTAAATCGTACCCATTCAATTTAAAATCATTTTCTACCATTCTAGATAATAGTTTTACATTCGCTCCTTCTTTTAGTTCATCCAATGTTTGTTCTTCGTTTTTTAAAACCAAATCATAAATAGTCTTTACTTCTTCTGGAATGTACCCTACAAAAACGGTTCGTGTCATGTCGGAACAATATCCTTTGTATTTACATCCAAAATCGATGGTTAAAACATCACCTAATTCTAACTTTTTATCTGTAGGAACAGCATGCGGTTTGGAAGAATTTTTGCCAGATGCTACAATAGATTCAAAAGAAAGTCCATCTGCTCCATTCATTTTAAAATATTTTTCTATCTCTAGTGCAATTTCTTTTTCTGTTTGCCCCACTTTAATAAATTCTCTTAAATGCGCAAAACAGTTATCTGTTATTTCACAGGCTTTTGTTATTTTTTCAATTTCTTCTTCGTCTTTTATCATTCTCTGTTTTTCAATAATTTGTTCCGTTTCTTGTAGATTATTAATTTTATACTTATGCATATATTCCTTATAAGTAGCATAAGTTACGTAATTTTCTTCAAATCCTACATTTTCACAAAACAAAAAGAAATTTTCATATTCGTCTATGGAAAAATCTTTAAATTCATAAACAATAATGCCATCATCAATGGTTAAAATTTGATTTACTTCTTCTACATATCTGCCATCTGTTAAAAAGATATTTTCTTTTCTGGTAATTAATAATACTCCTTCTGCTACAATTCCTGTTAAATAGCGTATATTTACTGGGTTTGAAATAATCATACCTTGCAAATCTAATAGTTTCATTTTTTCTCTTAACCATCTTATTTTTGTATTCATGAAAAAGTCCCACCTTTTCTTATTTATTTTTTAACCTGCATACATCCCCAAAGTAAATATTTTGAATAACCAATATAACAAAATATCAAATGGTACTAACATCACAATAAAAGTTGCCATAACAATAAATGGACCAAATGGTATGTACTCATCTGTTTTTTTCTTTTTTGTAATCAGTAATACAATACTAATAATAGCTCCTAATAGAAAGGCAATTAGTGAAAGTGCAATAATGGGAATCCATCCAAAAAATAGACCTAATGCTCCCATAAGTTTTACATCCCCAAAGCCCATAGCTTCTTTTCCTGCAATCATTCCACCTAATAGAGTAATAATCAGAAATATGCCTGCTCCTACTACAGCTCCTAGCAATAAATTGATGGCTAAATTAATATTATAAATACCTTGCATAAAAGTAAATACGAGTCCCACTTCAAATATAGTCAAATTTAGTCTATTTGGTATAATTTGATATTTCCAATCTATGACAAAGGCAGATAATAACATTGGTGTAAGTAGCATATATTTGATTAATTCCATTTGATAAACTCTACTATCTTGCCATCCTATAGTATACAAAAGTGCAATATAAATAACTGCTGTTACAAAGGATAATACATATTTTGGCTTAAAATGTTTCATATATTCTGTAAAGAATTCTTTACAAAATATCTTTTTATATTCTGGCAAACGGATATTACACCAGTCTATAAAGCTTCCCATTAGTAGTCCTATTACCCCTACTAATACATAATATAATATATGTACATCATTTAAATACATGTTTTTCCCTCTTTCGTTTATTTTAGCCTATCATTCTCTGTTGTTTTGATATATCTTTTTATTACTAAATTTTCTATTGGCCTTTTTATTTTAGTAGCCAGTATATCTTTTTCTGCAATAGGCTTGACTAAAATAGAAAATAAATGACTGCGATTGCCACCTATTACATCTGTAAAAATTTGATCTCCTACTACTGCAATATTTTCTTTTTTTTCTCCTATTTCTTGTATGGCTTTTTTAAATCCACGTTTTAAAGGCTTTGTAGCAAAATAGGAATATGGCACGTCCAATATTTTAGCTACTTTTTCTACTTTTTCCTTTTGATTACTATTGGATAAAATATAAAAAGTAATACCTTGTTTTTTTAAGTTTTTGCACCACTGCTCAATTCCTTCTGGCATATTTTTTTCATAATCAATTAGGGTATTATCTACATCTAAGATTAATGCTTTTATATGATGTTGATTTAAAAATTCAATAGAAATATCTTGTACTTTTTCAAAATATGCCTTTGGATAAATTTGCATCTTAGCCTCCTTGTTAGTTTTACGCCTTTATCTTATCAATATGTATGCTCTTTGTCAAGAAAAAAGACCAAAATGGTCTTTTTTGCGTTAGTATATTTTTTCTTTAAGGATGTTATGGTATAATTACAACTGCACGGAAACCATGGTGATAATTACTATTTCCACCATCACGCTCCAAGCAGAACAAACCAGCACTTGATGTCACATGGTAATCACCACCACGTATGCTGAATGGATTGTGTAATCCAAAGAAGGTAGAACCATCACTATACCAAGATGAATTACCAGTTCCAGCACTTGATGTCTCTCGGATAGCATCACCGTAGATTAATGTGTTTAATGCGTAATTATTGTTACTTGCTATATTTAGGTTTGTAGTATCTTCAGTTATTTCAGAATTATCTGTTTCTCTATCATGTGGGTATGCTGTGGTGTATTTCGTACTAATTGTTCTTAAAACACTTCCATCGTAAGCGATACTTCTTCCATGAACACTTAAATATTCATTTTCATTAGCCACATATCCCACAGTTCTTTCCCAAGCTCCCCCACTTAAATCATAAACTCCATAAATAGTTCCTGTACAACTTGCTGTAGTTCCATTTAATTGATTCCAAGTATAAACTCCTCCGCTTGCTGTATTTCCTGTAGTTGCATTTATCATCTCTATCGTTGTCTCTTTTGTTGCATCTGATGTACTATTGCTAGTACAACCTGTTACGGCATACACGCTTTTTGTAGAGTTATTTAAACTAATATTATTTACAGTTATATCTGTTGTACCTAATCCATATTCACTCTTAGATAGGTAAGCTACTGCTCCCCATTCACTATTTTTCATTAAATGGCTATCGGTTGCTCCATTAAAACCATATGGGTTCCCATTTTCATTTAATGTTTTAGTGATATTATAAGCATCGTTATGATTAATATAATTCATGCCATAGGTTAGTGGTTGAAATACTGGATATTTTATTGCCGTTGTTGTACTCCCATATTCGCCATCTAACCAGTTTCTCGCTGGATAACTACCAGCTGTCCCTGATTCTACAGCTGGTACCCATACATTTTTATGTGTATAATTCACACTACTTGCTACTACTTCGGCATCATTATTTCCACTAGCATAGCCTGCCTCAAATTTAGCTACCCAAATTCCTGTTATTTCTTTATCCCATCCACCGTTTCTGTAATTGATGCTTGTCTCGTCTGTAAAAGCTGGATGGACTGTATAACCTGTTGTAGTGTCCACTAGTTCATCTTCGCTTGTGCAACGTTTTGCTGTTTGTGGTTCTCCATTTTCGTCATAATACGTATCTGTGGTTCCTACTAAAAATACTACATCAAAAGTTTGAGTACTACTATTTACTCTATAGGCAAATCTTGGTATCCATACCCACATACTTCCATCTTCCGTTTGTGCATTTGCCCACTTTTTTTCGTCATAATTATACCATTCTGCATCTTCACTTGTTGTTTCTACTACTGTTCCTTTCGCTGAATCGGTTGGCTCTGTAAATTTAATTGGCGTCATTCCACTTGCTAGTCTTGGAGCATTTACTCCTTTTTCTTCATTGTACACATTTCCTAAAGCTTCTTGTATGGCTGTTTCTAAACTAGATAGTCCTGCTTCTTCGTCTCTTTTTGCTTGCTCTGTTTCTTGTGCTGCTCTTTGTGCTTGTGTGATAATGCCATTCTCTCCTACTAGCATAGCTATAGATACGCCGGCTAGAATGATTAAGACAATTATGGTTACGACAAGGGCTATTAGTGTAATACCATTTTGTTTCTTTACAAAATTTCTCATGTTTTTTCTCCTCTCTTTTTTCTTATGTTTTCCAAATTTTTCTTAACTTATTCACTTTTTCAATTTTTAATTTATGTTAATAAGTTATTACAATTATATTTTATATATTATCATACTTTAAAATATTGTACAGTGAATATCATTCACGGTGCCTTATTTACAAAATCTATGATTACCTATTGTTACCGTAGCTGGTCTAGACCAAATCCACTTATTGGTTGCTGTTGCTGGATTAAAGTAATAAATAGCACCATAAGTAGGATCCCATCCATTTAAGGCATCTTGTGCTGCTTTTTTGGCTGTACTATTGGGCGTTAAGTTAATTTGTCCATCTTTTACTACATCAAATGCTCCTGACTGATAAATTACTCCTGAAATGGTGTTAGGAAAGCTCGAACTTTTTACACGGTTTAGTACTACTGCGGCAACCGCTACTTGACCTGTATATGGTTCTCCTCTAGCTTCTCCATATACTAATCTTGCTAAAAGATTTAAATCGCTATTCCAACTAGAAGAACTTCCAGAACTATTGGAGCTATTAAAAATTCCCATTGCCTCTAATGTTTTAGTTCCTGCAATACCATCTACCGTTAAGCCATTTTTCCTTTGGAAATATTTCACTGCCTCTAAAGTTTGGCTTCCATAAATTCCATCAATATTTCCTTTATAATAGCCCCATCTTTTAAGCTTTGTTTGTATTTGAATAACTTCGTCTCCTCGAGAACCATATTTTGATAACGCTTCTACTTGCATATTATAAAAAAATAAATGGTAAAAAATAAAAATGCAAAATAAAGTTCCAACAATAATCACTGGCTTTACTCTATCTTTTTGCAATAATTTTCTTCTCATAAAAAACACCTCTTTTGGCATTATTTTCTCCAAAAGAGGTAGTTTTTATACAAATTTTCTACTTTTTTCATTTGTTTGAAAGGTAAAATGGATTGTACTGATTTCTATTCTTAAAATTATTTCACTAATTTTGCTGCTTTTACCAGATGTACAAAAAGCGGAGCTGGTCTATTCGGTCTAGATGCAAATTCTGGATGAAATTGAACTCCAATAAAATAAGGATGATTTTCTAATTCTACCATTTCAACCAAACTTCCATCCGGAGACGTTCCTCCAATTTTCAGTCCGCCTTTTTCCATTATCTCTCTATAATCATTATTATATTCAAAACGATGTCTATGTCTTTCTTCTATTTCTTCTTTTTCATACACTTTTTCTGCTAAACTTCCCTTTCTGATTTTACAAGGGTATCCTCCGAAGTCTCATAGTTCCACCCTTTTTTGTAATATTTTTTTGATATTCCATAATATGAATCACTGGATTTTTACATGTTTTCTCAAATTCTTCGGAATTGGCATCTTCTAAATGTAACACATTTCTAGCAAATTCTACTACTGCTAATTGCATTCCCAAACAAATACCTAAAAATGGAATAGCATTTTCTCTTGCAAATTGTATCGCTAAGATTTTTCCTTCAATTCCTCTTTTGCCAAAACCTCCTGGAACAATAATTCCTTGGCAATCTTGTAATTTTCCCTTTATATTTTCACTACTTAATTTTTCTGCATCTATCATCTTGATATTTGTTTTTACATTGCTTGCATAACCAGCATGTCTTATGCTTTCTATAACAGATAAATAAGAATCTTCTAAGGATACATATTTTCCAACAATAGCGATAGTAACTTCTCCTTCTTTTTCTTGCTTAATTTTCTCAATCATATTTTCCCATTCTTGATTATCTGCCTGATTCTTCTCTAAATGTAGTTTTTGACAAACTTCATTTGCTAAACCTTCTTTTTCTAATAATAGTGGAACTTCATAAAGACAACTAGCTGTTCGATTAGCAATAACACTTTCTTTTTTTACATTACAAAATAAGGCTATTTTTTCTCTTAAATGGTTAGGAATAGCGACCTCTGTTCGACAAACTAAAATATCTGGTTTAATTCCAAAAGACTGCAATTCTTTGACAGAATGTTGTGTTGGTTTCGATTTTAATTCATTAGAGCCTGAAATATATGGCAATAAAGTAACGTGAATGTAAACGACATCCTCTTCTTTCTTTTCTAATCCTACTTGTCTGATAGCTTCTATTAAAGACAATCCTTCTATATCTCCTACTGTTCCTCCTAATTCTGTAATGACAATATCGATATCTGTATTTTCGAAAGCGTATATTTTTTGTTTAATAGCATTAGTAATATGAGGTATCACTTGTACTGTTTTTCCTAAATAATCTCCCTTTCTTTCCTTTTCAATAACCTCACTATAGATTTTTCCCATAGTTACACTAGAATTTTTGGTTAAATTTTCGTCCGTAAATCTTTCATAATGTCCTAAATCCAAATCTGTTTCTGCACCGTCTGTTGTTACAAATACTTCTCCATGCTCAAAAGGGCTCATAGTTCCTGGGTCTATATTAATATAGGGATCAAATTTTTGATTAACCACTTTATACCCTCTATTTTTCAAAAGTCTTCCTAGAGATGCTGCTGTAATTCCTTTTCCCAAACCTGAAACTACACCACCTGTAACAAACACATACTTTGTTCCCATTTTTCTATCCTCCTCCATATAAAAGCAAAAATAGATTAAAAAATACTAACCAGAAAAATCGGTTTTTTTTTAATCTATTTTTTCTCTTTACTATTTTTATCTATCTTATCACTAACTTTTTTACATGGCAAGTGTTTTGAAAAAGTTTTTAAATTTATTGCTACTCTATTGTATATGCTGTTGCTTCTGTCTTTCCATCTCCTCCTGTTATCTTTATATTCTCTCTAAGAAGAATACAAGGACGAAGTCCACTTTTTCTTGAATAAGTATTTGGAGAAGCACTACTATAAACATGGAACAAATAGTAATAGTCATTCGCACTTGTATCATTTACATAACGAATGCAAAATCCGCAAGCAGTCGAATTCGAATACACATAGCGAGATGCTAACCAGAAGCTATCTCCTGTTGTCCATAAATAAAAACTTCTAATTTGATTTCTATCTATTATGAAATTTTCGTCTTCCTTTTTACAATCGATACTTGTACTTCCATTGTATGAAAATTGCATCGTAACTGGTCCGTGCTATTTCTGAATATTTATCTACAAACACCCCATCTTCTATCGTTGGCATGCTTCCTACACATCTTGCATCTGTCGCATATTTTGAATTTATATATTTTTCTGCTTCATTATTTAAAGTTTGTATTGCATTATTATAACTATTTCTTCCTTCTTCAAAAGTATCCCCTCCTAATGTTATTTCTTCTATATTTTTGTCAGATATAATTTGTAATCCATACTTTGAACTCGCCGTATATAATACTCTACAGATAATTATTCCTACCCCTTCTATTCCTGTATCGTATTTGATATAATCTCCTTCTTCTAGACTATATATACTTAACTGCCTTTTTAATTCTTCTATTTGCTCCTGTAATGACTTTATCATTTCATCTTTTTTATTAGATTCTTCATCTTCTTCATATATTTGTTCTTGCTCCATTTCCCAATATAATTGATTTAGTGCTTCTTGTTCTTCTTGGCTTGCAAGCAAAACATTTTCTCTTGCTTGTTCTGCCTTTGTAATAATTCCATTGTCTCCTATTAAAGTATTAATACTAATTCCTGCCAAAATAATTAAAATAATAATTGTAACTACTAGTGAAACCATTGTGACACCTGTATTCTTTTTCATTTTTTTCTCCTCTTTTCTTATGTTTTCCGAATTTTGCTTTCTTTATTCAATATTTTATTATGTCGATAAGTTATTACATATTTACTTTTTTTATTTTACCAATATGTTTTTGAGGAGTCAATATTTTTAACTAAAAAAATCTCAAATAATTGTAGTAAAATCCTTTCTTTTTTGTTATACTAAGAAAAAAAAGGAGGTAATGATAATGACACCACATAATGAAGCAAAGGAAGAAGATATTGCCAGCATTGTTATTATGCCTGGAGATCCTCTTCGTGCCAAATATATTGCTGAAAATTTTTTAACAGATTACAAACTAGTAAATTCTGTTCGAAATATGTTTGCTTATACAGGAAACTATAAAGGAAAAAGAATAACTGTAATGGCTTCTGGCATGGGAATGCCAAGTATGGGAATTTACTGCTATGAATTATATCAGTTTTACCATGTCGAAAAAATTATTCGTATTGGTTCTTGTGGTACTTTTACACCAGATATTAAAGTTTTAGATATTATTTTAGTAGAGAATTCTTATACCGAAGGAAATTTTGCTCTTGCCATGAATAACACAAATTGTCATTTAGCATCTGCAGATTCTTCTTTAAATAGTATGATTGAGAAAACTGCCGAAAATATGCATATTTCACTTGCGAAAGGAACTACCCTTTGTAATGAATATTTTGACCCTTATCAAAAAGATTTAAAACCACTGTTTGAACGAATTCCAAAAGATATTACTTTAATTGGCTCTGAAATGGAGGCTTTTGCCTTATTTTATACAGCTAGGGTATTAAAAAAACAAGCTAGTTGTCTATTAACTGTTGTAGATTCTAGTTTCGAAAAAAAAGAAATTTCTGCCGAAGAAAGGCAAACTTCTTTAAATCAGATGATAGAACTAGCTTTAGAAAGCACTTTAGTGATGGATTAATCTTATGTTCTAAGATTTTAGAATGGAATGTTAGTAAAGTATTTCTTTATATAGATAATTGCAAATTATATTTCTAATCATAGAAACAAGGTGCATAAAAAACTTATGCACCTTATCTTTATTATTTTTTCTTTCCAAATTTTAAGTTATTTTGTAATAGATAATACTTTGTATTTAATAATTCCTGCTGGAGCTTTTACCTCTACTATTTGATTTTTCTTTGCTCCAAGCAAAGCTGCTCCTATAGGAGATTCATTAGATATTTTGTTTTGAGACAAATCTACCTCTGTAGAACCTACAATTGTATATGTTTCTTCTTCTTCAAAGTCCATATCCAATACCTTTACTACATTTCCTACTTGTACTGTTTTAGTATCTATTTCAGATTCATCTATAATTTTTGCATATCTTACTTTATTTTCTAAGTCTGCAATTTTTGCTTCATTCTCTGCTTGTGCAGTTTTGGCTTCATCATATTCTGAATTTTCTGATAAATCCCCAAATCCTAAAGCTACTTTTATTCTATCTGCAATTTCTGCTCTTTTTTCTGTTCTTAAATATTCTAATTCTTTCTCTAATTTTTCATACCCTTCTTGGGTTAATAATACTTCTTTGTTATCTTCCATTGTAATTCCTCCTTTAGCGTCTTTTTTTACCGCTTTTTTATCTTAATCTAGATATTTTTATTTGTCAAGAATTTTTTTGCATTTAATAATTCTTTCTGGTGAATTATTCCGTTTATTCCTATTAAATTTCTAATATTTACTCCCATTTGCTTTAATTTTCTTACATTTTCTTCATAATCTAATGTTAACGGAAATTGACTTGCCATTAGTGTAATAGATGTAAATGCTCCTTCTAACATTTTACAGATAGATGAATACCCATTTACATCAAAACTTTGTACCATTATCCCTTCAAAACCTTTTTCTTTTTTCATTTTTTCTTCTGTACAATTGATAATAACTGCTTGCCTATGAATTTGATATGTCTCTAATTCTTGTGCAGAAAAATCTAAATTTACAATCCATGTTGCTTTATTTAAACTTTTCCTTTTATTATTCGACACAGTTATCCAAATTCCTTTTTCTTGTCCACATTTTTCTTCAAATTTTTGAAAAGATTTTAACTCTGTTGTTACGATATTTACAGTTTTTACTTTTTCTAAGAAATATTCTATCACCTGTTTATTTTCTTCATTTAAATTCTTTACACAAAAGTAAATGTCTTGCAATAGTAATGTTTGTGGCTTTTCTTGTATTTGTTCTAATATATATTCTAACAAAAATGGTAAACTTATTTTTTTAAAAGCTTCTAAATTTACTGTTCTTCCCTTCCACTGCTTTTTTAAAAATGCTGCTTCTTTTGAAAAAATAAGTTGCACTTCTTTTTCCTGTTTTTTTTGTATTTTCTTTTCTAACTTTTTTAGTGTATTTTTATGATATAGATTAGAAACTATATATAAATAGTTATTATCTCCTATTTTTTCTATTTTTATTCTATTTAATTTTTGCTGGACAAAATTTATAAAATTTTGCCACCAAGTTGTCTTTTCGTTTTTCTTGCCTTGTATATAGATATTTTGCAAAAATATCACCTACCATATAATATTGCTATTATATGATAGATGATAATTTCTTATGCTTTTCTTTTATGGAATTTGTAATTCTTCTGCTATCATGTTCCATACACTATCTAATTCCATGTCTTTTTCCCAATAAGCAGCTCCTGCTAATTCATACTGTTTTACTAAATTCATTTTTTCTTTGATGGAATCTAAATCTTCTATCCACATTTTATAAACTGTTCCTGCCTCTGTATACTCTACATAGTTTTGTTTTAAATCTGCATTCCATGTTTTTTGTATTCCTTCTGGCAATACACTATCTACATTTTTCATTGAAACTACAGAACTATCTACTTCTCCATTTTGCTCTTTCCAAAGACGTGTATAAAATGGCATTCCTAATATTAGTTTTTCTGGCTCTACCCCTTCTTGTCCTAGAAACTTTTTAATGTTGGTTTCTACCCAATCTGCACCCGCTGTAGTTCCCTCTTTTGGCGATGTAGCACCATATTGGTCATAACCCATAAATATAATATAGTCTGCTTCTCTTCCTATTACATTTCTATCATAACATAAAGACCAATCTTCGCTACCATCTGGTGCAGTAACATCTACAGATAATACTTTTCCATATTCTCTAAGTCTTGGTGCTAGTTCAATAATAAATCTAGAAAAGAACTCTTTATCTTCTTGATAAATATTTTCAAAATCTATATTAATCCCATCTATTTCGTAATCCATGGTTAATTTTACAATATTGTTGATTAACGTTTCTCTTAATGTATAATCTCTTAATATTTCGGATGTGGTTTCTTTCATAGAATTATTGGAAACCATTGCCCATACTTTATATCCATTATTATGCGCCCATGTAATATAATTTTGTCCTGCTTGTCCAATATTTGTTTTTATCTCACCTTTTCCTAATCTAGTTAAACTTGCAAAAGTAGGAGACACTACATTTACCCCTTCTATTTTCTCTGTTCTTGCTGGTGCTGATGCATACTCAGAATAATAGTCCCATACTAAGCTAATATTGCCTTTTATCTGCTTTTTTGTTTCCATTTGTTCACGAACAATTCTTACATTTCCATAGTCTTTCGTATAGCCAATAATGCCTTGTGAAGTACGCACTTTTGCCCAACCGTTTTTTTCTTCTATTAAAATCATGCTACTTCCTTGTTTTACGTTATCCACTGTTTTTGAAAAAATAGTTGGCATGTATTGGATATTGGTATCTTTGGTGCTTGTTGCCATTTTTTGTTCTCTATCTAAAGAATCTACTGTTACTATGTTACTTTCTGGATGATATACTACATCTATGTTATAAACAGTTTCCATTTCGGAAAAAGGAAGATAAAATGTTTCTTCTGTATGCTTTGCTGTTCCTGAAATACTTACTTTAGAACTATTAATATTCATTGCCTTTTCGTCTATTTTTAAAGTAGCAATTTTCGTATCAGAACCAGTAATTAACTGATCATATTGATTATCATAAAATATATTTTCATCAAAGAAATTTGCAATATCTTTAGAAGAAAGATACACAATATTATCTTCTACATAAATATCCTGTTTTAAACTGATTGTCACATCGTTTTGATTAATAATCAATTTTAGTTTACCTTCTAATTCATCCTTGCGATAATTTGGTGCTAAATTCATTACAACTGCAACAGATATTAGAAATAAACAAATAATCAAAATTTTCCTTAATATGTGGCTAGATGCCTTTTTTCTCTTTTCTATTCTTTTTGCTTTCATATGTGCTCCTTTTCTTTCTCCTATTATTTTAGCTTTACTTTATTACTATACCATAGAAATATTTTTTCGTGAACTATTTTTTTAAAATTTTATCATTTTTCATTATAATTTTTCTTTTTATTTATTACACCACATTTTACTTTCAAAAATTTATTCCTTTACAAATTTGAGAAATTTTTGTATAGATTTCGTTTTTTAGGAAAATATATAAATAGAAACAGGTTTATAGATTTTCCTACAAAAATCTAAATATAATATAAGATGAGGATGATTCAATATGGAAAAACATATTACCGTAACTGGTTCTTCTACAGTTTCTTGGAAAGATGCCATCGTGCAAACCATTGCAGAAGCTTCTAAAACAATTGATTACTTAGGAGAAGTAAAAATTTTAGATCAACGTGCCAAAGTAAGTGGCAAAAAAATTACAGAATATTTTGTAGATTTAGATATTAGCTTTACCATTGATCGAGACAGAGACTAAGTATATAAGGAGGAAAAACTATGACAAATCCTATAGAAACGCCATCTACTTATAGTAAATATGTAGATAAAAAATCTCCCAATTCTCCTATTTTAAAAAATTGTTTTAATGCTTTTTGGGTAGGCGGTCTTATTTGTTCCATTGGACAAATTATTTTTGATTTTTGTAAATACCAAGGATTAGAAACAGCATCTGCAAATACGGTAGTTTCTATTGTATTAATTGGTATTGCAGCTTTTTTAACAGGCTTAAATATTTTTAATAAAATTGGAAAATTTGCTGGTGCTCGGTTCTCTAATTCCTATTACAGGTTTTGCAAATTCCATTGTTTCCCCTGCTATCGAATATAAATCGGAAGGATATGTTATGGGAGTAGGAGGAAAAATGTTTACAGTAGCCGGACCTGTTTTGGTATTTGGTATTTCTGCATCTGTGATTGTAGGAATTATTGCCACTCTATTCATAAAATAATAAGAAAGGAAAAGATAATTTATGACTCGAATTGGTAAACAAACAATTGGTCTAGACAACAGACCTTTTATTGTACAAACTGCTTCTATTGTTGGTCCTAAAGAAGCACAAGGTCCTATGGCTGGCTATTTTGACCAATGCCTAGAAGATGAATTTTGGGGAGAAAAAACTTGGGAAAAAGCGGAAAGCAAAATTATTAAAGAAACAGTAAATTTAGCTATTAATAAATCTGGAATTAGCAGTAGTGCCATCGATTTTTGCTTTGCTGGTGATTTATTAAACCAATGTATTTCTTCTAGTTTTGGACTTAGAGATGCCAATATTCCTTTTTTCGGTGTTTTTGGTGCTTGTTCTACTTTTGTGGAAAGTATGACTTTAGGTAGTATCTTTATAGAATCTGGTGCCGCCAATAATGTGATTTGCGCTACTTCCAGTCATTTTTGTAGTGCAGAAAAGCAATTCCGTTTTCCTTTAGAATTAGGTAATCAACGTCCTCCTACTTCTCAATGGACAGTTACAGGTTCGGGTTGCAGTATTTTGTCAAGTTCAGGAGAAGGACCTCGTATTACACATGTAACTCCCGGTAAAATTGTAGATATGGGAATTAAAGATGCCAATAATATGGGAGCAGCTATGGCTCCTGCAGCCTTTGATACTCTAATGGCACATTTTGAAGATACTGGAAGAAAACCTAGTGATTATGATGCTATTGTTACAGGGGATTTAGGTTACATTGGTAAAGATATTTTGGAAGATTTATGCAAAACAAAAGGTTACAATATTAGCCACAATTATGATGATTGCGGAGTTCTTATGTTTGATAAATTAGAACAGGATACTCACTCTGGTGGTAGTGGTTGTGCCTGCATAGCTACTATTTTCTCTGGGTACTTTTATAAACAATTGCAGGAAAGAAAAATTAAGAAAATGTTATTAATTGCTACTGGCGCACTTATGAACTCTACTAGTTCACAACAAGGAGAAAGCATCCCTGGTATTGCACATGCAATTGCTATTGAATCTTAAGAACAAGGAGATTTTCTCATTGAAAAGAATGCATTTTCATAACTATGTGTCCCTTAAATAAGACAAGAAAGAAAGGATGAAATTTGATATGGAATTTTTACAAAGTATTGACTGGATGCAATTACTTCGCTGTTTTGTTGTAGGTGGCCTTATCTGTATTGTAGGTCAAATTTTAATTGATAAAACGAAATTAACACCAGCTAGAATTTTAGTAGTATTTGTTACTCTTGGTGTTGTATTAGGTGGGCTTGGTATTTATAAATATATTATTGATTTTGCAGGATGCGGTGCTACTGTCCCTTTAACTGGCTTTGGTGCAAATCTGGCTAAAGGAGCCATAGAAGAAGTACAAAACGCAGGACTTCTTGGTGCATTTATTGGCGGAGTTAAAGCTTCTGCTGGCGGAATAGCTGCAGCTGTATTCTTTGGTTACTTAGCTTCTCTTATTAGTAAGCCTAAAATGAAAAAACAATAGTGAAAACCTAATCCAACTAATAAGCAAAGATAACAGCTTACATCTCTCCCAAAAAATTATGTTGTCTACCAATAAAGTGAGGTAAATAAGTAATCTACCTCACTTGTTCGTTTTTTAATTTTTATTGTTTATATTCTAATATGCTAATTCTATGTTCCAATTTTTTTATATCATTTTGCTGTAAATCTTGTTTTTCCATTTGTTCCACTCTAGTTTCATATAATATATCCAGTTTTCTTCCGTACTCTTCTTCTAAAACTGCAATTCTCTGACTTAATGTTCTCAATTCTTTTGTTAATCTTTTATCTAGTTCATCTATTCTCTTCTCTATTGTTACAAATTTCTTGTCCATTTCATCCAGTCTTTTTTCAATTGTTTCAAGTCTTTTCTCTATTTTCTCAAATCTTTTGTCTATTGCCTTAAATCTCTTCTCTATTTCTTCAAATCTTTTGTCTAATTCCGCAAATCTTGGTTCTAATAATGTTATTACTTTTTCTGCTACTTGTTCTGTTACTCTTTCTATGACCTTATCTATTACTTTCTCTGTTACTTTTTCTGCTACCTGTTCTGTTATTTCTCCTGTTACTTTCTCTGTTACCTTTCCTGCTACCTGTTCTGTTATTTCTCCTGTTAATTTTTCGCTAAACTTATCTAACACTTTTTCTAGCATTTGCCATTGTTTTTCATCATTCATAAGCATTCTCCTTTCTTTACTTGTCAGTTAATTTTCGTTTATTATATAAAATCAGATTTTCTCTGTCAAAGTTTGTTTTCTTTCTTTTTTCTTTCGTTTACTAATTCCTCCTCTCTTTTTCTTTATTTTTCTTTTTATTTTACAAGAAAGTATATTTTTTATAAATCTTTCTATATAAAATTCATTTACTAAAGCTTTTCTATGTTTATTTGTGAACTTTTTGGGGGTATCCTTTTGAGAATAAAAGATATTTTATAGAACACCAAAATATATTTTAGCTTGTGTTATTTATGAATAAACTTCTTAGAGTTTTATATATAAAATATTAATAAAAAAATAAATGCAATCTAATTTTACATAATCAAACTGCATTTATTAAATCATATATTTGCCCATATTGCAAGTATTTTCGTACTTCAAATTTCTACTTATTTCTAACTTTTTCGACAGGTTAGCTGGTGTATTTTATCTAATATATCGTACCAACTATAGACTCTAGTTACATTTCTTCCTTCTGCCTTTATATTATAACATGCTGAGAAGCATAATACTGGTATTTTGACTTCTATTTCTCTTATCTCTTTTTCACAATCTTCTATCATAACATCTATGTAATTTCCTACACAATATTTCAATTTGCTTCCTTCTGTAAAAATAAGTCTATCATAAATAATATGATTTTTTTCTAACCATTCTTTTGTAAATTCTGGCATTTTACCACTCTCTTCTTGAGGAAGTCCATATTCATTTCTTGCTGTTATAATATAAATTTCATTTCCTTCTTGTTTTAATTGTTGTATCACATCTGCTGCAAATTCTCTTACTGGATAATTTCTTACGTAATCTTCTAAATATTGATTCCAAAAGGATAAGGTTTGCTCATCTGTCCAAGAAAAAGCTTCCTTCTCATCATAATACTCTGTTTGTATTTTCATTGGTATGCCATTTTCTACATTAAATTTTGTTCCGTAGTCACATAAAAATTGTTCTAAATTTGTTAATACTCCGTCAATATCAATCCCGATTCTCATTAATTTTTCCTCCCTATCAAAGGCTTACTTGTTAAGCATTCGTTTTCTTAGCATCTCATTTCAAAGCGAAAAACTCTTTTTTGCATAAAAAAACCAATTGCATTATATCGCAATTGATTTTTATTGTCTATTCTTTTTTATGCTTTTTTTGCAATTTCAGCTAAATTAGCAAATGCCTTTTCATCATTTACAGCTAATTCTGCAAGCATTTTTCTGTTAATCACTACGTTTGCTTTTTTAAGACCTGCTATCATTTTACTATAAGTTGTTCCGTTCATTCTTGCAGCAGCATTAATTCTTGCAATCCATAATTTTCTAAAATTACTTTTCTTATCTTTTCTACCTACATAAGCATATGCTCCAGATTTCATAACAGCTTGTTTTGCCATTCTAAATCTATAATGTTTTGCTCCATAGTAACCTTTTGCTCTTTTTAATACTTTTTTATGTTTTTTACGTGTAATTCTTGCTGTTTTTACTCTTGCCATTTTTATTCACCTTCCTTATTCTCTGTTTGTTTAGTTACCATATGGTAATAATTTTTTATTTCCTGCTTCACATGTTTTGTCTGCATAAGCATCTTGTACTTTTCCTCTTGATTTCGCTCTTGATGTTTTATTAGCTAAAAGATGTCTTCTATTAGCCTTTGTTCTTTTTACCTTATTATTTGCTGTATAAGAATATCTTTTTTTTGCAGCTTTATTTGTTTTTAACTTTGGCATAATCTTTCCTCCTCTTTCCTTTTTGCTAATTAATTTATATTTTACTAGCTTTATTTATCTGTTTTTTTCGCTAGTATAATAAACATATTTTTACCTTCTAACAAAGGTTTCTTCTCTGGAACAGCAATATCTGATAATTCTTCTATAAAATGATTTAGCTCTTCCTCTCCTAATTTTAAGTAATTTAATTCTCTTCCTCTAAAACGAACTGTTACTTTTACTTTGTTACCATCTTCAATAAATTTTCTAGCATTTTTTACTTTAAAGCCAAAATCATGCTCTTCTATATTAGGAGTAATTCTAATTTCTTTTAATTCAAAAGTTTTTTGTTTTTTCTTGGCTTCCTTTTCTCTTTTGGCTTGTTCAAATTTATATTTTCCATAATTCATTAGCTTACAAACTGGCACTTCTGCATTTGGTGCTACTAATACTAAATCTAATTTTTTTTCATAAGCCATATCTAATGCTTCATTTAAAGAAATTGGTCCTATTTTGTTACCTTCGTTGTCAATAATTTGAACTTTATTTGCTCTAATCTGCTCATTAATTGGTAAATCTTGTTTGATATAAAACACCTCCAATATTTTTTCCCTAAAAAAAAGATTGACACACACGTCAATCCACTCTCATTCTTGCTTAAATAATTTCAAAAAGTACTTAAGTTTGATAACCTTTTTCCACAAAGATAAGGTGAGAAGTGGATAACTTCTTCTTAGAATGTACTTATCATAATATATTTTTATGCATTTGTCAATACTTTTTTAACTTTTTATGGCATTTTTCTTGACTTTTTCCTAGTTTTGTATTAGAATAATAAAGCATTTAGGAGATTTTACATCTTTCTAAATTTCTTTTTACGTTCATATGGTTTTGTTTAAAGCTTCTCCCCGGTGGTTTTAAGCAAGATTTCATATATATAAATAATTATTTTATGAATGGAGGGTATTTATTACCATGAACAATACAACACATAGTGTAAAAAAGAATGAAATTCAAAGAAAATGGTATGTAATTGATGCTGCTAATAAACCTTTAGGTAGAGTTGCATCAGAAGCTGCTAAATTATTAAGAGGAAAACATAAACCAACTTTTACTCCTCATATGGATGTTGGTGATCATGTTATTATTATCAATTGTAAAGATGCCGTTTTAACAGGCAGAAAATTAGACCAAAAAGTTTATAAACATCATTCTGGTTATATTGGTGGAATGAAAGAAACTTCTGCAAGAGTAATGATGGAAAATAAACCAGAAAAAGCAATGATGCTTGCAGTAAAGGGTATGCTTCCACACAATAGTCTTGGAAGACAAATGGTAAGAAAATTAAGAGTATATGCTGGTAGTGAACATGAAAACATTGCTCAAAAACCAGAAGTTTGGGAGGTAAAATAGTATGGCTAAAGCAAAAACAGAAAAAATTACATTCTATGGCACAGGAAGAAGAAAAAAGTCAATCGCTAGAGTAAGACTTTTAGAAGGTTCTGGTGTTATCACAGTAAACGGAAAAAATATTGATGAATACTTTGGTTCAGAAGTATTAAAAGTAATTGTAAAACAACCTTTAACTGCTACTAACACACTTACAAAATATGATGTTATTTGTACAGTAACAGGTGGTGGATTTACTGGTCAAGCAGGTGCTATTCGTCATGGTATCGCAAGAGCATTAAATGAAGCAAATTCTGAATATAGACCAATTTTAAAATCTAATGGATATCTAACAAGAGATCCTCGTATGAAAGAAAGAAAGAAATATGGTCTTAAAAAAGCTCGTAAAGCACCACAATTCTCAAAAAGATAAAATTCAAAACTCGGAAATTTTTTATATTTCCGAGTTTTTTGTTAATTTTCCATTCTTCTATCCTCAATCTTATATCCCGTTAAATCTACTTCTTTTACCTCTTCATCTGTTACTGTTCCTATTTCGTACTGATAACTATCTGTTGAGATATTGACTCTTTCTTCTCCATCTATTATGAAATTTGTATGAGCTACTCGTTGAATTGGCATGTGATTTTCTTTATCTAAATAGATTTTTACATTATCTCTTTGAATCACATCACATTCTATTCCATTTACCGTTTCTGTAGACACACTAACTTGAAAAGCAAGCTCTATATTACTCCATATTCTTTCTGCATTTGTCGAATAGAAGAAGTTATCTATCATTTGTTTTGAAAAATAATCTCCTATTTCTTGTATACTTGCCATTTTGGTTCCTGTTTGTATATAGATATACTTATTTGCCTCGAAGTCCACATAATAGATATTGCCATCGTCTCCTACTTGTTTTAATATGCCATCTTTATAATAAATATCTTGTCTGTTTATTTGGATCTCTCCATTTTCACTTTCAAATTTTAAATCTACTATTACATGATAATTATCATACTGCTTGCTTGCCACTTTGTCATATTCTATTAATACAATAGCTCTTTTTCCTATAATACTTACACCGATTATCATAGCAATTAGTAAAATCAATATTCCTGTTCGAATCATGATTGTTTTCCTTTTTGGCGTAAAAATAGGCTTTTTCTCTTTTAAGTTAACCTCTCTATTTTGCATTAATGTTTCATTTAATTGTTTTACTTTATATTTGTTATATAAAATAACAGCTACTACTATGATTGCAAAAATGAATACATAAGATAGAAAATATCTTTGAAATGCTTCTACATAACTACTAAGTGTATAAATTTCTTTCACATTATATGCCTTATAGGCTATTTGTTGAATTCCCATCCATATTCCTGTATATATCATGTCCCCTATGATAAAAAATAGAACATATTTCACTTTTGAATTTTCTTTTAGAGATAAAATAAGACCTATTAATCCTCCTAAAATAAGTGAAATCACAAATAAGAAAATGTACTCCGATAAAATAGAACTTGCTCCATAATGATAGTTTTGCATACTTTGTGTATCCGGAATGGTAGTTGTTGTTGTTATAGATTGTGTTTTTATCTGCTCTATCGATTCTAAATTTTCGTTTGTTATTCCCATTTGAAACAAGGTAAACACCATACTACATACTAAAAATATACTTGCTACGCTTAAAAAAATATTTTTTGCCACCTTCTTCATGTTAATTCCCCCTCTCTTTTAAAAATTTCATTACATAAGATATTCTTCTTTTGGATACAAGGCTTGTCGTATCATCCATAAATCTGACTACAATGCTACCAATTTTACTTAAATCAAAATTTTTGATATATTTTACATTTGCAATGCAAGAATTGGAAATACGGATGAACTGCTTTTTGTCTAAATTTTCTTCTAATTCGTACATCTTTTTCTTCAGCCTAAATTCTCCTTTTTCTGTTTTACAATAATTGTGTTGTTCTTTACTAAAAAAATAGATAACATCCTGTACAGGAATAATAGAAATACTGTTGTTTTTCATTCCAATAATTGTATCCATTTGTTCAGAAATACATTGTATATTTTCTATTATTTTATTTAACATTGTGCAATCTTTTGAAGCCTTTAGCATAATTTCTACTTCGTCTTTTGGCATATTATCTACCAAACTGGTATGAATTTTTATTTTCATTGGTATCCCCCTTCTGGTTTTATCATACACTGTTTTTTCTCTTTTTTCTACAAAAAAAGAGAAAAGCAATATAAACGTATCGCTTTTCTCTATAAACGTTTTATTTTACTTTAAAAAACCTTTAATAATTTCTTGCTCTGCCTGTTCTTCTGTTAATCCTAATGTCATTAATTTAATTAGCTGGTCTCCTGCTATTTTTCCAATAGCTGCCTCATGTATTAAATTAGCATCTACATGATTTGCCGTAATTTCTGGTGTAGAAGTAACTGTTGCATGGTCTTTAATAATGGCATCACATTCTACGTGTCCAAAGCAAGCTGAATTTCCATACACTTTGGAATCAAAAATTTGCTTAGAATTTCCTGTTGCTACAGACCTAGAAGTAACGTGTGTACTTGCATTTTGTCCATTTAAATTTACTTCAAAAATAGTTTTTGCCATTTGCTCTCCATGTGTCATAATCTTCTCTGTAATGACAAAATTGGTATTATCTCCTATTAAGTTCCCCTTTGTTGTTCTTATCGTAGAGTCTACTCCTTTAATTTGTACGCTATCCATTTCTAAGGAACTTCCTTCTTTTAGAGTTACCTCTGTAATAGGATTTAATATTCTTTTTCCTGTTCCTTCTCCTTCCCCATAGTGTTTTTCATAGTATTTTACTTTTGCTCCTTCTTCCAAAAAGAAACGATGGATACCATCATGCCTTGAATCGTCACAATGGTCATTATGAATGCCGCAACCTGCTATGATAATAACATTTGCATTTTTTCCTATATAAAAATCGTTATAAACCACATCTGTTAATCCACTCTCTGTAATAATAACCGGGATATGTACAAATTCTAATTTTGTATTTTCTTTTACATAAACATCTATTCCAGAAACATCTTCTTTCGTAACAATATTAATGTTTGGTGTTATTTTTCTTTCTATTCCTTTTCCATTTTTTCGAATATTATAAGCTCCTTCAAACTCTCCTTCTACCCCTGTTACCTGCTCTAATAATGTTTTATCTATTTTATCCAAATTCTTAATCACTCCTCTCTCTTATTTCTTGCATTTTTTATGTGCTAATTTGCAACAATCTGCTTTGTTCAAAACTTCTCCTAATAGTTCTTCTTTCTCACCTATTTTCTTTATTTTTCCATTTGACATTAGCACTATTTTATCTGCTATATTTAAAATTCTTTCTTGATGGGTAATAATAAGGGTTGTTCCCTTTACCATTTTTCTAATTTCTTCAAAAATAGCAATTAAATTTTGGAAACTCCATAAATCAATTCCTGCCTCTGGTTCGTCAAAAATGGTAAGTTTAGAATTTCTTACTGCTACTGTTGCAATTTCAATTCTTTTTAATTCCCCACCTGACAAAGAACCATTTACTTCTCTATCTACATACTCTTTGGCACATAAACCTACTTTTGATAAAATATCACACGCTTCTTTTCTCGTAATTTCTTTTTGTGCAGACAATTTTAATAAATCGTACACCGTAATTCCTTTAAATTTAACTGGTTGCTGAAAAGCAAACCCAATTCCTAGATTGGCTCTTTCTTCTATCTTTTTATGAGTAATATCTTGTCCATCTAAAAAAATAGTTCCTTTATCTGGCTGTTCTATTCCCATAATGATTTTTGCTAAAGTAGATTTTCCGTGAGCCATTTGGTCCAGTAATAGCAATAAATTGGTCTGTTTCTAATGTTAAGCTAACATGGTCTAATATTCTTTTATTGTCTCTTGTAAAACATATATCTTTTAATTCTAACATTTTCCTTCCTTTCTATTTTTTATGATTCTATATTTTCTTTGATAAATTCTTTTATTGTATTCCAGTATAACTCTGGTTGTTTTTGGTAAGATTCTACATGTGCTGCTCCTTCTACTACTAGTTTTTGCTTTTTCCCTTGCACAGCCTGATACAATTCTTCTTGCATAGAAAATGGTACGAAAGAATCTTCTGCTCCATGAATCATTAAAATAGGAACCTTAGTCTTTTGCAATTGCCTTATGCAAGAACCTTGCTTAATATCATAACCTGCTTTTCTTTTGGCTACCCATCTAGCACAATGTAATACATAAGTGGTTGGAAGATGAAATATGGTTTTCAGCTCCCAAGCAAATTCATCCCAAATAGAAGTGTAACCGCTATCTTCTATTGCTACTTTTACATTACTTGGCAAAAGTTCTCCAATGGTCATCATTACCGCAGCCGCTCCCATGGAGATACCATATAATACAATATTGGCCTTGTTATCTTGTCTTATTATTTCTTGTATCCATTGCAAAATATCTAATCGGTCTAACCAGCCCATCCCAATATGTGTTCCTTCACTTTTCCCATGTCCACGTAAATCTACCGCTAAAACATGAAATCCTTCTGCTAAGAATTCTTTTGCTGCATATACCATTTGCCTAGCGTTTCCTGTATAGCCATGTATTAAAATTACCCAATTGTGTGAGTTTAAATTACATTGTATTTGATAACCTTGCAATCGCAAGCCATCTTTTGAAATCACCGCTATTTCTTTAGCCTGCTCTGCAAGCCACTTTTTATTTTGTTCTTTTTGATTTTTTTCTTCCGGTGTTTCTGTATTGGTATGATGTTTTGCTATAAATGCTTTTGACTTTTCCACATTTAATGCTAATTTGTAGAAAAAATTACCTACCCAATAAGAAAATAACAAAATAAAAATGCTAACAATGAGTATTATGATAAACAATATCCACATGTTTTATCCTCTCCGCCTGCATTATATCATAAATTAGTATTGTCTGTAAAGGCTAGAAAAAACCAGAATGCTTATTTTCACATTCTGGTTTCTTATTCCATCACATCTACCAATCCTTCTGTTGTCATACCTTCTAAATTATAATACGTATTCGGTGTTGTTCCCACAATAACCGCTTCTGCTAGCAATACTTGATTGGTGATTTCTTCTTCCATGGTTTCAAATGGAGTTAAAATAACTACTGTACATTTTACTTCCAAATAAATACGATGCATCGTTTGGTTGATTCCCGCTGAAGAAAATTCTGATTTTAAATCTGTTAAAACACTTCCAATAGTAGCCATTTTTATACTTACTTTAGGACCTCTTCCTGCTAATAGTTTGCTTCCTAAAAAAGTGCCTAAAGGAATAAAAAATTCGCTATTTTCTGTATTATTTAATTCCTCTTGGATTTTTATTGCTACATCAGAAATAATCTCATTCACTGGTATGACATTAGCACTTATCATGGCTATATTTCCATTATCATCTTTCGTAATGGTACATAAATCTGTATATTTATAATTGGACATGATAATTGTAGCTTGTTCATTAGAAATTTTGGTTGCTATACTTTTTGCCATTGTTTCGCATTGTTTTTCCATAACTGGCTTAACAGCTTGCAAAATGATATTAGCCGTAAAAATAGCCACTAGTATAATAAAAAGGAATTTTATTATCTTTCGCTTCTTTTTATCATCCCCCTTTTTGTAGGCTCCGCCCCCAATGAGAAATTAGCATACGCCTTCTGGAATAAATCTTGTTTTCCATGGACTTCTCCTTCTTTTTAGCGAACCATTGGAATAAATAATTGCTCTCCTACATTGATTTTATTCTCATCTGCTATCTCATTTACGCATGTAATACGGTCCACAGTACTTTTAAATCTTTTGGCTATTTTCCAAAGAGTATCTCCTGGTTTTACAAAGTAAATAATCATACTATATTTTTCATCCTGTCTATCTTCTGTTATTTGTATTTCTTGAATCACACTTACATTTTGTTCTCTTGTAATATGCATTTCTATCCCCATATCTATCTTTATATCTATACTTTCATCTGGCAAAATAACAAAATCTTGATTTTCTATTTCTATATTAGTATCGATGCTTGCACTTTGTGTAATATCCTTGCATGCTATAGATTGCTGAAAGGAAAGCTGTACTTTTTTCATTTGCATTCTTGGGCTATTTTCTATGCCATAGAAAAAGGTAATTTCCATTTCCCCTTCACATAAAATTTTATCTTTTAAAATCGTTTGCTTTTGAATATTTGGACAAACATCTACATCATAAATTTTTTGATTTTGCAACTCTGGTATCACTTGTTTTTCTCTTATATTACAAACATCTTGTAAAATTTGTTTTTCTGCTGTTGCTCGAATTGTTTTTTGCTCATACATTAAATTCACGGTAGGGCTGTATAAATCTTGAATCATATTTAATGCTTTTGTCTCATATACATTACAACTTAATTCCATTTCTATTTCTACATATACAGAATGTTCTTCTATGCTATTTGGTTTTACTAACATATTTCTAATTTCATAATTCACTTCGCAAAGATTTTCATCTGTCACGTTTGGCATATCAATAAATCCCATTACTGGTATACTACTAGAAACACAATTGATGCGGTTATCTGTACTCAAATATAGCATGGTGACAATTGCATCTGCTTTTGTAAGTACTTTATTATAGCTGATTTTTGTTTCTTTATTTTGAATGGCTACCTTTACTTTCATCACTTCTGCTAGTTCATCTATATTATCTATCATAATCGTATCTTTTGCGTATACTCTACTATTTCCCGTACCTAATAGAGAACTTACCGTCATATCTTCTCTCAACAATTGAATATCTTTTACAGTATTTAAGTCTTTCATAAATTCTATTTCTTCATTGGAAAATAGTTTTGCTTCTACTTCTAATACACCTTTTACATTTACTTTTCTACCATTTAAAACCCTACATTCTAATGATTTTAAATTCACTTTTGCTTCTAATCTATTTCCTTCTTTTGCTTTTTCTAATTCCATTGTTTTTACAAAGTCAAGTGTTGTATGAAAGCTTCTTACTCCTGCTTTTTCTTCATCAGCCATATACATAATATACATCTCTATTTTGCCTTCTATTTTTATTTTCCCATCTAAAATTTCTTTTTTCTCTATACATACCGTTCCATTGGTACTTATTGTGTTTAATATGTCTGGCTTTACATCTGGAACAACAAAATCTTCTTCTAGCATGAGACTATCTATTTTAGATGCAATAAGCTGATTCATACAAAGTTTTTCTTTGTCTGCTACCTCGTCTGCCATAACGACTACCTCCTTTATTTTTTATTACTTCTATGTATATGTTATGGCACAAAAAAAATTCCTAAGTACTTAGGAATTTTTCAGATTGTTGACAAAGTATATAAAAATATTTTGCTCAACAGTCTTTTTTTATTTTTTACATTTTTTTCTTGGGATTTTTCCTAAAATTTTATATACTTTCATTAAATTCAATAAATAATGGG
>CALXBX010000008.1 GCA_944386655.1 uncultured Clostridia bacterium | reverse complement strand
TTTTTTATTTTGAAAAAAGTACATAAAAATCCAAAGTTTTTTCAAAATTTTGAAAAAACTTTGGATTAATTTTAATTATTGATCAATACAACCACTAATTAATTCAATACCATCACAAAATCCATTTCTATAATACTTTTCAACCCAATAGGTAATATAATCTGTAAAATTTGAATCTAGCAAAGAAAGCTGGTTTTTTACAAAATTTCTATTTTTTTTAGGAATACTATTTAAAATTTTTTGAGAGATTTCATCAAAATTAATAGTATGTTTTCTATCTTCTTTAGTTAAATATCCTAATAAAGTTTCTTCTCTATAACTTAACCATTCTCTTAAAATATCATTATTTACTTTTCTAACATTACTCATAATTTCCTCCATTAATAAAAAATCTGTAAGTGATTTTAAAATTATATCCTTATAAAATTTGGGGACACATTGGGGACAAAAGTACACAAAATTTACTTAAAATCACTTAAAAATACATAACTTATAAATCAATAAAACCATTGAAATATAAGCAAAAACTATCAATTTCAATAAAATTCAAAAATTGCTGATAATACCCTCATAACCCGAAGGCATACAGAAAAACAAATAGATTTTAACAATACAGATATACCGACAAAAAAAGCATGTTTTTGCCAAAAAGCACAATCCAGTTACAAGTTTCGACAAACTTTGCAAAAGAAAACTGATATAATCTTCCTAGGGGGATAATTATGAAAAAAAGGGAAAAGATAATATCAATAATTTTAGCTGTATTAAGTATAATTTCAATTGGAGTTAATACATATGCTCATTCGGGAAGAACAGATGCAAATGGAGGCCATAAAGATAATAAAAATAAAAGTGGCTTAGGAAGTTACCATTATCACTGTGGAGGACATCCAGCTCATTTACATACAAATGGAATTTGTCCGTATTCATCTAATGAGCCTAGCTCAAAAGATACATCTGGTTCAACGCCTAGCCAAAATGATTCATCTAGTTCTACATCTAACTCAAAGGATACATCTAGTGCAACATCTAGCCCAAATGCTACATCTAATACAACTAGCCAAAACAATAAATCGACTTCATCATCTAATAAAAACAATACATCTAGTTCTTCGTCTGCAAATACAAAAGAGGCAACAACAACACCAACTACTATAGAAATAACAAAACTAGAAATACAAGAAGATATAGAAAATTTGAAAGTGGGGGAGACGAAAGTATTAACAGTAACAATAACACCTAGCAATGCAACAAATAAAAATCTTACCTGGAGTTCAAGTGATGAAAGTATAGTAGCAGTTACTGAAACAGGAGAAATTACCGCAAAAAAAGCTGGAATAGCAGATATAACAGTAGCTAGTGCTAATGGAAAAACAAGTACAATAAAAATAAACGTAAAAGAAACAAAAAAAGAGGCAACTAGTAGTATCATAAAAACGTCAGTAACTAGTAAAACTAATAGCGGAGATGAGAATATAACAAAGACCGAAGAAGATACAAGTCTAATAGGAGGAACTCTAATATTAGCATTATTGGGAGTTGGTGGATATTTTGGCTATAAAAAGCATAAAAATACAAAATAACATCCAAAAATCATATCCATAAGATCACACCAACTAGAATAAGTTAACACACAAGTCCTTTTAAAAACAAAAATCCGCAATAGCGGACAAACAAAAAATACAGCAATCATAAAGAAAAAGATTAGAACCTCTCTAATCTTTTTTCCTAATTAACTTCAAGGGTAAACCACGGGTTCTACCCGTGGATAATTATTTTCTTTCTAATTTTTTCTCTAATCTTTTTCTTCGTCTACATGCTCTCTATGTAGTTTCACTTTTTCATATAAAATAGTAGCAACTTCTGGGTTGTAAGGACCGTTAAAATCTTTAATTGGTGCAAATTCGTCTTCTCTTTTTACACGAAGCAATTGAATAGAAGGGAAGAAAGCAAAAGCATCAAAAATAAAATTTTCAAACTTAAATGTATTAGGCTTTTCTGGTACTTGCTTCATTCCTTCTTCATTCACGAAGGTATTTTTCTTAAAAGCGCGATGGTAGGGAAGAGGATCTTTTGCTAATTGCTCTAATGCACTGATATGAAAAAGATGAGAAAGTACATTGATATCGCGAAAACAATCATGTCCGGTAGATGCATCTATTTGTGTTTTCATTTCTTCGGTTAAATAACAACAGTCCACAATAGAAGGTTTGCCTTTTTTGGAGGCAAATATCCAATCTTTATCGTCTGGATTTTCTTTGCGAAGCGTTTTCGAAGCAGTCAAATGCCCATTTTGAATGGTAAGCCCTAATAAAAGAGGGTCTACACCTTTTAGCAGAACATTATCAATGCCCGCAAAGAATACCCATTCAATTCCTTGCCTCTTCATGGAAGAAAGATACTCCGCCTTTGCTAAAGCAGAAAAAACGTCTCCATTTCCATTAGAAGCTTCTTTAATTTTAAAAGTTTCTTCTAATACTAAATTCCCATTGGTATCAATAATAGGTAACTCCGATTGAGAAAAGAAAAAGATAGCATTTTTTGGATAACCAAAATAATTTTTCTGCTGAAAGAATAATTTGGTAGCCTCATCGTTATAAATACTAGTCATAATATACCAAGGAATAGTGGTTTGCATGGTATCATTGATTTCTTTTAAATTGTCACAAATAATTTCAAATAAAGATTTTTTAGGTTTCAAATCTAACTCAAAAGTACCCTTAGGACCTTTATAACCAAGTCTAGTTCCTTGCCCTCCTGCTAGTGTAACCATTGCTACTTTTCCTTTAGAAATAGCAGCATTTCCTATTTTTTCAAAACTATTTATTTCAGAAGAAGAAAGTTCTTCTTTGTCGGTATAGGGCAAAGCAGATAAATCATGAGGAGAGATGACCTCATCTATTTTAGAATGGTTATATAATTGTAAAATTTGTGCAAAATCAATAGAAAGAATTTGACTCACGAGAAAGTGTTTTTCTTCTTTGGTCAGTTCTTCCCAAAAATTCCATAAATGCTCTTGGTGATACTGTTTTAAAATTTGTTTTGCCAGATCGATATCTTCCATAAATTCCATCCTTTATTTTTCTTTATTTTATCGAAAATTCATATAAAATAAAGTTCTTTTTCTTGTTATATCATATTAACAATATACAAAACTAGTGAATTGCGGTTTGCAAAGTTCGAATAATAATTTCTTTATTAGGCATATCCGAAGCCTCTAAATATTCAATTTCTTTACCAATATCAAAAGGTAGTCTTACAAAAGTAAAAGAAAGAGAAGAAAGCGTGTGAGAGTCCAAATCTCCTTCTAAAATAACGTAAGAGGACATGGTAGAAAAGCGATTAGTAGGATCATTTTCATCTTCATTTAGCATTTCTGTGGGGATACCCACACTACCTACATTAAAAATGGTTTTGTTACCAAAGCGGAAAAGATTAGGTGTATGCAAATGTCCATAACCAATGACGTCTGGAGTAGGATCTTCTGTGCTTTTTCCTAGAAATTCTGTATTTTTAAATAACTCTTCTGGGTTAGTAATAATGTGGTTAAAATACCTAGAATCACTGTTAGAATAAACAGGATTAAAAATATCTTCTAACCCAGAAGGAGAAGCATGAAAAAGGCGAATCAAATGACCACTCATATAAAAGTCGTAAGAAATAGGGCAATGATGGATAAAGTCGGCACGTTCTTCACCAATTTTATCTCTACTCCAAAAACGCCCATATTCCACACCTGGTCTGCAGATAACAGCATCACAGTTTCCTTTTATAATGACATCACATTTTTCTCTTAATAAATCGATTACTTTGTCAGGATTCGCACATTTAATAACGCAATCTCCTAAACAATAAATTTTATGAATTTGTCTTTTTTCTATATCTTCCATAACAGTCTTTAGTGCTGTTATATTTCCATGAACATCCGAAAGAATAGCTACTCTATCCATTTTCTACTCCTTCTTTATTATATAAAAGAAAATCTATATAATAAAACCTTTATTTTATGTCACAATTATATAACAAAATCACATAACTTACAAGGATAAGATAAGGTAAAAATGGAAATAATGTGAGTAGATAATAAAACCATTATCTAATAGAAAAATAGAAAGAAGAAAACAGATGAATCAGAAAGAAATAGAACAAGCTTTAGAAAATAAAGAAATAAAAGTATATTTGCAACCACAGTTTGACTTAAATTCAGAAAAATTAGTGGGTGTGGAAAGTCTTGTGCGATGGCAGAGAGGAACCATTATGGTACCACCAAGTAGTTTTATTCCCTTTTGTGAGCAAACAGGCTTTATTACCCAAATAGATCAATATGTATTAGAAACCGTATGCCAGCATATGCAAAAATGGAAACAAAAAATACCTGTTGCCGTAAACGAATCGAGAAGGCATTTATACAATCCCCATCACGTAGAAGAATTAGAGCAAACTATCAGAAAATACGGAATAGAAGCTAAATATATAGAATTGGAGATGACAGAAACAGCAATCGTGCATGATATAGAAGCGGCAAAAGAAGCAGAAAGAAAGGTACATGCTTTAGGCTTTAGAGTAGCCATGGATGATTTTGGAACAGGTTATTCTTCCTTTAGCATGCTAAGGCAAATAGAAATTGACATTTTAAAAATAGATAAATCTTTTGTAGATGAAGTAACGCAAGATAAAAGGGGAAAAATTATCATAGAAACCATAATTAGCATGGCAAAAAAATTAAAAATGACTACTATTGCAGAAGGAATAGAGACAAAAGAGCAAGCAGAGTATTTAAAAACCATAGGCTGTGATATAGCACAAGGCTACTATTATGCACTTCCTATGGCAATAGAGGAATTTGAAAGACGATATTTAGCATGAAATAAAAAGCAAGCCATACAATAGAAAAAGGAGGTGAGCAAATGTTAAAAATGATAGAATTACCTTATCCAACCAATGCATTAGAACCCTATTATAGTCAGGAAACATTAGAATTACATTATCAAATTTTATACAAAGGATATGTTGATAATACCAATAAAACACAAGAACAATTAGCACAGGCAAGAAAAAATAAAGATTTTTCTAATATAAAATGCTTGGAGAAAAACCTAAGTTTTTTTGGAGCAGGAGCCATCTTACATGAAAAATTTTTCGAAAATTTAGGACCTGCTATTCCGTCTACTCCAAGTATGACACTTATGGAGCAAATCATTAAAGATTTTGGTAGTTTCGAAGCTTTTAAAGAGCAATTTACGAATGCTGCTATACAAGTAGAGGCATCGGGTTGGTGTTTATTAGTATGGGTAAGAGCATGGAATAAGCTGGAGATATTGCAATGTGAAAAGCATCAAAATTTAAGTTTATGGGATTGTATTCCCGTTTTAGTGTTAGATATGTGGGAGCATTCCTACTATTTACAATATAAAACAAAAAGACCGGATTATGTACAAAACTATTGGAATATAGTAAATTGGAATGTGGTAAATAAAAGATGGGAAAAAATACAAAAAAATGATGAAAGATAAAAAATTCGTGTTATAATAGGGTGGCAAAGGAGGAAAAATAACATGGCTGATAGAGAAGAAAAAATAGATATTGAAAAATTGTATGGGAGAGAAGCGTTTGCTTCAGTAGAAGAATGGAAAGAAGAACAAAATATAGATGTAGAAAAGGGCTTAAATAGTGCGCAAGTAGCTGATAATAGTAAAAAATACGGGAAAAATGAAATGAAACAAAAAAAGCCAAAGAAATGGTATCATTATTTAATAGAAAGTTTCATTAGTCCATTTAACTTAATTTTATTAGGTATCACGGTAGTGCTTTTTTACACAGATGTTTATTTAACAGATCCACCTAGTTATGCCAATATTACAGTTATCTTACTATTGGTGATAATCAGTACCCTATTAGAGTTTTTTGAAGTGTATCGCTCTAATCAAGCAGCAGAAAAACTAAAGAGTATGGTAGAGGCAAAAGCTACAGTATTAAGAGACGGAAAAGAGCAAAAAATACCTATGTCAGAGATAGTCGTAGGTGATATTTTACTATTATCCGCAGGGGACATTATACCAGCAGATTTGAAAGTGCTAGAAGCAAAAGACTTATATGTCAATCAATCATCTTTAACAGGAGAATCCGATAGTGTTAGAAAAGTAGAAAAAACACAAATGGAAGCAAAAGAGGATTTAGAATTTATTACAGACTTAGATACTATTTGCTTTATGGGCACAAATGTAACAAGTGGTTATGGAAAAGCAGTGGTAATTAAAGTGGGAGATGATACCTACTTTGGAAAAGTAGCACATACCATTCAAACAGGAAAACCAAAAACAGCCTTTCAAAAAGGAATAGAAAGCGTTAGTAAATTATTAATACGTTTCATGTTGGTACTAATTCCCATCACTTTTATGATAAATGTAGCAAGACATGGCGTGTTGGTAGCGTTCACTTTTTCTGTAGCAATTGCTATTGGAATTACACCTTTATTACTACCAGTGTTATTGTCCTCTAGTTTGGCAAAAGGTGCCAACCGTATGGCAAAGAAAAAGACCATTATCAAAAAACTAGATGCTATCCAAAGTTTTGGCGCTATGAATATCTTATGTACAGATAAAACAGGAACATTAACAGAAGATAAGATTGTGTTAGAAAAATACTTAGATGTCCACGGGAAAGAAGACAAAAGAATCTTAAAGCATGTCTTCTTAAATAGCTATTTCCAAACAGGTTTAGAAGGAAATATAGATGTAGCCATTGTAGAAAGAGCTAAAAAGGAAGGCATAGCAGAAATAGTAGAAAACTATGAAAAAATAGATGAAATACCATTTGATTTTTCTAGAAGAAGATTATCTGTTGTTGTAAAAGATAAGCAAAATAAAAAACAATTAATTACCAAAGGAGCCATAGAAGAAATCTTAGAAATATGTAGTTTTGTAGATGATAAAGGACAAGTAAGTAGTATGACTCCTGCCTTAAAAAAAGGAATATTAGAACAGGCAAAGCAGATGAATAAAGAGGGCTTACGTGTATTAGGGGTATGTCAAAAAAATAACATAGAAAAAGTAGAACATTTTGCTGTACAAGATGAAAAAGACATGGTATTGTTAGGATTTATAGGATTTTTAGATCCACCAAAAGAGAGTGCAAAAGAAACCATTAAAAACTTAAATAAACATGGTATAAGAGTCATTGTATTAACCGGAGATAATGAATATGTTACCAAAGCAGTATGCGAAAGGGTAAACATTAATGCAAAAAGAATTGTATTGGGTAACCAAATAGATAAATTGTCCGATATAGGAGTAAAAAGACTACTTCGTAATACCAATGTATTTGCCAAATTATCTCCTATTCAAAAAGCGAGAATTGTTAGAATTTTAGGAGAAGCAGGTAATGTAGTAGGTTATATGGGAGATGGTATTAATGATAGTCCATCCCTAGTAAATGCAGAAGTAGGGATATCGGTAGACACCGCCGTAGATATTGCAAAAGAAACAGCAGATATTATTCTATTAGAAAAAGATTTAGATGTATTAAGACAAGGTGTAATAGAAGGAAGAAGAACTTTTGGCAATTTATTAAAATATATCAAAATGGCAGCTAGTTTCAACTTCGGTGAGGTAACCTCTGTATTAATTGCCAGCATCTTTTTGCCATTCTTCCCGATTACCCCAATTCAATTATTAGTACAAAGCTTGTTATATGATATAGGACAGTTATCTTTGCCAACAGATAATGTAGATGAAGAATATTTAGAAAAACCAAGAAGATGGGATATGAAAAGCTTAAAAAGATTTATGCTATATATGGGACCAACTAGTTCTATTTTCGATTTATTAATCTTCTGGCTTTTATGGTTTGTTTTTGATATTAGAGAGGGGCAAGCAGCATTATTCCAAAGTATCTGGTTCTCTTATGGAATTGTATCTAATTTAATAGGACTTCATATTATTAGAACAGCCAAAATTCCATTTTTAGAAAGCCATGCATCTAAAACCGTGTACTTATTTACTTTTGTATTGTGTGCGGTAGCGGTATGCATACCATTTACTTTTATAGGAGAATTCTTAGGATTAGTACCATTAACACCAACCTTTATAGGACTTATTTTTGTTATACCAATCCTATATTGTTTTGTCGCTTTAATTGTAAAAAAATTATATATACGCAAATTTGGCGATTGGATTTAAACACTATATTACCGAATAGATAAAGCTTTTCAGGAAGGGAAAATCAACGAAGCGGAGAATATATTATTTGAAGAGATATCCGTAGAAAATCCTTCCTATTTGGAGATAGCCATAGATTTTTATACAAAGGCAAATCAAAAAACAGAAGAAGAGCTAAGGCAAATGCAGTTTTCAAAAGAAGAAATAGTAGAAGGAATGAAAGATATCATGGACATGTTTGGTATTCAAATGATTTAAAGAATAGGAGCGTGAACATGAAAAAGGCATGTGTAGAGATAAAATGGATAAAAGAGAAGAAAGTGAAAAAAGCTTTCTTCTTTTTGCTTGTCACCAAAAATGACAAAAAGCATACAATAGGGTAAAAAGAAGGAGGAAACGAAATGGAAAATATAATAGGAAAAACACCAATGATACAAATAAAATACAAATATCAAGGAAATCAAAGATATATCTATGCAAAGTTAGAAGCATTTAATATGACAGGAAGTATTAAAGATAGAATGGCAAACTATATCATAGAAAGAGCCAAACAAAGAAAAGAATTAAAGCCAGGTCAAGCAATTGTAGAGGCAACTAGTGGAAATACAGGAATCTCTTTATCAGCCATAGGAGCAAAAGAAAATCATCCCGTGTACATATTCATGCCAAATTGGGTAAGTGAAGAACGTGTGAAAATTATGGAAAGCTATGGAGCCACAGTAAAACTATTTTCTGCACAGCAAGGAGGATTTAGACGTTGTATACAAGAGGCACAATACTACGCTAGTAAAATAAATGGTTTCTATGTCAATCAATTTGCTAACCGAGATAATGTGATGGCACACTACCAAACAACAGGATTAGAAATACTAGAACAAGTGCATGAGCCAATAGGCGGATTTGTATCTGGTATTGGTACAGGAGGCACCCTAATGGGAGTGGGAAGAAGACTAAAAAAACAAGATCCTAGTATAGTACTTGCTGCCATAGAGCCAGATAAAATGCCATTATTGTCCAAAAATAGAGCAATAGGGCAACATAAAATAGAAGGCATTGGAGACGATTTTATACCAGAAATAGTAGATAGAAATATGATAGATACAGTGATTGTCATTAACGACGATGATGCAGTAAATATGGCAAGATTGCTAGCTAAAAAATTAGGTTTAGGCGTGGGTATCTCTTCAGGAGCCAATTTTTTAGGAGCAGTTATCTTAAGAGAAAAAATAGATTTGCCAGTAGTAACCGTATTCCCAGACGATAATAAAAAATACTTATCCACAGACTTAGCAAAAAATGTGGATAACAGCGAAGGTATGATATCTAACCATGTAGAATTAGTTCCATGAATTTTGCAATTTAGGTGCAATTTAGGGACGTTCCTTAAATTGCATTAATAATCTTTAGTAAAAGGCATAGATGTTTCTATGTCTTTTTGTTGATCGATTACAGTTCGTGTAGGGCAACAACGCTTAGCTCACAACCGTGAGCCTAGGACTAAAGATTAAAAAATTTTTCGAGCAAAAAAGATGTCAAAACATGTAAAAAATGATAAAATAAACATGTAAAGATATCTTTTTTTGATTTTAAAATATAGAAAGGGTGTGATACATATGAAA
>CALXBX010000007.1 GCA_944386655.1 uncultured Clostridia bacterium | reverse complement strand
TTCTAATAAATTAGTAGCTTGTGCAAACTAATTTTGGTGCAGGTAGTGGGAGTCGAACCCACACGCCATTTCTGACAATGGTTTTTGAGACCATCCTGTCTACCAGTTCCAGCATACCTGCATATTTAATTAAAATTTATAAAAAAATACATTTGGTTAGATTTTGGTTAGATATTTAATAAAAATTAAATTCTACCAAAACCTAAACCTGTATATTTATCAATACTTTTAAGAATTGCTATTAAAAAAATCCATTTAGATTTTGAGTCGTGTGCGTCTGCCAGTTCCGCCACATCGACAACTAAACGAACATCTATATCATAACAAAAAAACAAAAAATAAGCAAGGGTTTTTCTAAAAAAATATCTCTTTCGTCTGCAATTCACAAAAAAACATAGACAAAAGACAAAAACATGGTATAATAAGAGCGAAGAAAAAATAGAAAATAAAGGAGAAAAAACAGGTGCAAGCAAAAGAAATAGAAGAAAAATTAAAAGAATTAGCAGATGAAAAATATAAAGCATTTCATAGTAAATTATGCCCAGGGACAGAAAATATTTTAGGAGTAAGGTCGCCTGTTTTAAAAAAATTTGCTAAACAAATAGCAAAAGAAGAAGGAATTTCTTATTTAGAAAATGCAAAAGATGACTATTATGAAGAAATTTTATTGCAAGGATTGGTGATAGGATTTTATCCATGGAAAAATATAGAAGATTGTTTGCAAGCATTAACGAAATTCATTTCTAAAATAGATAATTGGGCAGTATGCGATATGACAGCAGCAGGATTAAAGCTAACAAAAAAATATCCAAAAGAAATGTGGAATTTTTTAGAAAAATATTGGAAATCCAATAAAGAATTTGAAATCCGTTTTGCAGTAGTAATGCTATTAGATTTTTATATCACAGAAGAATATATAGATAGAGTGCTAGAAATTTATTCATCTATACAGCACGATGGATATTATGTAAAAATGGCAGTAGCATGGGGAATTTCTATTTGTTTTATAAAGTTCCCTGAAAAAACAAAAAAAGTATTACAAAATAATCAATTAGATGTTACTACACATAATAAAGCTATTCAAAAAATCATAGAATCGTATCGTGTAGATAAAGAAACAAAAGAGATATTAAAGAAATGGAAAAGAAAATAATGAAAATAAAGAATATGGATATAATAAAAAGAGAAAAAAGAAGGAAAAGGAAGAAAAATGTTATATGATATCGAAAAAATAGGAACAAAAAGAATAAGAATAGATCGAATTGCTATTTGTGCTTTCTTAATTATCATTGTTTTTCTCACCGTCTTTGCAGGCATAAGATGCGCTATTGCTGTGCAAAACGAAAATTATGCAAAACAATTGGAGATAACAGCTAAAAACTTAGAAGAGGAGAGACTAAAGCAAGAGGCAAAAGAACAAGAAGAAAAAGCAAAAAAAGAAGGACCTTTATCACAAGAACAAATACAAGCAGTAGAACATATTTATACTTCCAATACCAAAAGAGTATTTCTTACTTTTGATGATGGACCATCCAAGGCAGTAACACCATTTATTTTAGATTTATTAAAACAAGAAAATATTAAAGCAACTTTTTTTGTACTAGGAGATAGAGTGGTAGCTAATCCAGAATTAGTAAAAAGAGCCTATGAAGAAGGGCATTTTATAGCTAATCATGGAAAGTCACATGTATATAAACAGATTTATAGCAGTCCACAAGCTGTTTTAGATGAATTTAACTATACACAACAAGTCATTCGAGATGCCATTGGAAATCAAGATTATTATTGTCGTGTATTTCGTTTTCCAGGAGGATCCAAAGGAGGCTATTATAGTAGTATAAAAAATGAAGCGTTAGCATTATTACATCAAAATGGAATTGCTTCTTTAGATTGGAACAGTTTGTCTAGAGATGCAGAGGGGGCAAAAACAAAAGATGAACTAGTGCAAAATGTGATTACTACTATAGGAACCAAAAATAGCGTAGTTATTTTAATGCATGATGCCAATAATAAAATTTTAACTTATGAAAGTTTGCCAGATATTATTCAATATTTAAGACAAAATGGATACACATTTTGTACATTGCAAGATGTCATAGATAGTAGTTCTAACACATAGAATAAAAAGCAGAAAAAGATAAAAATTCAAATAAGCATGTAATTTCAGAAAGGAATGAAAGAAAGTATGAAATATGATGTAATTATTATAGGAAGCGGACCTGCAGGCATTTCTGCCAGCTTATATACGAAAAGAGCTAATTTAAGCACTTTAATCATTTCAAAAGATGCAGGAATACTAAAAAAAGTAAAAAAAATAGAAAATTATTATGGTTTTTCTGAGCCAATAGAGGGAGAAAAATTGCAAGAAGCAGGAGAAGAACAAGCAAAAAGATTAGGTGTAGAAATTGTAAAAGAAGAAGTACTGGCTATTAATTTTGAAGAAAATTTTGTAGTAGAAACCGTAAACCGTACTTATGAGGCAAGTAATGTTATTTTGGCTACTGGTATGACAAGAAATACTCTAAAAGCAAAAGGAATAAAAGAATTAGAAGGAAAAGGTGTTAGTTATTGTGCTACTTGTGATGCATTTTTCTATCGTGGAAAAAAAGTGGCAGTAGTAGGTAATGGAGATTATGCATTGCATGAATTAGAAGCATTAAAGCCAGTAGTAAAATCCGTAACACTGCTAACAAATGGAGAAGAATTGAAAGAAAATAGAAGTATGGAAGTTCCTATTAATGAAAAGAAAATTAGAGAAGTAAGAGGCATGGAAAAAGTAGAAGGAGTTACTTTTGAAGATGAAACCACACAAGATTTAGATGGCGTTTTTATTGCTTTAGGAACAGCTTCTAGTAGCGATTTAGCAAGAAAAATAGGCGCAAGAATCAGTGAAAGAAACGAAATTATTGTAAAAGAAAATATGGAAACAACTGTACCTCGGATTATTTGCCTGTGGAGATTGTACAGGAGGAATTTTGCAAATTTCCAAAGCAGTATATGAGGGTACTAAAGCTGGTTTATCTGTAATAGATAGAGTAAGAAAACCAAAAAGTTAGAAAGATAATTCTATCAAGAAAAAAAGAGTAAAACGAGAGATAACAAGGAGAAAAGAAATGGCTTATTTTATCACCTTTTTAGAGGGAATTATTAGTTTTATTTCCCCCTGCGTATTACCAATGTTACCCATTTATATTTCTTATTTTATAGGACAGGAAGAACAAAACACAAAAGGAAAAGCATTCAAAAATAGTTTAGGATTTGTATTAGGATTTACCATTGTTTTTGTGATATTAGGAGTATTTGCAGGTAGTTTGGGCATCTTTTTAAAAGAATATAAAAGCATTGTCAATATCGTATTTGGCATTATCATTATTTTATTTGGGCTTAGCTTTATGCAAATAATAAAACTACCCAATATTGGAAAAAAAGATTGGAAAATAGAGCCACAAAATCTACATTTCATGCAAGCTATTTTATTTGGAATTATTTTTGCTGTGAGCTGGACTCCTTGCGTAGGTGCTTTTCTAGGAAGTGCATTGCTTATGGCTGCTACAGCAGAGCATGTATGGGAAGGAATTGGTCTACTGATTTGTTTTTCTTTAGGGTTAGGAATTCCCTTTATCATTAGTAGTTTACTAATAGAAAAACTAAAGAATACATTTCAATGGATAAAACAGCATTATAACTGGATAGAAAAGATAGCAGGAGTATTTTTAGTGATAATAGGAATACTAATGATGACAGGCTATTTAGACGCATTTTTGAAGTTTTTAGCATAGAAAAAATAAATATACATGGAGGAAAAAATAAATGAAAAAAACAAAGTGGGTTCTTGCTATTGTAGGGTTTTGTGTGTTATTATTAATTTGCAGTATCCTATATCAAAATTTGAGGGAAGATTACACTAATGAGCAAGCGAAGAAGACAAATGTAGAAGAAAATATACAAGAAGGAAACACCAATAAAAAACAGGCAAAAAATTTTACAATATATGATGAACAAGGAAATGCTTTGCATTTGTCAGATTTTGCAGGAAAAGGAATTGTTATAAATGTATGGACAACATGGTGTGGCTATTGCAAAGAGGAAATGCCATATTTTGATAAATTATATCAAGAAAATAAAGATAATGTACACTTTTTAATGGTTAATGTATTAGATGGAGGAACCGAAAGTGTAGAAAATGGCATAGCCTATCGTAATGGGCAAGGATACAGTTTTCCTATCTATTTTGATAAAGAATTCAATTTGATTTATAGTTATCAATTAACAGGATATCCGAATACCATATTTATTGATAAAGATGGGAATTTAGAAGATATTCATTATGGATTGATAACAGAAGAACAATTAAAGGAAGGCATAGAAAAAATAAAATAAGTATATAATGATAAAAATGAGGGAGGATAAAAAATGGAAGTATTACATTTAACGGAAGGAAATTTCGAAAAAGAGGTATTGCAGTCAGAAGTACCAGTATTAGTAGATTTTTGGGCAACGTGGTGTGGACCTTGTAAAATGATGGCTCCAGTAGTAGACGAAATAGCAAAAGAAGTAGGAGAAAAGGTAAAAGTAGGAAAGGTAGACATTGACCAAAATACAAGTTTGGCCACTAAATATGGTGTAATGAGCATTCCAACATTTATTGTATTTAAACAAGGAAAAGCGGTTCGCTCTAGTGTAGGAGTGCAATCCAAAGAAGATATTATGGCAATGCTTTCTTAAAAAAATTGAAAAAATGTATTGACAACAATCTATAATATGTGTTATTATAATTGGTGTCAATCAAATATGCGGATGTGGCGAAACTGGCAGACGCGCTAGACTTAGGATCTAGTCCGAAAGGGTGGGGGTTCAAGTCCTCTCATCCGCACCAATAACGTTTCTGTTCGAACTAATAGAACAGAGTTGATACAAAAATCAATCAGAAAATAAAATCTGGTTGATTTTTTTGTTGTTTAATAGTGTTAAATAAGCAACAGATATAGAAATATAATATTTTATGTAAAACTTATATAAAAATAGCTAGTTGCCAAAATTGATGATATATGCTATACTACTTACGTCTATTGACATGGGTTACCATAGCTTAATAGTTGCTGATAGGAATGATTTGAGATAATATTTTATTTCTCTTTCAACCTAACAAAACCTTAATGCAAGCATAGTGCCATAGTGCTTGTAAAACAAATAATTTTATGGAGGTGTTAATTATGGCAAAAAGAGTATCAAAAGAGGTTTCGATTGCAGAACGGATAATTGAGTTTGGCAAGGATGACTTCTGTGAAAACTTTTCACTTTCCAATGTTTCGGAAAGCATAGTTACAAAGGAAATGTTGGAAGAGTTCGCAGAGAAGGCTTTAGTTCTTGTTGATGGCACAGACATTCTGCAGTATGCAAATGAATACCCTATTGTGGTGTATCAGTGCAACGAAAGTATCTGTTATTCAGACATAATGCCTGAGCCTCGCTTGAACAGCTTTGTTCTCAACATTACTGTGTCAACGGGAGTGGATGGCAAGAGATATTCGGTAGGTTCAGGAAAAATAGAAGAAGAACCTATTGGATTTGACACAATTGCTTATTATGAAGACCCCGTTGGTATCAAACATCAGATTATTCAGTATGACATATGCAAGTTCTTACTGAAAAGACCTAAGCTAGTAGTTTCAGAAGAAGGCGTTCTTGTTTTCTATACTGAAGATGAGATTTTGGCAACAACGGATTGTCAGCAGTATGCATGGGTTCGTTGGGATGACACTATTGAAAATTGCACAAGCATTGAAAACATTATCGCATATAGAGAGTATTGCGAAATAACTCTTATTGAGGGAGAAGATGTTTATGATGTTTTTGGTGAAATTTCTGAAAAAGCTCCCAGACATGTTTTGGCTCTGAACTTCAACTTGAAGATAGCAGACCATAATATGATTAATCCTAAACTTACTAAGAAGTCATAAGCATAAAGAAACTCTAAGGTACTACAATCCCCTCAAACGCAACAAGCGGTTGAGGGGTGTTATATATATAATTTTTTTACCCTAAAAAAATCAAAAAAACTATTGACTTAAAGTGTACTCTAAGTGATATAAAATAAATAAAAATGGTTATATTCTTTTATAAAGGAAAGAATAATAGTAAGGGAGGAATCAATATGGTAAAACAAACAGCAGGACGTGACAATTTAGGAGAGTTTGCCCCTAAATTTGCGCAATTAAATGATGATGTATTATTTGGAGAAGTATGGTCTAGAGAAGACAAATTATCTTTAAGAGATAGGTCACTTATTACAATATGTGTGTTTATGGGAAAAGGTTTATTTGACAATTCTCTTAAAAGCCATATTATAAATGCTAAAAAGAATGGAATTACAAAAGAAGAAATGGCAGAGATTATTACACATGCTGCTTTCTATGCAGGATGGCCAAATGCATGGGCAACATTTAATATAGCAAAGGAAGTTTATGGAGACGATACAGAAAAAGAAGAAAATCATGGTGGAATGTTTGGAATGGGAGAACCAAATACTGCTTATGCACAATATTTTATAGGTCAGTCTTATTTAAAACCATTAACAAAACCAGGCTCTTCTGTAGTATCTATTGCGAATGTAACATTTGAACCAGGATGTAGAAATAATTGGCATATACATCATGCAAGTAAAGGTGGAGGACAAATTCTTGTATGTGTGGAAGGTGAAGGTTGGTACCAAGAAGAAGGTAAGCCTGCACAAAGTTTAAAGTCAGGAGACGTAGTTGTCATTCCTGCTAATGTAAAACATTGGCATGGAGCAAAAAAAGATTCTTGGTTTAGTCATTTAGCTGTAGAAGTACCAGGAGAAGATACATCTAATGAATGGTGTGAACCAGTTACGGATGAAGAATATCATAAATTATAAGAAGAAAGCTCTAGATAAAAATAGTAAATGAGCAAATAGGTTTATAGGTAAAGCCTTTATAAAAAACCTAAATATATAAAGATGTAAAGGAGTAAAAAGATGGAAAAGGCAAAAGTATATTTTACAAAAGAAATTACACCAGAGAGTGTAGTAAAAATGTATGAAACTGTAGGTGTAAAATTACCAGGAAAAGTAGCTGTAAAATTACATTCAGGAGAAGCAGGAAACCAAAACTATATTAAGCCAGAGTTTGTAAAGAAAATTGTAGAACACGTCAATGGAACAGTAGTAGAATGTAATACAGCCTATGAAGGAGAGCGAAATACCACAGAAAAACATAAAAAATTGATAGAAGACCATGGTTGGACAAAATATTTTGATGTAGATTTAATGGATGCAGAAGGTCCGGATAAGGTATTAGAAGTAAAAAATGGAAAAATATTAACAAAAAATTATGTAGGAAAAGATATCGATAAGTATAATTCTATGTTAGTGCTATCTCATTTCAAAGGACATCCTATGGGAGGATATGGAGGAGCATTAAAGCAATTATCTATTGGGTGTGCATCTTCTTATGGAAAAGCAATTATACATGGAGCAGGAGATACAAAAACTTTCTTTGAAACAGAACAAGATAAATTTTTAGAGTCAATGGCAGATGCAGCATCTACCGTACATGAATTCTTTAAAGACAGAATTGTATATATTAATGTAATGTGTAATTTATCTGTAGATTGTGACTGTTGTTCTGTAGCAGAAGATCCATGTATGAAAGATATTGGTATTGTGGCAGGAACAGATCCAATTGCCGTAGATCAAGCTTGTATAGATTTTATCTATCAATCTAAAGATCCAGGAAGAGACCATTTCGTAGAAAGAGTAGAAAGACAACATGGAATTCATACAATAGAAGCAGCTGCAGACTTAGGTTTTGGAACAAGAGAATATGAACTTATTTCTATAGATTAAGGAAAAAATACAATAGGGCATAAAAGCTACTATTGTATTTTTGTTCTTAATATCACAAACTCCTTATAGATTGTAAGTTTTATATGCTTGAATATGGCCATTAGAATTGGTATAATAAAATTAGTTTTGATAATAATCATTATTTTAATGATAGTTAGAGGGGAAAGATATAGTATGAAAAGAAAAATTATATTATTTATTTTGGTAATTATAATCATAGTTGCACTTATTATAATGTTTCTAATATGGAAAAACAATAATGTAGAAATATCTGAGGAAACTAATACAATTCAACTAACGCCAACTAATACTGAGGTAGCAGGTACAAATTCAGAAGACAATAACATATCTTACAATGTAGATATATCATCTGAAAATAGTAGTTCCACTTCTTCCGAAAGCGAAAATGTAGAAACCGAAAATACAGAAATTGATCATACAGCACAGCGTTGGGTATCTAATTGGGTTACAGTTGTGGACACACCATCTCAAACTATTACTGGTGCACAACTTTATACTTTACACTCTGATGGAAACTGGTATGGAGATGGAGAAGTTTATTGGTTTGAAAACGGATTTACTTCAGATGATTTCAAAGAAATACTTAGAGACAAAATTAGAAATGAAGGTTATATTGGAAAATACGTTAATAGATATAAAACTATTCCTGCAGCTACTCATGAAGAAGATCAAGGTTACTATGAAACTTATGTTGACTATCAATATTGCGACTGCGGAGCAAAAAAAGTAAATTCTTATATGTTATTAGAATTTCAATATTGTAATAATGCTTTATTAGCTTTAGGATTAACTGAAAATTTTATCTTGTTTAACAATCACTACTTTTTCGGATTTAAGGATATTGATGATCAAGTTGTTATAGGGTTAGGTGGAATATATTCAAAATTAGAACAAATTAGAATTATGAACTCAAATTTAAAATTAGAGCAAATTAATGGTGCTGAGCAAATAAAAGATATATCGTATCCTTGCTCTGTTGCAGATTTAATGGGTAGAAAAATAAAATACATAATTGAGACTACAATATTAAGAGATAATAGAAAATCTTATCCTTTTAGTTTTAACAATTATGATTATAAAAGATTTATAATCTTGTTATATTACCATTCTATATTTACATTTTATTACTCAAGAGAGCATTTATCAAAAGATTATGAAAATGGTGTAGCAGATTTCTATATATTTCCAAATGATTTAGAGCCAATTTGCACGCTTATTCAAAATCAAGTTAATAGTACAAGTAAAACTAATTCATTTATTAATTATGACTCTGGAATAGGGAATACTACTAATGCAGAATTTAATGAAGCATTTTATTGTGAAAAAGGAATTTCTTTTGATAACTTCAATAATCTGATGAAAGGATTTATTGAAAGTTCAGATAAGAAAAATTTAACTAAGAGCAAAATTTCAAAAGAACAATTAGATTTAATACTATTAGAAACTTATCCAAATATCAATCTAGATACTTTCCATAAAGAATGTATCTTAAATAAGTTTAACATAGAATATGATGAGGAAAATCTAATAGTAAGCATAGATTGGATACAACCCCTATAATAGATATTGGAAAAGATTATTATATAATAGTAAAGGGCTTTATTATTAATTGTAAAAATTATTGGAACAATGTTCATTCAATAGGGTTAACTCCATATATTTCAGAGAAGAAAGACAAAATACTATTAGCATCTGAAAAAATCGTAAATAAAATTGCAAAGAGGTTTGAAAAAGATGTAGCTAAAATCTTTAAGAATGTTAATCCTGATATATATATATATATATACTAATAAAAAAACTAAGGATATATTTTTAAGAAAAAATGTTCCTCAAAATGAATGGGATATTATTGTAGTTGATATGAATAAGCATATTATATTTAATGTGGAAGCAAAATTTTTATCAACTTCATTGACAGAGTCCGGTTTATCAAATGATTTAAAAAAATTTGTTGGAAACTCAGATAAAAACTATGTAAAAAAATTCGAGAAGCGAATATCTATAATAAACGATAATTTAGATGATTTCATTTCCTTTTGCAATGTTGATAACTCTTATAAGATAGAAAATATTATGGTAGTTTCAAAAGTTATTGACCTTAATATTGAATCACCAGAAAGAAATTTTAAAATAATACATTATGCTGGATTGCAAGAATACCTATTAAATACATACTATAAAACTTAAGTACTATAAAGTTAAATAGCCTAGAATTGAAATTCTAGGCTATTATTGAATGACTTAGAGCTTCGAAAGTTTTCTAAGTACCACTCATAAAGATTATATTACAAACTTATAATTTTTATACATTAAATCCCATTATTCTTAATATATCATTGATATTAATTGAATTTAATTTCTCTTTTAGTTTGTTGACTTCTATATTAAATAAATCTTCAAATTCTTTGAATTTTTCTTCATCTAATAAAATTTTCATACACTGTATAATCATGTATATATTAGTAAAGTTACCAGTTCTTTTATAATTTTTATCTATATTTTTAAAACTAATGTAGTACTTATTACGATAACAGAATAATCTATCTGAGTGTGCAGCGATATTTCTTATCATTGTTAGGTTTGCAAGTATTTGTTTTAATAACTTATCAGAAATTTTAAAATATTTACTTATGTCTTGTCTATCATTCTGTTTAAGTAAGCCATAATATCTACTAATAGTACCAAATGTTAGAATCTTAGTAAGTACAAAAGGTGGAATAAAATTGTATGTGTCTTTATAATGTTTAATTGCTGTATGCTTATTATAGTTGTCATTAATCTCTTTATTTATGCTTTCAATTAAATTATTTATAAGATCTTTATTAGCATTTTCATCGAAATTTTCTGGTCTTAAGTAATCTTGAATACCATATTTTTCTGCTAAAGTATTTGCCATAAGCGATTTTATTACAACTTCTATTTCTAAAGTAAATTTTAAAAATATAGCTTTTATATTCTTATCAAATTCATATAGAGCGAATATTTCTTCAAAAGATGAATTAGGTTTATAATTGTTGTCTTTATTTTTAAAAACACTTTTATAACTATTTACGATTGAATAGTATGAGTATTTTTTGATGTTCCTTAATGCTTGTTCTTTATCATTTATAGTTAAATTTTTAGATATTAGATATTCAATTAATTCTTCGTTACTTTTAAATTCTTTCATGTTGCCTCCATAAGATATAAAAAATGACTCAAGGCTTCGAAAGTTTCTTGAGTACCACTCAATATATTTATACCATATTTTATGGTTAAAATCAAGTATTTTGTTATAAATTTTAAAAAATCCATTTTCAACATTTTTATTCCCTATGCTTTATATGGTTTAAAGTCAAAATTAAATCCTATAAATTTATGATGTTTCATATATACTATCTCTTTCTAATAATGCCATTATTTCTTTTGAGTTTTTAATTATTTGCTCTGTTCTTTCTTCAGTAGATTCTTGATGTTCTGAATCTCCATTCATAAAATCAATGCAATGTTTAAAAGTAGGAGTTGCAATGTCATGAAATAGACCCGATATAGTTTGTTTTTTATTATGTGTAAAATGCCATATAATTAATGCAACTGCGACACTATGAGTTAGCGAAGAATAAAAGTATTTGTCATTATATACTTTTGTATATAATGTACCACAAGACATTCCTATTCCATCAAGTCTTAACATTTCTGGAGTATAAATATATTCTAATAACCATTCTGGAAATTCTGGTGATAATATTTTCAAATAATTCCTTATTTCTTGATTTAATTTTTTTAAATATTCATTCATGTTTTTTACTCCTTTTAAATTCGTCAGACAGTGTCTAACGAATTTAAGTGTATCATAATTTTTTAAGTTTTTCATTAAATTTATAAAATATTTACGAATTATTTTATAAAGGGGGGACTTGTCCCACAATTCGAATTTTGACTAGGGAGGAAAAATTCAGTGCTTGTTGGCTGAGACAGAAATTTGTAAATTCCAAAAATATTTCTTGTGAAATTTTTTAGTTTATATAAAAAAACAACCTATAAACCTTATAGTTCATAAGTTGTTTTAATTTGGAGCTATTGGGCAGAATCGAACTGCCGACCTACAGGTTACGAATCTGTTGCTCTACCAACTGAGCTACAATAGCATAAAACATAACAATTATTATTCTAACATAGGAAATCAAAAAATTCCACTATTTTTTAAAATTTTTTTCAAAATAGTAAATTTTATGTTATACTATATAGCAATATAAGGAGGAATTTATATGTTAGAAGGAGTACAAGTATTTACACAAAATAGTATTAAAATAGAAAAAGAAAAAATAATATATATCGATACCTATGAAATGCAGGAAGAAAAGCATGATGCAGATATTATTCTGATTACGCATACCCATTATGACCATTTTTCACTAAAAGATATAGAAAAGGTGAAAAAGGAAAATACTATTCTAGTAGGACCAGAGGGAATAGAAGAAGTACAAAAAATTGGTTTTATAAAAGAAAATATAAAAATAGTAAAGCCAAATCAGAGTTATGAAATAGAAGGAATCAAAATAGAAACTGTTCCAGCTTATAATCTTCATAAAAAATTTCATCCAAAAGAAAATCAATGGGTAGGATATATTTTAAATCTACAAGGACAAAGGTACTATATTGCAGGAGATACCGACAATATAGAAGAAATTAGAAATATAAAATGTGATGTAGCATTTGTACCAATAGGAGGAACTTATACAATGGATGCAAAAGAAGCAGCAAGTTTAGTAAATGTGATGCAACCTAAAATAGTAGTTCCTACTCATTATGGAAGTATTGTAGGGAAAAAAGAAGATGCCCAAATATTTGCTCAAAAATTAAAGGCTAACATACAGTGCAAAGTGTATTTATAAGCCAAAAACTTGAAAAATTTGAAAAATAGTATATAATAGAAGAAGTAAAAAATAACGAGGAGGAACCAATGGGTTTTTTTGAAAAATTAAAATCAGGATTAAGTAAAACAAAAACATCCTTTAGTAATATTTTTAGTGGCTTTCGAAAAGTAGATGAGGACCTACTAGAAGAATTAGAGGAAGTTCTTATCATGTCAGATGTAGGAGTAGAGACGACTACCAAAATTATGGATAGTTTAAGGCAAAGAATTAAAAGAGAAAATATACAAGAAGAGCAAGAAGTAAAACAGCTACTAAAAGAAGAAATTCAAGCAATATTAGATAAAGAAGATAGCAGTTTAAAATTAGAAACGGTGCCATCTGTTATATTAGTGGTAGGGGTAAATGGAGTAGGAAAAACTACATCTATTGGAAAAATCGCCAATCGCCTAAGAAAAGATGGTAAGAAAGTAGTAGTAGCAGCAGCAGATACCTTTAGAGCAGCTGCAGTAGAGCAACTAGAAGTATGGGCGAATAGAGCAGGAGCAACTATTGTAAAAAGAGAAGAAGGCTCAGATCCTGCTTCTGTTGTGTATGAGGCAATTGCAGAAGTAAAAAAACAAAATGCAGATGTACTAATTTGTGATACAGCAGGAAGATTGCACAATAAAAAATACCTAATGGATGAGCTTGCCAAAATAAAGAAAGTAATTGATAAAGAAATGCCAGAAGCAAGTAAAGAAATTTTAATGGTATTAGATGCAACTACTGGACAAAATGCGATTGCACAAGTAAAAGCGTTTAAAGAAACTGTAGATATTACAGGACTTATCTTAACAAAATTAGATGGAACTGCCAAAGGTGGCGTAGTCATTGGAATTGTAGAAGAAAATCATATGCCAATTAAATTTATTGGGGTAGGAGAGCAAATAGATGATATGGAGGTATTTTCTAGCAAAGAGTTTGTAGAAGCATTAATGGATTAGAAGGAAGGAGTGTATTTTCCCATGAACAAAAAAGAAGAGAAAAATACAAAAGAAACTAACCCAACCATAGAAGGACCAAAAGAAATAGAAAACAAAGAAGAAGTAAAACAAAAGACAATGCAAGAACAAACAGAAGAAAAACAAAATGAAGCAAAAGAAAAGGAAACAAAAGCAGAAGGAGCAAAACAACAAACTCAAGTCCCAAAAGCAGAAAAAAGGCAGAAAAGCAAAAAAAAGAAAAGAATGTGGATTGTAGTATTTTTTGCTTTGCTAACAGCCATTGTAGCTTATGTAATGCTTAGAGGAACTTATTTAGAAACACTAGAAATTGGAGAAGTATATATCAACTCTTTTTGGCAAAATGTAAGATATATGGTAGTTACTCTTATCATTAATTTTGGAGTGATTTATCTATTAGTTTACATGACCAACTTGAAAATCAAAAAAGGGCTAAAAGTCTTTTTTGACCAAGAACATAAAGAAATGCCAAAACTATTAAATAAATCTATTGCCTTTATTGCAGCAATCTTAATTAGTGCTTTTACTTCTGGAATGATAAAGGAAAAAGCAGTATTATGCTTTAATGCAGCACAATTTGGTGTAAATGACCCTATTTTTGGAATAGACATTGGTTATTTTGTATTTCAGAAACCATTTATCCAATTAGTTTTAATGTATGCCATGGTAGCAGTGGTAGCTTTAGCAATTTATACCGTCGTTTACTATATTATTACCTTTAATATGTTCTTTGATGGTGTAGATAGAAAAACATTAAAAAATAGCAAATTAATTACACAGCTTACGAATAGCGTTATGGTTCTTGCTGTGTTATTAGCAGGTTATATCTTTTTCCAATCACAAGATATTGGAACAGAAAAATTTTTGAGCTTGAATGACGGAGAAAGTAGTTATTCTCTATATGGAGCAGGATTTGCAGATGTTACCATTAAATTGTGGGGATACCGCCTACTATGTTTGGTATTAATCTTCTGCGTGTATAAGGGAATAAAAGCATTTAAAGAAGGAAAAACGAGAAAGCTTATTGCTTCTATTGCAGCTATTCCTGGCTATTTAGTAGGACTATTTTTAGTACTAATAGTATTTAAGGCAATATGGATTAGTCCAAATGAATTAGATAAAGAAAAAGATTATATTGCCCAGAATATAAGATCCACCAAAGAGGCCTATGGTGTAGATATAGAGGAAGTTTCTTTGAGTGAGGCGGAAACCATTACTTCGGAAGTAATTAACGACAATGAAGAAGTAGTTGGAAATATTGCTATTGTGAGCGAAGATATTGTTTTAAAAGAATTAAATAATGGACAAACCGCAAAAGGATATTATACTTACCGAAGCACTAGTATAGCCAAATACAAAATAGAGGGAAAAGATACTTTAGTATATGTTTCACCAAGAGAAATTGTAAGTAGTAGTGGTACTTATAATAATAAAACTTATGAATATACACATGGCTATGGAGCAATTATTACCTCTGCTACAGATACAAAAGATACAGGCAACTTAAACCATATACAAAAAGGATTTAATGAGCAAAATGAGGCGATTACCATTGCACAGCCACGAATTTATTTTGGATTAGAGACAAATGATACAGTAGTAACCAACTGTAAGGACAAAAATGAATTTGATTATCCTGTTTTAGATTCACAAAGTGCAGAGAATGCAGAAAATAATTATGATGGAGAAGCAGGACTAACCTTAAACTTTATAGATAGAATGATACTTGCCATTAAAGAAGGAGATTTAAAACTTGCTTTTTCAGGAGATATTACTGATGAGAGTAAAATCTTGACAAATCGTAATATTATAGAAAGAGCAAAAGTAGTAATGCCTTATTTAAAATATGATGAAGATCCTTATTTAGTAGTAACAGAGGAAGGAAAATTAGTATGGGTACTAGATGCTTATACAACATCCAATAGCTATCCTTATTCTCAAAAAACAACCTTACAAGAGACGGCAACAAGCAAAATAGAGTTAAATTATATTAGAAACTCTGTAAAAGTATTAATAGACGCCTATGATGGAACTACAACATTCTACATTACAGACCGTTCTGATCCAATTGCCATGGCCTATAGAAATGCTTATCCAGATTTATTTGCAGATTTAGAAGAAAGTATTCCAGCGGATATTACAGAACATTTTGTCTATCCAGAATATTTATATAATATTCAAGCAGATATTATAGCAAGATATCATAATATTCAGCCAGATGTCCTATACCGTGGAGATGACATATGGGAAATAGCAACGCATAATACAGGAAAAGTTCTAACAAAAACAGGAACAGATATGGAACCTTATTATACTATGGTAAAAACTGTAGATGAGGAAGAGGCTCAATTAGGACTAGTACTTCCATACACACCATATAATAGACAAAACTTAATTTCTTATCTAGTGGGAACCTATGATAATAGTGGTAATGGAAAACTGACTATTTATAAATATCAGGCAGATACTAATATTTTAGGACCAATGCAATTAGATACACAAATAGAGCAGGATGAAACCATTGCAAAAGAAATAGAAAGCCTTAATGTAACAGGTACCAAAATTACAAAAAATATGATTATTGTCCCAATAGATAATACACTTTTGTATGTAGAGCCAATTTATCAACAATATATTAATGAGGCAGATGCTCTGCCAGTGCTAAAAAAAGTAGTAGTAGCTTCTGGTAATAAGGTAGCAATAGGAGATAACCTAACACAAGCACTTGCTAGATTAGTTTCTCAATATGCAGTAGATATAGAAGTAGAAAATACAGACAGTATAGAAGACTTAATAGATACTTTAATAAAAGCAAATGAAAATTTAAATACTTCCTTAAATAGTAACGATTGGGAAATGATAGGAAAAGACGTTCAAAAATTACAAGATTTAATTGATAAATTAGAAACATTAGTGGAAGAAGAAAGACAAAATAGAAACGAAATAGCAAATCAAACAAATGAGACAATGGTAAATGAAATAACAAATACAGTAGACAATGTAATGGTAAATGAAATGCCTTAGATTAGAAAAGTTCATAGTTAACAGGTATATTTCTAGAATTTTTTGAGACTTAAGGTATAAACAATAACAAAAAAGAATAAAAAAGAAAAAATGAACCACCCTAAGAATGGGTGGTTTATTTTATGAAAGGGAAGAATAAAAAACAGAAACGAAGAATAAATATGCAAAAAGAGAAAAACAAAATAAAAAAAGTTTTGAAAAAAAGTACAACAAAGCACAGATACTCTTTTAAAGAATCAGAACAACAAAAGAAAACAAATAGAAATCTATTACAAAAACAAATAGAAAACTTAAATAAAACGTTGGCAGAAAGTAATATAAGAGAATTTGCAGAATTGTTAGGAAACTCTAAAAAATTATTATGGAAGAATTTAATAGCAGGTATTTCTAGAGGAATTGGTATTGGTATAGGAGTAACTGTTATTACAGCCATTCTCATTATTTTACTGCAAAAAATTGTAACACTCAATATTCCAGTTATCCGGAGAATATATAGCAGATATTGTGGAGATTGTGCAAAAAAGTAGGTAATTATCTTGCTTTTTTAGGAGACTCAGTATATAATAACAAAAAAAGTAGGAGGTAGAAAAATAAATGAATTTACCAAATAAACTAACGATTTTTAGAATTTTATTAGTTCCTATTATGATTATTATTCCATTTCTTCCCATAACAGGAGAATGGGCAGGAATTCCTATTACTTTATGGGTAGTAGATGCTATTTTTGTAATTGCTTCTATTACAGATAAGTTAGATGGATATTTGGCACGTTCTAGAAATCAAGTAACGAATTTTGGTAAATTTTTAGACCCTATTGCAGATAAAGTTTTAGTGATTGCCGCTATGATAATGTTAGTAGAAATGGGAAAACTACCTGCTTGGATACCATGTATTGTGGTATTTAGAGAATTTGTAGTTTCAGGTTATCGCCTAATTGCTGTAGAAAGTGGTGGAAAAGTAATTGCAGCAAGCATATGGGGAAAACTAAAAACAGTAACACAAATGCTTGCCATTATAGTAGCTTTTATAGACGTACATAGCTTTGGAGCAATTTTTACAGAAAACTTAACAGGTTGGCCTTTTGCCTTGAACCTATTAACAACAGTACTAATGCTAATTTCCGTAATCGCAACTATCTTTTCAGGCTGGGATTACATTAAAAACGGAAAAGACTTGTTAAAAGATAAATAATGCATTTGAACTTTAGGGACGTTCCTTAAAGTTCATAACTGAAAAATGTTATAATTAAATATGATAGAAATAAGAGAAAATCTAGTTTGAAATAAAGTAAAGCTAGATTTTTTTCGTGGAAAATAAAAGAAAGAGTATAAATCTGCTAAAATGCGTAAAAAATAATATTGATAATTAAAACTCATTTTGTAAGAAAAAAAGTAAAAAGAAAAATGATTTTAGACAATAGAAAATTGTAAAAAATACTTGAAAAAGAATATACGTTATGATATTATGCAAAGTAATTATTATAATTGTATGAAATCAAAAGAAAAATGAGTAGGAGGAGAAAAATGAAAAAACAAAGGGAAAAGAAAAGCAATTATGAGAAGGGTATTACGCTAATAGCATTAGTGGTAACCATTATCGTGCTAATTATACTAGCAGGAGTGTCTATATCTATGGTAGTAGGAGATAACGGTATTATATCGCAGGCACAGAATGCAAAAGAAGAAACTGAAAAAGCAGATGTAAAAGAAAAAACACAAATGGATATCTTAGAAAAAGAATTAGAAAATGAAGGAAACATAAACAAAGGAGATTTTGTTACCATATTAAATCAATATTTTGATGGTGTACCAACAGAAGAAAATTTGCCAGAAGACTTAAATAATTTAACCTTAATCAGTAAAGAAGCATATGGTGGACATGAAATGAATATAGGGGATATATGGAACGGAACTTTTGCACAAGCATCTTTGGCAGAAACAGTAACCGGTACAAATTATGGAGATTACATAGATTATTCAATAGATTTAAATGAAGACGGAGATACAACGAATGATTGGAGAATATTTTACAACGATGGAGATCATGTATTTATCATAGCAGCAGATTATGTACCAAATACATCTAGTTATTTAGATAATGTAGGAACTGGAATGACAGCTTCTGATACTTACAACTTATATTGGAATTCAGAACCAGAAACAACTCAAACAGTAAATCCAGATATTTTAAGTTTATTTAAGCAAAGTTGGACAGATTATAACATAAATGGAAATGGAAGATGTGTATCCACCTTATTAAATACGAATAATTGGGATGGATTTATAGATGAAAGCTATGCAGAATATGCCATTGGGGGTCCAACTATTGAAATGTGGGTAGCAAGTTGGAATGAAAAAGGATATACACAGCTATACACAAATACAAATGACATAGGATATTATGTAGGAAATACAGAAAATCCGAAAACATATGTATATAGTTTATCAAATAGTGGTGAATATAGTAAAGATGACTTCTATTTTCCACATCACTCTGTAATAAGTAATTGTGATGGTTATTGGTTGGCGTCTCCGAGTGCTCGAGATACCAACAGATTGGTGTATGTGGACTACTACAGTCGCGTGGGCAGCAGCAATACTTTAAGCAATTACTATAGCATCAGTATCTTGGGAGTTCGTCCTTTAGTTTGCCTAAACTCTAATATTACAGCAACAAGAGGTGCTGATAATATTTGGAGATTTTAAAATTGAAATTCACAGAACATAACCAGCAAAAATAAAAATAGTATTAAAATCTAGCTTGAAATAGAATAAAGCTAGGTTTTTTTCTATAATGACGAAAACTGGAAATAAGCAAATAGTAGCATAAAAAACTCTAAAATAAGAAAAGTTTTTATAAAAAAGTGTTCATTCCTATAAAAATATGATAATATAAACATAATAGAAAATGAAAAAACAAAGGAGAAGTAATGAACGCTGAGGCTCTAAGAAAACGATTAGAAAAAACCAAAGATAAATTTAGTATATTTGCTAATAAAGAAATGTTAAAGCAATATCACTTTAATGCAAAGGAATTTTTAGACCTAATAAATAATTTTTTGAGTGACGAAGAAAAGAACAGACTATTTGATTATGCACACTTTACAAATTTAGACCCTTGGATAAAAGGAGGCATAATAGGGAGTATATCCGATGAAAATATCTTATTACAAATGATAAATGATGAAAACATTATGAGTGGTTTAGAAAGTTATCAAATTATTGCTTTAATAAAGGGACTAAATGATAATACTAAGCTACAATTGTTGCATAATCAAAATTTTATACAAAAATATCAAATTCCAGATTACGAATTAAGAAATATTGTTTCAACATTATCAGAGCAAGTACAAGAGAAAATCTTATTAGATGTAAACTTTGTTACAAATCAGTTACATTTAGCAGGTCATCAGATAATGAAACTAGTAGAAAATTTATCTAATGATGAAGTAAAAGATAAAGCATTAAACATATATCCGCTAGAAAATTATCAAAAAGTACTTATTTTAAAAACTTGTAGTAATCGTTATAAAATGGAAGCAATATTGCAAGAAAAGGATTTTGATAAATTCCATATTATTTCTATATTGCAAACATTAGATAGAGAGAACTTAAGTGAATTTTTAGTAGAGCAAAGAGAATTTTGTAAGGAAAAGGGAATAGCACCTTATGAAGTAATACAAAGATTAGATTCTAAGAGGCAAAAAGAATTTATAACAAACTTGGACAATTTTGCTTTTACTCTTAGTGAAAAAAGAGAAATATTAGTTACATTAAATATAGATGTAAAAGAGAGTATAGATACAAGTAATTTTCCAGAAGAGTATAAATCTGTACTTACAATGCAAATGACAGACAATGGTAGAAAAATTATTTTAGATTTAGAAAGAAATTTAGAAGATTATAAAGGATTAGATCATTTAATAAGTGAAAATCCAGAGAATTTTACAGAAGAACAAAGGCTTAAATTTTTAAAACTTTGCGACATTTGTCCCAACTTAGAGATAGAGAGTGAATTAAATGAAGTTATATTTTGGGGTGCAAAAGCAAAGGATTATAAAGAAGCGGAAGAATGGATAAGTTCTGTAATAGATAACTTAAAGCCAGAATATTCAAAAGCACAGAAAATGGCGGTAATAGATAATGCCATTGGTAAAAAAATAAGCTATAGTCCTGATTTTGACACCGAAGTATTTAATACTTCCGATTGTAGGGCATTATGGAAAATTATTAGTTCTGGTTATGGTGTTTGTAATGGAATAGCTAAAGTAGAGCAGTATATACTTCGTAGAGTAGGAATAGAGAGCAAAATGATAAGTAGTGGCAATCATTCATTTTTGAAAATAAAAGATATAGAACTTCCATTAGCAAGTGGAGGAGTGGCAAAAGGAAATACGATACTAGATCCAACTTGGAATTTGACAAGCCATAGATTCAGCGGAAAACCTGATAATTTTTGTATAAGTTATGAGCAGGCAAGAAAAAATGATATAGATGAAGAAGGCAACGACCATTATTGCCATAAAAATGATGAACAATTGCAAGATGCAACTTTAAATTTAGATGAGAAAAGTTTAAGAAACCTGTTTACAAGTGTTGGGTTGGCGGATAAAGAAGGACAATTTTCAATAAAAGATTTATTGGAAAAATCAACACTGGTAGATATATTTTTTGCAAGACAACCGGAGCAAAACATCAATAAGCAATTTTTATTATTAAGGCAAGCGTGTCCGGAATTTGCAACATGTCAAAACTCCAGTATGCGTATTTTAAGTGATATACTCTTAAATAATGAAAATTTAAGATTTAACAAATGTGTTGTAAATAGAGTTTATAGTAGAAACGACAAGGAAAAAAGACCAATTTTATATGTTTATGTGGATTCCAATGAATTGGGAAAGAAATTTTACTTTGCGAGTCAAGAGGAAGGGCAGTTTGTAGGATTATCACAAGAAGAATTTACCGAACAATTTGAATGCTATGAAGAAGATTTGAAAAGAACAAACGGACTTAGACCGTGGGAAATGATGGAACAAGAAAAAAAAGAGGTAGATTTATCAAAGAGTTCTGGTGAAATAGTGGCAAAGGAGGAAGCAGAGAGATGAATAGGATAAGAAAAATATTGTTATTCCTAAAGAATATATGGCATAAGCAAGATAAAGTTAAAAAATTAGAGGAACCTAAAATTACAGTAAATGAAGATAAAAAGGAAAGTTTTATGGCATCTTTAAGAATAACGAGGGAATCAAAAAAGACGAAGCAAAGAATTACAACATTAACTTGTAATGGAGATGGATTAGGAATACAAAAAAAGATAAACTATTGATAAAAAGTAATAAATCAATTGACAAAAGTTAAAGGAGAATGGCACAGTCGCAAAAATTGCGACTATGGGTAAGAATGGTCAAACATATCAAGTAAAGTACTACAATTTAGATATGATTATATCAATTGGGTATAGAGCAAATTCAAAAAAAGCAGAGAAAGAATATGTAAAAAATACAACCAATGGAATTTCCAAAGGTTGTATTTTCCCTAAAAATAGCATTTGCTTATTTTTAGTTACTAATTCTCATTGCTTTCACTAAAGATATTGTTCTCTGCATCCTCTTCATTATAAAATTCAGGATAAACTATCTGCAACCATTCCTCGGCTGCGTAATAGGCTAACTGCAAATCTCGGTTATCTACTTTTTTTGTAGTATTAAAACATTGAATAACATTATTTAACATATTTTCTATGGGTGTGATAATAAAATTTAATTTATGATATTTATGGATTAAAATTCCAATACCATAGAAAATAATGAAATAGGTAATCGCAAAGATAGTATGGGATAGTAAATCCGTTTTGGTAATTTTGAAATATAAGATACTCAATACTATAGATATGATTGCAGCAAGTATACTTTGGATAAAATTTCCAATAAATTCTCGTATTTTTTTTCTACTACCGCAATCAATAGAAAATCTGGAAGATTTTTGAAATTCTTTCAGATTTTTTGGTAATCTTTTATTTTGTTGAAGAAAATTTACTATCATATGCTCAGCAGAATGTTTACTTTTTAATGATTGTGAAGTAAATATATATTCGTGAGTTGCTACAAAAAGAATATTTATCAATAAGTAGTGTATAGAATTCACAAGTAGCAAAAAGAATATATCTATTAATGGAGTAAACAGAACAATGCATAATATAAAAGCAATAATTAGTGAAAACACAAAAGATATAAAAATATTTCTATTGATATAATCTAATAACCCTTCTGTGTTTTGTTTCTCATTTTGAGGCTCTTGCTTTTCTTCTTCAAATATAACTGAACATGTGCCATTTTTATTATCCCTTGCCACAACATATTGATTTTCGTTAAAATAAAACCGTATTTCATCTTCCAAACTACTTGCATGATATACGCTTACTTCCTCTGGATTAATAGATTTCCAAATGTCTTTTAAAAAATAAATCCGTTCTCCCATAACGATACCTCCATAAAACAAAGTAAATAGTTTCTACAATTCTTTTTAGAATGATTAATGGAAATTATATAATATATTAACATAAAAGTCAATTTTCTCTCAAAAGCTATTCGCTAGAATATCGTTTTATCTACTAATTGACACTTGACAAAGCCTACAAGAAAAGATACAATTACCCTAGTAAATTATGCAAAAAAAGAGGAAAAAATGAAAAAACAAGAAGAAAAAGATTTAGTAGATATTCTGCTTGCTACGTATAATACGAACCTTAACTATTTAAAAATACAAATCAATAGTATTTTAAACCAAAGCCATCGCCAAATTCATTTAATCATTAGTGATGACTGTTCTAGTGACGAAAAGATAAAAGAAATATTAGAAGAGTATGCAGAAAAGGATAATAGAGTTACGGTATATTTGCAACCAAAAAATTTAGGGTATCTTAAAAATTTTGAATTTTTACTACAGCAATCAAAAGCACCCTACGTTATGTTTTGTGATCATGATGATATTTGGTATGCAGATAAAGTGAAAAAGTCATTAGGTATTTTAAAAGGAAGAGATGTAGATTTAGTCTATACAGATGCAGAGCAAATTGATGAGCAAGGGGCTATTCTACATACGAGTTATTTAAGTTATAAAAATATGCCTCAAATAGAAGGAAAGGACAATATTTTAGCTTTTTCTAGGCACATTGCTATTGGATGTTCTCAATTATTTACGAGAAAAATTAAAGAGCAAATGTTACCTTTTTCAGAAGAGATGATGGCACACGATTGGCTTTCTGTTTATTTGGCTAGCAAAGAAAAAGGAATTTATTGTATGAAAGAGCCTTTATTTGGGTATCGTTTGCATAACAGCAATGTATTTGGTGGAAGAAATTTAAAACAAAATTTGAAGTTATGGAAAAAAGATAATGGAAGAGGATTAAAGTCTTACCATGCTTACCGCCAAAAAGCAATTGTAGATGCTTATTTAAAAGGGGCACAGATGTGTGCAGTCTATAGTAAAAAATTAGGAAGAGAACTTTCCAAAGAGGAACAAGATGTACTAGATTATTACCAGCAAATAGAAAAGACAAAGTATGTAAATTGGCATATAAAGAGGTATTGTCAATATTTAAAATTTAAAGGAATTGGGAAAAGAGCGTTAAAAGAAGTATTACTATTTCATTTTCCAGTTTTGGGGTATATGCTATTTGCAATTATGTAGAAAAATATAGGAAGGAATGAATTTAAATCATGGAATTTATAAAATCAGTCATTCAAAATAGAAATTTGATATGGCAATTAGGAAAGAACGATTTTAAAAATCGTTTTGCAAGTACAAGCTTAGGTAGTATATGGGGGTTCTTGCAACCTTTCATT
>CALXBX010000006.1 GCA_944386655.1 uncultured Clostridia bacterium | reverse complement strand
CAAGGCTACAAAGTTAGCTAATTAACTAGTTTAAATTGTTTGGTGTAATTTAAATCTTTCTTAAAAAGTGCTATTTTTAGGACTTTTATTTTCTATGAACTTTTTATTATATTATTTTTCAACCTTTTCTTCCTTATAAATATATTTAGGTTTTTAAAAGGTTACCCATAAACCTTTGCTATTTTTTCTATTGGGTACTTACCATTCTATTTGTTCAATAGAAATTGGATTTTCGTTTTTTTCTATTTTTTCCGCTTTTCCATTTTTAAAATGAATTACTTTATCTGCCATAGGAGCAATGGCAGTATTATGTGTAATAATTACCACTGTCATTTTTTCTTTTCGGCAAGTATCTTGCAGTAATTTTAAAATCTGTTTTCCTGTTTTATAGTCTAAGGCACCTGTTGGCTCATCGCATAATAACAATTTTGGATTTTTAGCAATTGCCCTTGCAATTGCCACTCTTTGCTGTTCTCCTCCAGATAATTGCGAAGGAAAATTTTTCATTCTATCTTTTAATCCTACTTTTTTCATAATTTCTTCTGGCGATAATGAGTCTTTGCATATTTGTGTGGCAAGTTCTACATTTTCTAGCGCTGTCAAATTTTGCACTAAGTTGTAAAATTGAAAAACAAAACCAATATCTTCTCTTCTATAACGTATTAATTCTTTATTTTTTAATTTACTTACTTCTTTGCCATCTACCCATACACTGCCAGATGTTACACTATCCATTCCTCCTAGTATATTCAATGTAGTGGTTTTTCCTGCTCCACTTGGTCCTACAATAACCACTAGTTCTCCCTTTTCTATTCCAAAATTTGTTTTATCTAAGGCTGTAATGGTGATTTCTCCCATTTTGTATTCCTTTACCACATTTTTAAATTCTATATATGCCATTTGCATCCTTCTTTCTCATTTTTCCCTACTTGTATCCTATCACATTTCTTTTCGTTTTACTACTATTTTTCCAAAAAGAAATATGAATTTTTTGTGTACTTCATTCTATTTGATAACATAAAAAATACACCTTTTTTTCTAGGTGTATTTTTGCTATATTTTTTATTATCGTACTAAATATACAGCAAATACATAACTAGCCGTTGAAGTTACTCCCCAGTTTCCAGCATTTTTATTAAAGACAACCGTTTGAATGTTAGGTAAACTACAAGTAAATATGCCAGTTACATTATCATATGATTTTTCTAAAGAACCAGTTTTAGTTACCGTTGTGGTAGAAGAAGTCGTAGCATCTTTTCCTCCTGGAACAGATTCCAACCTGCAAGATGTAACTTCTACAATAAAATTTCCCTCTGTTAACTCGCTATATATCTCTGGATATAAAGTTTTTATATCATAACTTTTTTTGCTCCTAAGTAAATAATCTCTTTACTTGCTCCCGCTTGTCCAGCCTGATATCCCTCTTCATATCCTACTTCATATCCTTTATTGACACCTGTTAATTTATTTCCATTTACCCATGCTGTTTTTCCTACTAATATATCATTAGTTGTTGCTGTTGCATCTTTTGTTCTTTCTTTCAATATTTTTCCTATATGATTTGCCATTGTCTCTGCCGTATCTGTCTGTGCAGTTGCTACTCCTTCATTAGTAATTGCAGTCGCTATGACTTGTTTAAATTGTTTTAGTTTTTCTATAGCATCTATATTAGAATCATCCACTATCCCTTGTCCATTATTTTCTAGTTCTTCATATAAGCTATTTAATTGTTTTTCTTCTTCTACTCTAGCTAGTTCTATATTTTCTCTTGCTTTTTGTGCTTGTGAGATAATTCCATTTTCTCCTATTGTTGTATTTAAACTAACTCCTGCCAAAATAATTAATACAATAACAGTAACAACTAAAGTAATCATCGTAATCCCCTCGTTCTTTTTCATGTATATTTCCTCTTTTCTTAAGTTTTCTCTTATTTTTTCATTTTCTACTTAAATCTGTTATTTTTCAATTCAAATTATGTAATTAAATTACTATTATTGTAAAAAAAGATTTATTTTCAAAAAAAGAACCAGCCATTACCGCCGGTTCCTTTTTGGTAGCCTATTCTGTTTTTAATTCTTCTAATGTTTCCTGCCATAAAGCATGGATAACAGGAAATATTTCTTTGTCATCTTTCATTGTTTCATAAAATTTCCTCCACTCATGCTTACTTGACAAAGCAATTACTAGCATGAGCTTTTTCATTTTTTCTTTCTCTTCCTCATCAAACAGAAGTCTCGACATCTTGTCTCTGGTAAGCCGTGTGTGTTTACCAGATGTAGACATGAGTTCAATGCTTTCTAGTCGGTCATCTTCACCTAGCACATAACTCACTTCATACGAAATATTATATTGTCTCTGTATCATCTTCTTGCCCTCCTTGCTACCGTATATTTACAGATGATACCATTTATTATACTACTTATCTGTTCATTTTTAAAGTATTTTTTCATTTTCTTTTAAGCTATTTTATTCATTTCTTCTCTAATGGTATCTTCCGACTCTCTCATAGCTAAAATTGTTTTTTCAAATAAAGTATCTAAATCCCAATTCAGCATTTCAGCTCCTTGTTTTATTACATCTCTGGAACAACCAGCTGCAAATTTTTTATCTTTGAATTTTTTCTTTAAACTAGATACTTCCATATCTTTTGTACTTTTAGAAGGTCTCATTTTAGCAGCAGCTCCAATTAAACCTGTTAATTCGTCTACTGCAAATAATACTTTTTCCATTTCGTGTTCTGGTTTAATATCTACCACTAAACCATACCCATGACTGCAAACCCCATGAATCACTTCTTCTGGCAAACCTGCTTTTCTTAATATTTCTTGTGCTTTTACACAATGCTCTTCCGGATATCTTTCATAATCTATATCATGTAACAAACCTACAATTCCCCAAAAATCTTCTTCATATCCTAATTCTTTTGCAAAATATTTCATAACAGCTTCTACAGTTAATGCATGCTCTATATGAAAAGGTTCTTGATTATATTGTTTTAATAAAGTTAAACATTCTTCTCTATTCATCGTTATTCTTTCCTTTCATTTATTCCTCTTTTTTTGTCATAATAAATTCAAACTTTTCTAGATGGATGGGTTCAAATACTTTTATGTAATAAGGATGTATTTCTGGATATAATTTACTTACATAAATTACTGCTCCACTCTTTGTTGTTACTCTTAAATTAGGAAACGTTTTTACCATTACCTCATCATTCCAAAAAGTATCTACTATATTTTTTATCCATTCTTTTTGATATAAATCTCTACAAATTTCTATATATTCTGAACCATCTTTTAGCTCAATATGATGATTGTCCACAATGCGCATAAAAAACATTTGCATAGCAAAACTAGAAACAATCCAGTCTATAAACATAAAAATAACAATTACTAAACTTCCTATTTTCCACACTTTTACTGGTATTTTATTGATCACTTTATCAACAATAGGATTGATTACCTTAATTATAAATACCCCTAAAGCTGCCCACGCAATGGAGAAGGTAAGGCATATTCTTCCTTGAATATTAAATGCCATATCGGAATAGTCCCACCATTTTACGTGGAACACTAATTCTCCTATGAGACTAACTAAATATTCTACAACAGATCCTATTAAAAATCCTCCTAAGCATAAAGTAAAATTATTTTTCTTACATTTTTGCAAACCTACAATCATTACAACTGCGCCTACTCCATAAATAGCACAAAATGGTCCATAAAGAAAACTTTTTCTACTTTCAATTACTCCTTCTGAGAAAAAAGCAAATATTGTTTCTACTATAAACCCTAGTACACTATAAATCACAAAATAAGCAAGCATTCTCCAAATTGTAATACCAAAAATAGAAAAACCTTTTTCTTTCTTTTTAGCATCTTCCTTCTTTTCCTCTTCTAACGCTGCAATTTGCTCTTTTACTTTTTCCAAATTTTCTGTTACTTCCTTTTTTTGTCCTTCCCCCGACTGTTTTTCCATTTCTTCTACATTTTCTACAATTTCTTCTAAATCCTCTACTATATGATTTAAATCGTTTTTCAGTTCTTTCTTATTTTCTGTTTTCATGTAACCTTCACCCTTTTTTTCTTATTGCTTTTACTATACCTTATTCTCTCTTTTATTGTCAATACTGCTTTTTCTTAATATATTATGAAGAAAGGGACTAACCTGATTTTCTTTTTGAAGCGCGGACGCGCAGTTTGGGAGAATGCCATCATATATGGCATTCGACCAGCAAGGACAGCGAAAAAAGAAAATCAGGTTAGTCCCTTTCTTTAAATCATCATTCTTTTTTGATTTTTCTTTAATTCTTGATGAATTGCATCATAATCTGGTACATACTTTTTCACCAAATCATAAAATGGTTTTTGGTGATTAGCATGTACCAAATGTGCTAATTCATGCACGATAATAGAATCTACTTGTTTTTCTGTAAGCATTTTTAAACGTGCACTAAAATACAACATTTTTGTTTGTGGTACACAACTTCCGTATTTGGAAACGGTATCTCTTACTTTATATCCTTGATATTCCAAGTTCATTTTCTTACTCCATTTAGGGAGTTTTTCTTCCAACATAGCTTCTGTATTTTGTTTTAGCAATTTTTTTACTAGACTATCTACCAATTTCTTTTTTTCTTCTTCTTTTAAATCTTCTGGAAGATATAATAATAATTTTTTCTCTTTTTTATCTAGTCTAACACTTACTTCGTTTTTATTATGATAAACCATTTCCTCTTCATAAGGCTCCCCTTCATAATAAAAAATTTCTCCTGTATACCAATGTTTTTGGTTCGTATTTTTTTTTCCAAAGGGATACATATTCTTTATAAATAGCTTCTTCGTTTTCTTTTAATATCTGTAATAACTGTATTTTAGAGAAATACTTTGGCTTACTAATATGTAATATATTTTCTCTAAAATACTGTTTGACACGATTACTATTTTTGTAATTTCTTATTTGTATGGGTATTTGCTTATCTTTTATTTCTATATAATATTGTGACATTATTTTTCTTTTTTCCCCTTTAATCTTAGCGTATTTAAAATTACCGTTAAACTGCTAATTACCATAGCTAAACTTGCTATCATCGGATTAATTGTGATTCCTAAAGGTTTTAGCACTCCCATTGCTATCGGTATCATTAAGACATTATAGAAAAATGCCCAAAATAGATTTTGTTTAATAATTCTAATCGTTTTTTTACTAATTTGAATTAATTTTGTAATACTATCTAAATTATTTCTAGTTAAAATAACATCGGATGAATCCATTGCGATATCTGTTCCACTTTTTACACTCACTCCAATATCTGCAGTTGCCAAAGCAGGGCTATCATTAATTCCATCCCCACACATCATAACATATTTTTGCTCTTTTTTTAGTTTTTGAATGACTTCTGTTTTTTCTGTTGGCAATACATTAGCAATTACTTTTGTAATTCCTATATCTTTTGCTATTTTTTCTGCAGTATCTTGGTTATCCCCTGTTAGCATAATCGTATCTATCTGTTTTTCTTTTAAGTTTTGTATCACTTCTTTTGCATTGTCTCTTACAATGTCATTTACACCTATCAGTGCAACAATTTTATTGTCTTGCACTACATACACAATGCTATTTCCCTCTTGTGCTAATGTTTTCTCTTCTTCCTCATATGGATTTTCTAGTTTTAAGTCTTTTAAAATTTTAGCATTTCCTATTATCATTTTACTATCTTTTATTCTACCAATAACTCCTAAACCAGCCACATTTCCAAATTCTTTTACAGGCAATATCTCTAATTTATTTTCTTCCATATATCCTGTAAAAGCCTTTGCTATAGGATGCATAGATTTACTCTCTATGCTACCTACTAATTGTAATAATTCTTTATCTGATAAATTACTAAAATTTTTTATTGTAGAAATTTTCAAAGTTCCATAAGTTAATGTTCCTGTTTTATCAAATACGATGGTATCTATTTTTTGTGCATTCTCTAATATTTCGCTTTTCTTTACTAAAATTCCGTTATTTGCGCATAATCCTTCTGCTACTACAATAGCTAAAGGTGTTGCAAGCCCTAAACTACAAGGACAAGCTACCACCAATATCGTAACAAATACAATTAAAGCATATGCAAAACTATACCCTAATAGTAAGTATGCAATAAAAGTAACTATCGCAAGGAGTATAACGATTGGGACAAAATAACTAGAAACTTTATCTGCCATTTTCGCAATTGGTGCCTTCGTATTACTTGCTTCTACTACCAATTTTACAATTTCTGATATGGTAGATTCTTTTCCTATTTTTTCTGCCTTATATTCTATATAGCCATCATAATTTCTACTACCGGCAATTACCTTTTGTCCTACAGATTTTGTGGTAGGTTTACTTTCTCCTGTGATAAAAGACTCATCTAAATGGGCTTTTCCTTCTACAATTTCTCCATCTACGGAAATTCTCTCTCCAGGTTTGCTAACCACAATATCTCCTTTTTTTACTTCATCTATGGTAACGATTTTTTCTTTTCCATTTTCCTTAATAGTTGCTTGCTCCGGTGTTATTTTTACCAATTTTTGAATAGCTTCTTTTGTTCTGTCTTTACTAATGCCATCTAAATATCTACCCAATTTTACAAAGTAAATGACCATAGCAGCAGATTCAAAATATAGATGATGTATCGCAGAAGTATCTCCTTGAATAATTCGTATCATACTATAAATACTATAGAAAAAACTGCTTAGTACACCTATGCCAACCAAGGTATCCATATTCGGTGTTCTATGGATAAAATTTTTATATCCATTTTTTAAAATATCCCATCCATAAACCATAAATACAATGGCAAACACAAATAAACAAACCGTATAGCCTATAGGGTTAATTTCCACATCTATCCATGGCAGAGTAGGCAGATGAATCATATGTCCCATGGCAATATACATAAAGATAACAGCTAGTATAGTAAAACTAATGAATTTTATTTTTTCTTTCTTATTACTTCCCTCTGTTTTTATCTCTTTAAATTCACCTAAGCTTTTAAAACCTGCTTTTTTTACAAATTCATTTAACTTTTCTACATCTAATATTTTTTCGTCATATTCTATGCTGGCATTTGCCATTACTAAATTGACAGAAGCAGAATGAATTCCTTCTTGTTTATTTAAGTATTTCTCTAAACCATTAGAACAAGCACTACAAGTCATTCCTTCTATAGATAATACTATTTTTTTCATACCCACCTTTCCTTCCTTTTCTTTGCGGATAACTGCTTTTTATAGTAAAATTTGTTGCAACTTACCTATCCTTATTTTTCCATCGTTTCTATTTCAAAACCAATATCTACGATTGCTTCCTCTAAAGTTTGTTTGCTTACCTTTTCCTCTGCTTTTACTTTTACTATTCCTGTTTGATGGCTTGCTTCTACTTCTTTTACTCCTTTAATCTCTCCTAAAGCATTTTTTACTCTATTTTCACAACCTTCACAAACCATTCCTTTTGCATGTATTTCTATTTCTTTCATTTTTATCCCTTTCCTTCTACTATTGTATTTAGGTTTTTCTATCGGATATACCTATAAACCTATTTTTTTGTTTGTACTCTTAACGCTCTTAAAGCATTAATAATAGCAATAATGGAAACTCCCACATCTGCAAATACTGCTTCCCACATAGTAGAAAGTCCAAATGCTGTTAAAATGAGCACCAATACTTTTACAAAAATGGCAAATATGATATTTTCTTTTACAATTCTCATTGTTTTTTTCGCCAATTTCATAGATTTTACTATTTTGTATGGTTCATCTGTCATAATAACAATATCTGCAGCTTCAATAGCGCTATCTGCCCCTAAAGCTCCCATTGCAATACCTATATCTGCTAACGTAAGTACCGGAGCATCATTAATGCCATCTCCTACAAAGGCAAGTTTTCCTTTTTCTGATTTTCTTTTTAATAGTTCTTCCACTTTGTGTACTTTATCGGTTGGTAATAATTCTGTGTACACTTCGTCTATCCCTATCTCTTTTGCTACATTCTCTCCTACTTTTCTTCTGTCTCCGGTTAGCATTACTGTTTGTCTTATATGATTTTTCTTTAAATCTTCAATGGTCTTTTTCGCATCTTCTTTTATTTGGTCTGCAATCACAATGTATCCTGCATATTTTCCTTCGATAGCTACATATAAAACAGTTCCTACTTCATTACATTTTTCAAATGTAATTTGTTTTTCTAGCATTAACTTGTCATTGCCAACCAAAACTTCTTGATTACAAATTTGGGCTATAATGCCTAATCCAGATAATTCTTCGTAGTTTTGAATTTGTTTTTTGTCTATTTCCTCTTGGCATGCACGTTGCAAAGATTTAGAAATAGGATGATTCGAATAATTTTCTGCATAAGCTGCTACTTTTAGTAATTCTTGCTCTGAAATACCAATAGGCTTTACCTGTTGTACTTCAAATACACCTTTTGTTAATGTTCCTGTTTTATCAAATACCATTATTTCCGTGCTAGCCAAAGCCTCTAAATAGTTGCTTCCCTTTACTAGTACACCCATTTTAGATGCTCCTCCAATTCCTCCAAAGAAACTTAAAGGTATGGAAATCACCAAAGCACAAGGACAAGATACTACTAAGAAGGACAATGCTCTATAAATCCAATCTGAAAAAGTGGCTCCCGGTAATATAAGCGGTGGAAGAACAGCTAACACAACAGCAATTCCTACTACAATTGGAGTATAATATCTTGCAAATTTTGTAATAAAATTCTCTGATTTAGCTTTCTTACTACTCGCATTTTCTACTAAATCTAAAATTTTGCTTACAGTAGATTCTCCGTATTCCTTTTTTACTTCTACTTTGATAACACCATTTAGATTAATACAGCCACTTAAGACTTCGTCTCCTTCTTTTGCATCTCTTGGCAAAGATTCCCCTGTTAATGCTTTTGTATCTAAAGTTGTCTTTCCTTCTACAATATGACCATCCAATGGTATTTTTTCTCCAGGTTTTATAATAATAGTTTCACCAATCTTTACTTCTTCAGGATTTACTTTTTCTATGTTTTCCCCTCTATAAACATTGGCATAATCTGGTCTAATATCCATCAGACTCGCTATTGATTTTCTAGACTTATCTACAGCATAACTTTGGAATAATTCTCCTATTTGATAAAATAACATTACAGCTACTGCTTCTGGAAATTCTCCTATGCAAAATGCTCCTATTGTGGCAACTGCCATTAAAAAGTTTTCATCAAATACTTTTCCTCTTAGGATATTTCTCATTGCCTTTCTTAAAATATCCCAACCAACAATGAAATAACTAATCAGGAAAATGGCATTGTTTATCCATGTATTTTCGAATTTTACTAACATGGCGAATAAGTATAATACAAGTGCTATTATAATTTTAATTGCTTTCTTCTTCATAGTATAATAACCCCCTTAAATTTTGTCAATACTTACATCTGGCTCCTCTTTTTTGATAACCTTTTGGATTTTCTTTATGATTTCTTCTTCATTTCCTTCACATTCTACTTCCATTCTTTCTGTCATAAAACTAATACTTGCCTTTGTTATTCCCTCTATTTTTTCTATCTCTCTTTCTAATTCAGCTGCACAATTGGCACAATCTAATCCTTTTATTTTAAATTTTATATTCATTTTTACTATCATTCCTTTCTTGCCTTCGCTTTCGCTTCGTCTGCGAAAGGCACAAATCTTTATTAAAAATTCTTAGCCTTGATTTAGTTACCATAATTTGATATAATTTTATTAGATGTATA
>CALXBX010000005.1 GCA_944386655.1 uncultured Clostridia bacterium | reverse complement strand
TTTTTTTTTTTTTTTTTTTTTTTTTTTTTTTTTTTTTTTTTTTTTTTTTTTTTTTTTTTTTTTTTTTTTTTTTTTTTTTTTTTTTTTTTTTTTTTTTTTTTTTTTTTATTTGTTTTTTTTTTTATTTTTTTATTTGTTTTTTTATTTATTTTTTTATTTACTATTTTTATTTTATTATTACTATATTTTTTAATAGGAGTACATTTTTTCTACTCTTTTTTTATTAATTATCTTTAAAATAACATTATATTAGTTATTCCTTTAAAATTGTTTTAAATTTATTTTTGGAGCAAAAAAATATACCAACAAATATGGTATATTTACATAATTTTTCTATAAAATTAGTTTTTCTATAATTCTTTGAAAATCTTTTTGAAAATTTATAAAAAATTCTTTAATTTTATCCCAATCATATTCAACAAATGTTTTTGGTAAAATTTCTTGTTCTGCATCTTCAAAATAGCTTAAACCCATTATTACATTAACATAATTGGTTCTATCTCCATTTTTTTGTATTAAGGCTTCTCCCAATTCTTCTTCTTTTATTCCGCATTTATTTATTATATTATATAAATCAAAAAAATCTTTTTTAGCACCTCTACCGCCTATCGCTACAATTTTCATAATTGCTATATCTAATATACTAGCTATTTTCAATTTTGGCATTTCCGGTGTTGTTACAAAATCTTTTAATACTTTATTAGGATAATAAAAGAAACTTACTTGCACCCCATTAAGTGTAACGTCACAAGTTCCTTTTTGATTCTGTTGTACACTTATTTCACCTATTTTTCCTAGTTCCCCTAATAATATTTCATTATTGAATTGTGTTGGAACACAAAAATCAAAATCGTAAGATTCTCTTAATCCTAATTGTAGTGATAAGGCTGTTCCACCTATCATATAATATTCTGGTATACTTATTGTTTCCGTTATTTCCTTTAATAATTTATACCTTTTCTCATCTATTATATTCCAATACATTAGTTCTTCACTCTCCAATACTCATAATTCATAGCAGATGTCCATTGATAATACGCCATATCCTCTTTTTCTAAATGCAATTGTTGTCTTAAATAATTTGCGACTAATGGTTTTAAGTCCCTACAATTTCTTGCTACATCTTCTATATCATCTCTCGTATAATTTTTCATAATCCATTTTATCGTTTTTAAATCACCATAATTAAACAACCTTGAAATAATATATCTTTTATTTTTATTTTTATCTAATTTTTCAAATTCTGTATCCCAAAAATATTTTTTTAATTCAATTGGCATTTCACTCTCTCCTTTTTCTTATTATATCAATATATTTTCCTTTTTACAATAAAATTTTATTATTGTTATTAAAATAAAATATAAGACATTTCTTATTTTCTAAATGAAATTATATTACTTATTCCTTTAAAATTGTTTTAAATTCATTTTCAGGGCAAAAAAAATATACCAACAATTGCGGTATATTTTTTGGCGGAAGCTGAGGGATTTGAACCCTCGCGGCCCTTGCGAACCCTAACAGTTTAGCAAACTGTCCCCTTCAACCACTTGGGTAAGCCTCCATATATGGCGGAGAGGGTGGGATTCGAACCCACGGTAGGCTATTCACCTACGCCAATTTTCAAGACTGGTGCCATAAACCAACTCGACCACCTCTCCAAGTGACTGTTACAACTCGTGTAACAGTATTTATCATAGCATATTTAGCCTTTACTTGTCAATAGTAATCTTAGGAATTTTTATTACAAAACATTTGTTTTTGTGTATGGTTTTATATTTTTCTTTATTGTATTTCCATTATAGTCATCTCAAAAAAATAAAGGCCTTTCTTTTAATTTGCCCTTATTTTTTATTTTTATTCTTTCATTGCTATTTCTAATGCTTCTTGTTCTTCTTTCGATAATGTGTAAGAAGATGTTCCATTCTTGATTGGTTTTGCATAGATATTCGATGTTTCTCGCGAATAGATTCCATTTAAAACCACTCCATTATTTTTCTCGTCTAATATCGCTAACGTAAAGCTTAAATCGCTTCCTGTATCTTTAAAAGCATTATATCTTACTAATCCAACTTTCTGCATGCATTGTTTCATTTGATTATCTAATGTTTCACAATAACGAATAATTTCATCATTTTTTCTTTCTACTTTTTCTACTCTATCTATATAAGTTTTTAAACTTTCTTCTATATCGTTTCCCTTTCCTAATTTCAACATAAAATCTTTATAGTTCTTTCTTAATTTGGATAATTTTATGCTATTTATTATATATAAAATTAGTAGTATTGCGAAAATACATAATATTCCCCATAAAAATATATCTGAATGTATAAAATCCAATGTCATTCTCCCTTTCTTTAATATCTTTCAATTAAATCTAAAATTCTTTCTAAATCTTCATTAGAGGAGTATTTTATCACTATCTTCCCACTTCTTACTCCCGCATCTAGCTTTACTTTTGTTCCAAAGAAATTTTGAAATCTATTTTCTACATCTTTGTAAATTGCTTCGTATTTCTTTTGGTCTGCTTTTGTATTTTTCTTCACATTCTTTCCATTTTTTACTATTCTTTCCAAGTCACTAACAGAATTTCCTGTTTCTATAATTTTTAGCGCTGTTTGATACTGTTTATCGCCATCTTCTATTCCCAATAGAGTCCTACAATGTCCTTCTGTTAGTTTTCCTGCTAATGCTAAATCGATAACTCTACTATCTAAATTTAAAATACGTAAACAATTTGTAACAGTGCTACGATTCATTCCCATAATATCTGCTAATTCTTGTTGTTTTAAGCCATATTCGTCAATTAATTGTCTAAATCCTCGTGCTTTTTCAATAGGGTTTAAATCTTCTCTTTGTATATTCTCTATTAATGAAATTTCCCTATTTCTTCTCTCCGTTTCGTTTCTAACAATACATGGTATTTCTGTTAATCCTGCCTTTTTAGAAGCTCTCCATCTTCTTTCTCCTGCTACTATTTCATAATAGTTGTCTTTTTTGGTTACAATAATTGGTTGTATTACACCATATACTTTAATAGACTCTGCTAATTCTTCTATTGCTTCTTCATCAAAATTTCTTCTAGGCTGATTGCTATTTGGCTCTATTTCTGTAATTTTGATTTTTTCAATTACTTCGCCTTCTTTTTTCTCTTCACTTTCTCTTTCTAATACAGAATTATCTCCAAATAAAGCATCTAGCCCTTTTCCTAAACCAGTATTTTTTGCCATTTTATTCACCCTTTCTTTTTTATTTCATATGTTTTGCTTTTTGTTCTTCCTCATTCTTTTTTAAAAATTCTTTTGCAAATTTTTCATAAGACCTAGCCCCTTTTGACTTAGGATCATAAATACTAATTGGCATTCCATAGCTTGGTGCCTCACTTAATCTAACATTTCTAGGAATTACGGTTTTATATACCTTGTTTTCAAAGTATTTACTTACTTCCTTTACTACTTGGTTGGACAAATTTGTCCTAATGTCAAACATAGTTAATAAAGCACCCTCTATTTCTAAGTTTGGATTTAAGTGTTTCTTTACTAGGTTGATTGTGTTAATTAATTGTCCCAACCCCTCTAATGCGTAGTATTCGCATTGTACGGGAATTAGCACGCTATCAGAAGCAGTAAATGCATTTAATGTAATTAATCCTAATGATGGAGGACAATCTATAACAATATAGTCATATTTGTCTTTTACGCAATCTAATTTTTCTTTTAATCTTTGCTCTCTTGACATCATAGATACTAATTCTACTTCGGCTCCTGCTAGATTGATATTAGACGGACACACATCTAAATTTTTTACCATGGTAGTTTGTAATGTATTCTCTATTTCTACATCGTTAATAATCACATCATATACAGAAAAATGTACACTTTTATCTATTCCCAATCCACTTGTTGCATTTCCTTGCGGATCGGTATCTACCATTAGCACTTTTTTCCCTTTTTTAGCAAGGATAGTGCTCAAATTGATTGTGGTTGTAGTCTTTCCGACGCCACCCTTTTGATTTGCAATTGCTACTACTTTTCCCAAAAAAATTACCTCCATCTCATTTTTTTACCTATATATGTTATATAAAAATATTAGATATATGTCAATAAATTTTGTTAAAATATTTAAAATTTTTTCAAAAAAAAAGAACTATTTTTTAGTTCTTTCTTTCTATTTAATTGGATTTTTACTTGGTATGCCAGACTTTCTAGGATACTGCAGTGGTGTATTTTTTATTTTTTTAATGATAATATTATTTCTTTCTATTTCTGTATGCATTAGGTAAAAATAGTCTACCTTTTCTAATTCTCCTCCTAATACATTTATTGCTTTTTTTGCTTCTTTTAGTTCTTCTTGTATGTTTGGACCTTTCATACAAATACATTTTCCTTCTTTTTTTACAAAAGGTAATAAATACTCTAATAAAACAGGGAGATTTGCTACTGCTCTGGAGGTTGCAATATCATATTTTTCTCTATTTTCTTTTGCAAAATCTTCTGCTCTAGCATGCTCTACTATTACATTATCTAATTGCAATTTTGTCACTACTTCTTTTAAGAATAAAATCCTTTTATTCAATGCATCTATTAATGTAAAAGATGTATTCGGACAGATAATAGCAAGTGGTATTCCAGGAAATCCTGCCCCTGTTCCCACATCTATCACCTTTTTTTCTTGTTCTATATAAGGATGAATGCTCATAGAATCTAGAAAATGCTTCAATAAAATTTCTTTTGGGTCTGTTATTGCTGTTAAATTCATTTTTTGGTTCCATTCTAACAATAATTCCATATAGAAAAAGAATTTTTGCATTTGTTCCTCTGTTATTTTAGTTGCATTTTCTGGATATTGTTTTGTCCATTCTTTTTTAAATTCTTCAAAATTCATACTCTTTCCTCTCTATTCCTATTTTCTAGCGTTTCTAAGTAAATTAATAAAACAGAAATATCTGCTGGCGAAACACCGGATATTCTAGATGCTTGTCCTACTGAATTTGGCCTTATTTTATTTAATTTTTGTCTTGCTTCTAACCTTAATCCCTTTATTTCTTCGTAATTAATATGTTCTGGCAATATTCTTTTTTCTAATTTTTTAAATTTTTCTACTTGTTGCTCTTGTAATTTAATATATCCTTCGTATTTTATTTGTATACCTACTTCTTGTTTTACTTGTTCTGGTAATTCTGGTCGCTTTTCATCTATTTCTTGCAAAATATCATACCCCAACTCTGCTCTTCTCATTAAATCTGCTAGTTTTACTCCTGTTGTAAGGGGTGAAGATTGGTGTTCTTTCAAAAAAGTATTTACTTTTTCTGTTGGTTTTATAATTGTTTCTTTTACTCTTTTCGTTTCTTCCTCGATTTGTCTCTTTTTTATTAAAAATTTTTGATATCTTTCCTCTGAAATTAATCCTACTTCATGTCCTATTTCTGTTAGCCTTAAATCTGCATTATCTTGTCTTAATAAAAGCCTGTATTCTGCTCTAGAAGTCATCATTCTATAAGGTTCATTGGTTCCTTTTGTAACAATATCATCAATTAAAACCCCTATGTAGGCTTGTGTTCTATCTAATATAATTGGCTCTTTTCCTTGTAATTTTAAACTACTATTGATTCCTGCCATTAATCCTTGACAGGCTGCTTCTTCGTAACCAGACGTTCCATTGGTTTGACCAGCAAAATATAAGCCTTCAATTCCTTTATATTCTAAGGATAATTTTAAATCCGATGGCACAATGCAATCATATTCTATTGCATAAGCTGGCCTTGTAAACTCTGCATTTTCTAATCCAGGAACGGTTCTGTACATAGCTATTTGTACATCTTCTGGCAAAGAAGAACTCATTCCTTGAATATACATTTCTTCTGTATCTCTTCCCACTGGCTCTACAAATATTTGATGTCTTTTTTTATCTGCAAATCTTACCACTTTATCTTCTATAGATGGGCAATATCTTGGTCCTGTTCCTACTATCTCCCCTGCGTATAAAGGGGAACGGTGTAGATTTTTTCTAATAATTTCGTGTGTTTTTTCGTTGGTATAAGTTAAATAGCATGGTAATTGTTCTACAGAAGGATCAATGGTATCTTCAAAAGAAAATGCTTCTGGATTTTTGTCTCCTTCTTGTATTTCCATTTTAGAAAAATCTATACTTTTTCTATTAATCCTAGCTGGTGTTCCGGTTTTAAATCTAACTAACCTTACTCCTTCTCTTTTTAGAGCTTCTGAAAATTGATTAGCCGGAAATACTCCATCTGGTCCACTCTCAAAAGAAGTCTCTCCTATATAGATTTTTCCTTTTAAATAAGTCCCTGTCGCTACTATAATGCTATCTACTTCGTAAATTGCTCCTATATTCGTTTCTACGCTCTTTACTTTTCCATTTTCTACTGTAAAATCTACAATTTCTGCTTGTTTTAAATATAAATTTTCTTGCTTTTCTAAGGTATGTTTCATTTCCATTTGATATCTTTTTCTATCAGCTTGAGCTCTTAAGGAATAAACTGCTGGACCTTTCGATGTATTCAGCATACGAAGTTGTGTATAGGTTTTATCTATATTTTTTCCCATCTCGCCCCCTAGGGCATCTATTTCTCTTACTAAATGTCCTTTTGAGCTACCTCCTATATGTGGATTACATGGCATATTGGCTACTGCTTCTAGACTAATAGAAAATAGTAGCGTTTTCATTCCCATTCTTGCCGCTGCTAGTGCTGCCTCACATCCAGCATGTCCTGCACCAATTACTGCTATGTCAAATTTCCCTGCGTTATACTTCATCTCTATTTACCTCGCTTATCTCGTTTTTTCTCTCATTATCTCCCGTTTTCTCTCGTTTCCTCCGTTTTTCTTCGTTTTTTATGAAACTTAAAATTGTGTTCTGATAACTTTTTTGGCATTCATTTATTATTTTGCTTTATTTTTTCCACGTTTTCGTGAAACATATTGTCTTTTTGGCATTTTGCTTTCTGGTCATTTGTTCGCCTTCATCGTTTGTATCCCTTGCTATTCTAAGCATTCCGCTGTTTTATTTTTAGAATATATAGGTTAATTTTTATAGTTTTATTAATTTATTAGTAAAAAATGTTTCATGATTTTATCTAAAGCCTCTTCTTTTTTTGTATGTATCCCTTTCTGATTTTTATTTCTTTCAAAATGAATTCTAAGCCATTTTTATTGTTTGAATATAAAAGGGTTCGTTTTTTATGTTTTTTCGCTTTATTTTTTATTTTCACGTGTTTTTTTACTTTCCTAAACAAAACTTACTAAAGATTTCTTGTATAATATCTTCAGAAATATTTTCTCCTGTTATTTTTCCTAAACATTCTAAACTTTCTTTAATAGGAATGGCTACCATATCTACAGGCAAATCTTCTGTTATACTCTGCATAGCTTGCTTGATATTTCTTCGTGCCTCTGTAATTTGATTTTTATGCCTTATATTCGTAATAATGGTTTTATCTGCTTGAATTTCGTCCATATGGAACATTTCTTCTATTTTTTCATATAGTTTTTCTATTCCTTCTCCTGTTTGTGCCACAATTTTTATGATTGGTTTCTTTTTTTCTATTAAAATTTTTTCTTTTTCTAGATGTTTATCTTCTAAATCCGTTTTATTGATTAAAATAATTGCTTTTTTCTCCCCTAATTTCTCTAAAATTTCTTCATCTTCTTTCGTGATTCCTGTTCCATTATCTAAAAGAACCAATACTAAGTCTGATTTTTCCATTACTTGAATTGCTTTTTTTACACCAATTTCCTCAATTTTATCCTTTGTTTTTCGAATACCCGCTGTATCTACTATTTTTAAAGGAACACCTTTTACTGTAATAAATTCCTCTATGGTGTCTCGTGTTGTTCCCTCAATATCACTAACAATAGCTCTATCTTCTTTTAAAATTCTATTTAATAAAGAGGATTTTCCTGCATTTGGTTTTCCAATAATGGCTGTTCTTATTCCTTCTTTTAACAATTTTCCTGTAGTGAAGCTATTTTCTAGCCCTTCTAAATCTTTCTCTACTTCTTTTAGACGATCCATTAACTTTTCATTCGTTACTTCTACCTCATCGTATTCTGGATAATCAATAGACGCTTCTATATCTGCCATTCCATCTAATAATTTATCCATAATTCCATGAATTTTTTGCGATAAAAATCCTTGTAATTGTTCGGAAGCTGCTTTTTCTTCTTGTATGGTTTTGCTATTAATAATATCTATTACAGATTCTGCCTGAGACAAATCAATTCTTCCATTTAAAAAAGCTCTTTTTGTAAATTCTCCTGGCTCAGCAAGTACTGCTCCATTTTGCATACATTCTTCCAAAATTAATTGTTCTACTACCATTCCCCCATGAGAATTAATTTCGCACATGTCTTCTTTTGTATAACTTTTCGGATTTTTAAAAAAAGAAACTAATACTTCATCTAGTATTTCTTCTGTTTTTGCCTTTACAATATAGCCATATCGAATGGTATAGCCTTCTATTTCTTCTATTTTTATTTTATTTTTCTTTTGCGTTCTAAAAATTTTTTGTATAATTTCAAAAGTTCTTGGACCACTCATACGAATAATCCCAATTCCTCCATTGCCTATAGCCGTAGAGATTGCTGCGATTGTTTCCATTTATATCACTTCCTTTATAAAAGTCAAAGTTAGAAATCAGTTTATTTTGATAAACTAAAATCCGAACTTTGACTTCCGATTTTTTTATATTTTACTTATTACAATTCTTCTATTATCATTTTCTCCTATACTATGTGTTTCTATTCTTGGATTGTCTTGTAATTTACTATGAATAATTTTTCTTTCATAAGCTGTCATAGGTTCTAATGTAATAGACTTTCCTGTTCTTAATACGGTTTTAGAAACTTTATTTGCTAAGTCTTCTAATACTTTTTTTCTTTTTTCTCTATAATTTTCTATATCTAAAGTTAATTTTATTTTTCCTGATGCTTTTTTATTGGCGATAGCAGATAAAATGGTTTGCAAAGCATTTAATGTCTCTCCCCTATACCCTATCAAAGTTCCTGCTACATTTCCTTTTATTTCTATCATAATTGTATAATCTTCTATTTTGCTTTCATAAGTTAAAGAACTATCCATTTGTGATAAAAAAGTATCTAAAAAGGCTTCTACTTGCTTTTTTGCTTCTTCTATTTCCTCCATATTTTTATCGTATTCTTTTACTTTATTTACTGTTTTTTTCTCGCTTTCTTTTAACTTTAATTCTACTTTTACTACTCTTGGTGTTAAAATACTAAAAAAGCTTCTTTTATCTTCCTGCTCTAGTACTTTAATTTCCACTTGATTTCTAGTTACTTTTAATTCCTTTAATCCGTTTTCAATGGCCTCATTGGTCGTTTTTCCTTGAGCTATAATTTTATCCATTTTCTTGTTCCTCCTTATTTGTCATAACCTTATCCACTATTACTCTTTCAATTATCATTAGTACATTGCTTACTAACCAATATAAAGCTAGACCTAAAGGAGCAACAATAGCAATAGATATAGACATAATTGGCATCATATAAAGCATTGTATTGTTCATTTGTTGCATACCATCTAGTTCGTCTGGTTGTTTTGTTTCTCCATTTTCTATTACAATTTCTTTCTTCTTCATTGCCTTCTTTTGCGCACTTGTTGTCATTTTTATAGAAATGAAAGAAGTTATGACATATAAAACTGGTATAATATATACTCTCCAATCGTTAAGACTTGCTGTTGGTACTTTGCTTAAATCAATTCCTAAGAAGTCCATGTTAATGTATACATTTTCGTCCTCTGCTCCCTTTTTCTCTATAATTTCTATTTCTGGATAATAAGAAGAGCTAGAACCATTTTCTTGTTGTATTTCTGTTTTATAATCTTCTATTACTTGTGGATCCACTTTTTTCATATAAGTAAGCGGTTGACTCACTAGCCAAAAGACAGATAAAATAATTAACAATTGAATAATGGAACTAAAGCATCCGCTAAGTGGATTCATCTTTTCTGTTTTATATAATTCCATCATTTCTTGGTTTAGTTTTTCTGGATTATTTTTATATTTTTGTTGTAATTCTTGCATTTTTGCCTGTATTTTAGACGATTTTCTCATAGTCGTTTGTTGTTTTACTGTTAACGGAATTAAAATAATTCTTAATATAACAGAAAAAACAATAATGGCAATACCATAATTCTGAAATACATTATATAAAAAATTTAATAAATAACCAAATATTTCTGATATAAAACCCATTTGTTTCCTCTACTTTCTTATTTTAATGGATCATACCCACCTTTTGAAAAAGGATTACATTTTAAAATTCTTTTTCCTCCTAAAAAGCATCCCTTCAAGAAACCATATTTTTCTATCGCTTGCTTTGTATATTCCGAACAAGTAGGATAATATTTGCATTCTACTCCTAATACATGTAACATAGGAGATAATGTTTTTTGATAGATTTTTATTAAAAAAATACCTATTTTTCTCATTCTACTTTTCCTTTTCTTATTTTTGCTCTTTGGAATAATCGTAGCATATCTTCTTCTATTTGTCTGCAATGATATTTTTCTACTTTTTTCTTTTTATTCCAAACAAAAACAATAGAATATCCCTTTTCTAATTCCTCTCTATGCAAACGGAAACTCTCTCTTATGAGTCTTTTTAAACGATTTCTTTTTGTTGCTTTTGCAATTTTTTTACTAATGGCAATTCCTAATCTATTTTTTTCTTGCCCATTTTTATATAGATACATTGTAATAAACTCACCTTTATAAAACTTGCCTTTTGTGAGTACTATTTTAAATTCGTAATTCTTTTTTAATGTATCTATCTTCCTCATTTTAATCATTCCTTTATTCCCTAGGTAGCTATGTATTACAAATAAAGACCACATACTTTTCTATACGTGGCCCTTCCTTTACGCACTTATTTTTTTTCTTCCTTTTGCACGTCTTGCTTTTAATACATTTCTTCCTGCTCTTGTTTTCATTCTTTTCATGAATCCATGTTCTTTTTGTTCCTGTCTCTTTTTTGGTTGGAATGTTCTCTTCATTTTTTTCGCACCTCCCTGTATCTATGAAAACCGTAGTTAATTTTTTCGTTTTATAGCTCACTAATTATATCGCAAGTTTTCTTTTATGTCAATACTACCGCTTAAAATTAATTATTTTTTTTATTTGTATTGACTATTTTGATTTCTTTTTGATATGATATAGTGACAAAGGGAAAGAGAAGTTTTTAGTGTGTAATTTATTTACCAACTTGCGTTCTTCCGTAGTTATCCACATATGTGGATAACTATGTGGATAACTTATTTTCCTACAAAATTTTTTAATTTTTTTGGAAGGACTGAAAACAAATGCAAACAGACCTAAATGAACTTCTAACAAAAGCAAAAGATCTTTTAAAAGATGAAACCACAAAAATTTCTTATGAGACCTGGATTAAAAATCTTGAAATTGAAAGTGCCGATAACGGTAATATAGTTCTTTCTACTTCTACCGCATTTAAAAGAGATGCCATAGAATCTAGATATCACGATTTACTTGTAAATACTTTTAATTTCATTACGAATAAAGAATGCAGTGTTTCCATAATCGCAAAAGAAGAAATAGCAGACCAAACCATGGATCGGACAACTTCCACCTACTGCTGGAACGGTCTACAACGAAACTTTAAATCCTAAATATACTTTTGACTCTTTCGTTGTAGGAAATAACAATCGATTTGCACATGCTGCAGCCCTTGCTGTTGCAGAAGCACCAGCCACCTCTTATAATCCTTTATTTATTTACGGCGGTGTAGGTTTGGGAAAAACACATTTAATGCATGCTATTGGTAATGAAATTTTAAGAAATAACAAAAATTCTAATATTTTATATGTTACTTCTGAAAAATTCACCAATCAATTAATTAATGCTATTAAAGATAATAAAAATGAGCAATTCCGCTCTAAATACAGAAATATTGATGTCCTTTTAATAGATGACATCCAATTTATTGCGGGAAAAGAGAGGGTACAGGAGGAATTTTTCCATACTTTTAATACTTTGCATGAAAGTGGAAGACAAGTTATCATTTCTAGTGATAGACCTCCTAAAGATATTAATCTATTAGAAGATAGATTAAAGTCTAGATTTGAATGGGGATTAATTGCAGATATTTCTAACGCCGATTATGAAACACGTTTAGCAATTTTACGAAAAAAAGCACAAATCGATAACATTATTATCGATGACGCTATTTTATCTACCATTGCAAATCGTATTGATACCAATATTAGAGAATTAGAAGGTGCCCTTAACAAATTAATTGCCAGAGCGTCTTTAATTAATAGTCCTATTACCATGGAGATGGCAGAATGGGCCATTAATGAAATTATTGCTGCACAAGACAAGGTCATTTCTTCCCAATACATACAAGAAACTGTTGCAAAATATTTTAATATTGACCCTAAAGATTTAGTAGGTAGCAAAAAATCAAATGATGTCGTTTTTCCACGACAAATTGCTATGTATTTATGTAGAAGCGTTCCTCAAATTTCTCTTCCTCAAATCGGAAAGGATTTTGGGAATAGAGACCATACTACCGTAATGCATGCTTGTAAAAAAATTGAAAAAGAAATGAAAGAAAATCCTAATACAAAATTAATTGTGGATAGTGTGAAAAACATCTTGCTTGCGGACAACTAGTATTAAAATAAACCAAAACCAAACTTTTTTAAAAAGATTGTTTGACGAACAGTTTATCTAGAACACCAAGTTCAAATTCTTCTTACGGAAGCAATGCATTAGATATCCACAAGGGGGTGTGGATTTCCTGTAGATAACTTGTGTATAACTTTCATTTCCACATACCCAAAAGGAAAATGTGGAAAACTTTTAAAATTATCCACCGAGTTATCAACATCTCAAACGCTAGGGATATAAACTATACACATAGTTATCCACACAATCCACAGGACCTATTACTACTACTACTATAAATATTTATTATATTTAATAAAAGGAGTTTGATTTGAAATGAAAATTATTTGTGAAAAAGATAAAATATTAAAAGCTATTAATTCAGTAACAAAAGCAGTAGCATCTAAAACAACAATGCCTATTTTAGAAGGTATTTTAATTCAAACCAATGATAATGAAGTAAAATTTACTACCTATGATTTAGAAATAGGAATTGAATATGTTATAGATAGTAATGTAGAAGAACAAGGAGCAACTGTAGTAAATGCTATTATGTTTAGTGAAATTATTAGGAAACTACCAGATACAGAAATACATATTTCTTTAAATGAAAAAAATTTATTAGTGATTGAATGTGAAGGTTCTTTATATAAACTTGCTACTATGAATCCAGATGAATTTCCAGAACTACCACAAATTAATGTAGAAAACTCTATTGAGATAGAACAAAATTCTTTAAAAGATATGATTAGAAAAACGATATTCGCTGTTAGCACAGAAGAAAATAGACCTATTTTTACAGGATGTTTATTTGAAATAAAGAATAATAAATTAAATGTAGTTGCTGTAGATGGATTTAGATTGGCATGGAAAAGCAAATTCTTACAAAATCATGTAAATGATTTTACAGCCGTTATTCCAGGAAGAACCTTAAATGAAGTAAATAAAATTATATTAGATTCTTTTGATATGATAAAAATAGGCGTAGCGAAAAATCAAGCTTTATTTGAAATGGAAAATTGTAAATTAGTAACCAGATTATTAGATGGAGAATTTTTAAATTATGCAAGCGTTATTCCAGAAAATTGGGAAACAAGAGTAAGAGTGAATAAAAATGCTTTGCAAAATTGTTTTGAAAGAATAAGCCTAATTTCTTCTTCTAGTATAGAAAAAGAGAAAAAATATCCTGTAAAAGTAGCCATTGATATTGGAAAATTAACCATTTCTTGTACAAATCAAACAGGAGATGCAAAAGAAGAAATGTATGTATCCACAGAAGGACAAAATTTAGAAGCAGGATTTAATCCAAAATATTTCTTAGATGCACTTCGTGCTATAGATGATGAAGAAATATTTGTAGATTTTGGGACAAGCATTTCACCATGTATTATTAGACCAGTAGATGACGGAGATTATATTTATATGATTTTACCAATCAGATTGAAAGATTAGAAAAAAGTTATCCACATATTTTGCATAGATTGTGGATAACTTTGAGAAAAGAGAAAAAATATGTACATCCAAGAAATAGAATTAAATCATTTTAGAAATTATGAAGAACAAAAAATAGAATTATCACCTCATATTAATATTTTTTATGGAGATAATGGAGAAGGAAAAACTAATATATTAGAAGCTATCTTTTTAAGTTCTATAGGAAGATCGTTTCGTACGAATAAAGAAAAAGAAATGATAGCCATAGGAGAAAATAAAGCCATTGTTTCTATGAAATATGAAAAAAAAGATAGAGATGGTAGTGTCAAACTAATATTAGAAGATAAAAAAAGTGTTTTCGTCAATGGAATTAAAATAAAGAAATTAAGTGAATTATTAGGAAATATTCACACCGTTATTTTTACACCAGACGACATACATGTTTTAAAAGATGGTCCACAAAAAAGAAGAAGATTTTTAGATATTATGATAGGACAATTAAGACCAAATTATATTTATGTATTAAACCAATATTTAAAAACATTAGAACAAAGAAATAATTATTTAAAACAAATAAAATTTGAAAATAAGCCAGAAAATTTATTAGATATTTGGGATGAAAAATTAGCAGAGTATGCAGAAAAAATATATGCCTATAGAAATATTTTTATAGAAAAATTAAAAGAAAAAATAAATACTATTCATGAACAAATAACAGATGCAAAAGAAATATTAGAAATGGAATATATTTCAGAATGTAGAGAAAGAAATAGTTTTTTAAAAAAATTACACGAAAGTAGAAAAATAGATATAATAAAAGGTTTTACCACAAAAGGTACACATCGAGACGATTTTGTGATATATATTAATAAAGAACCTGTGAATATATATGGTTCTCAGGGGCAAAATAGAACAGTTATATTATCTTTAAAAATGGCAGAATTACAAGTAATATATGACGAAATAGGGGAATATCCTATTTTATTATTAGATGATTTTATGTCAGAATTAGATGAAAAAAGGAGAAAAAATTTTTTAAAAGATATCCAAAATACACAAGTGATTATTACTTGTACAGATAATATGAAAGATGCAAATGGAAAAAGTTTTGAAGTAAGCAAAGGAAAAATCATAAATGAACATTAGGGACGTTCCTTAAAGTTCATGCAATTTAAGGACATTCTTAAAATTACAACAAAGTAAATGAAACTAAGGCAAAGAGGAAGGGAGTATAAGGTTGAAAAATAATATAATAAAAAGTTCATAGAAAATAAAAGTCCTAAAAATAGCACTTTTTAAGAAAGATTTAAATTACACCAAACAATTTAAACTAGTTAATTAGCTAACTTTGTAGCCTT
>CALXBX010000004.1 GCA_944386655.1 uncultured Clostridia bacterium | reverse complement strand
ACTATGTAGACACGGTAGGTAAAAATGCAAAAAGAATAGCGGAATATGTGAGAAATCAATTACAAGAAGATATGATGTATGACCAAATATCAATAAAAGAATATAAAGACCCGTTTAACGGGTAACTAGAGACGCATGCGTCGGAACAGCTATGAGCCTTGAGGCTCTGCTTGTAACATAGCCTTTTAGGCGTTATGAGTAAAAAGCCCCCGGCTAAGCCGGGGGATAATTGCTTGCTTGTATAAGTTAAACAAAAAATAGAAAAATAACAATAAAATGACATAAAATAAATAGAGATATCTAAAAACAAATAAGAAAATAAAAGAAAGATATAGGATTGACAATTAACCGAAAGGTAATATAAAATAAAACAAGAATAAGCAAGGAAAAATTGGAAAACATAAGAAACAAGGAGGCAAACATATGATGAAAAGAATAAAAAGTGAAAAAGGAGCCATAGCAGCACTAGTAGTGGTAACAATTCTTATGTTTGTACTCATTTTAATGGGAACGTATATGGCAATTACAAATTTAAGAAAATCCCAGCTAGAAAGTGATATTCGAATACAAGAGTTGTACGGTGGAGATGTAGCAAGAATAGAGGAAGTATATAATACCGTAGCAAAAAGTATAACTGGAGGATTAGAAGTAGGAGATTATATAGAATATAATAGTGGGATAAATGGAACTATCTTGTGTAGAGTGCTATATGCTCCGAATTCAGAATATGGATTACAAATTGTATCAGATAAAAATGTAAAGAATGTAACATTAGGAGGAAATGATTGGAATACTGGGAAGAATTCATATAACACAGCAATAGAAACATTAAATAACGAAACAGAAGCCTATATTAATAAAGAATATACTGTAAATGCAAGATGTGTAGGAAGTATGCCAACAGTGGACGAGAATAAAATTTTTATAGATAAAGATAAAGATAAAGGAACAGAGACAACTCTAATATTACCACCTAATACATGGGCTAGTTATACAAGACCCAATGGATGGACAAGTGATGATACAGCTTGTTATGAGGAAGATAGAAATTATAAAATTGACCAAACACAAATGCAAAATGTAGGAATATTATTAACAACAGAAGAGTATTGGCTAGCATCTCGTACTGTAAATTCAGATACTTCTTATTGTGGCTTTCGTATACGTAATATAAGTTCTTCAGGGACAATAAGTAGTTATTATCTATGTACGATTCATAATGGAGGAAATGTGGGAGGTTATTCATATGAAAAAGGTCTTCGCCCATGCTTCTCTCTAAAAACAGACATCAAAATAACAGGAGGAGATGGAAGCGAGGAAAATCCTTATACAATGGAATAATAATTTAAGAATGTGAACAACTGCCAAAAAGGACCGGCCTTTTGGCAGTTGTTCACATTTTTCTTCTAGCCTATTGTTTTTTCGACTATTTTACGATAAAATAAGTGAAAATAGAATAAAGAAACGAAGGAAAAAGAAAATAAATAAAAAAATATATCACAAGTTGTAAAAAACTTTTTTAATTTTGGGGCGCAAATACGACAAATATTGTAGGCAGCTTGTACTAGAATAAAGGCAAGAAAAAAGAAATTAAAAAAGTAAGAGGTGGTAAGGATGTTTCAGAATATAGCAAAAGATTTTGACGAAGATAAGCAAAATCAGAATGAGGATGTAGAATATAATACAAGTAAAAAAAGGACTTTTGTAGAGGCAATGCAGAGGGCTTTTACAAAACAAAATATTATTTTATATATCATAGCTTTTATGGTATCCATGGTAGGAATAGGGGAGCAAAAAGAGATTGCCCCATTTGGACTTGCCATGCTAGTGGCCATACTAGGAAATGGAATTCCTATAGGGATTCCAACCATTTTAGTTGCCATAGGAAATACCATTGCCTTTGGAGGAACAAGTACTCTAAATTTAATTTTAACAATATTTATTTTAATTATTACCATGCTTCTAAAACCAGTAACTTATGAACAAGATAGAAATGAGAAAAGAAGGTTAGGTGGAAGATTAGTAATAAGTGCACTTTTGGTACAAATAGGTACTGTATTTTTCCATCAAGTTTTGGTGTACGATTTATTGCTAGGAATTTTGTATAGTGTTGCAGCCTATATTTTCTATAAAATATTTGTCAATAGTTTAGCAGTTGTTACAGAGATAGGAGAAAAACGTGCCTATGCCATAGAAGAAGTAATGGGAGCAAGTCTAATGCTAGCTATTGCTATTACTACATTATCAGAAGTACATATATTTGATTATTCTATTGCCAATATTGGTTGCATCTTTTTAGTATTATTAATGGGATGGAAACATGGCATACTCGTTGGAGCAACAGCAGGAATTACCATTGGAAGTGTAGTGGGTATTATTGGACAAGGAGATCCTATTTTGGTAGGAACCTATGCCATTTCTGGTATGATAGCAGGTATATTTAGTCGCTTTGGAAAAGTAGGGGTAATTGTAGGATTTATCGTAGGAAATGCCATATTAACATATCGATTTAATGGAAATGTAGAATCTATTATCCAAATACAAGAAATATTTTTAGCTGCTTTAGGACTTTTAGCGGTACCAAAAAATATGAAGATAGATATAGAAGATTTATTTGGTAGCACAAAACTATTGCCTGTTACAACAGGTAATCAGCTAGAAGAAAGTGAAGAAACTATTTTTAAATTAAACTCTATGTCAGAAACTATTTCACAAATGGCAAAAACGTATGGAGAGGCAGCAGCTACTGTGGTAGAGGAAGAAGAACTACAAAAACGAGAAAAAGAAAATGAAAGCATTTTTGATAGAGAATTACAAAATCATTTAGAGGGAATGGAAGACAATATTTTATTTGACGACATCTATTTGCCAGAAGAAAGCTTTTTAGAGGATTTGTTTAAAATATTAGAAGAAAACGGAAAAATCACCAGAAGAGAGTTACTAGATTTACTAGAAAAACATAATAGCTATATAGTAGGTGCAGAAAAAGACTATATTGGAGACGATATAGAAAAAGATATAAAAGATATGCTAAGAGCTATTACACAAGCCTATAAAGCAAGTAAAAAGCAATTTGTCTATCAAAAAAAGATAGAAGAAAATCAAAAAGTAATTTCCAACCAGTTAGAAGAAGTATCTAAAGCAATCAGTAATTTAGCAGAAGAAATAGAAAAGCCAAAAGAAGAAGTTTTTGTAGAAGAAAAAGTACAAATTCAGAAATTATTAGAACAAAAAGACATTCAAATAAAAAATATTAGCATTAAACAGCAAGCAACAGGCAGAATAGAGGTAACGTTATACACAGATGTGTGTGAAAATGTGGAAAACCCATCCTGCGATACAAAGAAAATGGGAAGAATGATAGGAAAAGTATTTGGAATGCATATGATGCTACAAAAACAAGAATGCGGATTACGTTTGGGGAAATCTACTTGTTCTTATACCTACGTAGCAGAAGATAAACAAAATATACAAATTGGAGTAGCAAGAGCAACAAAAACAGGTTCCAGTATGTCAGGAGATACTAGTATACAAACAAGATTAGATGACGGAAAATATCTGCTTGCTATTAGTGATGGTATGGGTTCCGGAAAAGAGGCAAAGAAAAGTAGTAAAACAGCCATTAGTATGCTAGAAAAACTATTAACATCTGGTTTTGATAAAGATACTTCCCTAAAATTAATTAATTCCACATTAGAAATGGCAGCAGGCCAAGAAGATATGTACGCCACATTAGATATTGCAATTTTGGACCTATATGCAAAACAATTAGAATTTATCAAAAATGGAGCTTGTCCAACCTATGTGAAACATGGAAAACAAGTAGAAATTCTAAAAGCAATTGGACTTCCAACAGGAATAGTAGAAGATATCGACTTAGTGGTATATGAAAGAGACTTAGTAGAAGGCGATATTTTAGTAATGTGTAGTGATGGAGTAATAGAATCCACAACAGAATATATGAATAAAGAATTGTGGTTACAATTTTTATTAGAAGAGATAGAAACTCAAGATGCACAAAAAATAGCAGATTTAATATTGCAAGAAGCCATAGATAATGGTTATGGCACACAAAAAGATGATATGACAGTAATTGTAGCAAGAATTACAAAAAAAGCAAATGAACTTTAGGGACATTCCTTAAAGTTCATTTTTGCAATTTTCTCCGACGATTACAGCAAAACTCTTGTAATTTAGTGTCAAAATATGTTATAGTATAAAAGAAAAATAAGAACCTTAAGGAAGGAATGAAACAAAATATGAGTAAAGGGAAACGATATAGTGGGGAAAAAAAGCTGAACATGAAGAAAGTGGCAGCAGTGATTATGGCTTTTGCAGTTTTAGTTATGTTTGTAGTTATTATCTCTATCTTATTGCAAGATAACCCAAACCAAACACAAAAAACATTTCCAACCGCTTATTATCCTGTATACGAAAATAATAAATGGGGAGTAATAGATACAAAAGGAAATGTAGTTATTTCGCCAAGTTATGATGAAATGATTGTCATTCCAGATAGTTCAAAACCAGTATTTATTTGTACTCACAACGTGGATTACGAAACGGGTACGTATGAGACAAGCGTAATCAACGAAAAGAATCAAGAAATTTATACCAATTATGATAAAGTAGAAGCATTGGATAACCATGATGAAAATAATAATTTGTGGTATGAAAAAACAGTATTAAAAGCACAAAAAGATGGAAAATATGGATTAATCAGTATAGAAGGAAAAGAACTTTTACCTTGTGAATATGAGCAAATAGAAGTATTGTCAGGGGTAAGCAGTGTATTTTGCACTACAAAAGATGGACAAAAAGGGCTAGTAGACATTGCAGGAAATACCATTATAGAAAACGCATATGTTAGCATTACAGGATTAACCACGGCTTACGAAAATGGATTTATTGTAGAAGCACAAGATGGAAAATATGGTGTTATTGGCTATGATAAAAGTACTAAATTAGAACCAAAATATGAAGAAATACAACATGTTTATGGAAATGGAATGTATGTAGTAAAAGAAAATGGAACATGGAAAGTAATTGATGAAGACGAAAACGTAAAAATAGAGGGTGGCTTCGATAGTGTAGTAGAAATCCAGCCAAATGCCATTACAATACAAAAAAATGGAACATATGGAGTAGTTACAGAAAATGGACAAGAATTAATTCCAGTAGAATACACTTCATTAACATATGCTTTTGATACTAATTATATAGCACAGAAAGAAGGGAAATATGGTATGATAGATACAAGCAATCAAACTAAAATGGATTTTAATTATGCAAGTATCGTATACCATAGAGAAGCAGACTTCATACAAGCAGAAAATAGCGATGGACAATCTGAATTGTTAGATAGAAATTTTGCAGTAAAAGTAACCGGAATTGTTAGTGAAATTAATACAAATAAAAACTATATTCGTGTAAGAGTAGGAGAAGACTATCAATATTATAATTTTAGATTAGAACAAAAACCAAATACAGAGATATTATCTACCAACACACTATTCTTAAGCAAACAAGATGGAAAATATGGCTATGTAAATGGGGAAGGTGTGGTAGTAATAAATTATATTTATGATGATGCTACAGAACAAAATAACTATGGTTATGTAGCAGTAAAAAAAGACGGAAAATGGGGAGCTATAGATGCACAGGGAAATGTAGTAGTAGAACCAACCTATACATTAGAAAACAATTTAGTAGTAGACTTTATAGGTCAGTGGCATTTAGCAGAAGACATTAACGCATATTATTATACCAAATAAAGGACGTAGAAGAAGGAAGAAAAAATTCACTTAAAAAAAGCGTCCTTTTTCTCACTAAGGAGGGAAGAGAAACATGCCAGAGCAAAAGATAAAATATCAATATTCTTATTTTATATATCCATTTATCATACCAGAAGAAAATTATGATAAATATATATTAAAACTATTAAAAGATAAACATTGCAAATTAAAAATATTTGAAAGAGAAAAAGATATGCATTTGTATACCTATTTCATGCCAAGAGTAAGAGATTATTTATTTCCTTCTTTCACATGGGATAAAGAAAAACAAAAGCAATTTGATGAATTTTCAATAAATACAAAAGCGTTGCTATTAGCGCAAAAACCATGTACGATATTTGAGTACGAACTAAAGAAAGATGTACAAGGAAGGGTAGGAAAAGAAGATACTATATTCTTTACGGTACCTAAAATAGAAATTGTTTGTTTTCAAACTGGAATAGGTTTCTTACTAATGAAAACCATCATAGAAGGAGAAAATACCTTAGCAGATGTGCTAAATTTTAATTACAAATTTAGAGATATCCATGCAGAATGTAGCAATTTAAAAAATTATGAAAATATACATTTGCAAAGTAGCAATTTTAAAGATAGAAAAGAATTATCTCATTTTATAAAAGAAATAACAGGAAATTGTAGAGAAGCAAAAGCAATGAATTTAGAAAATGAAAAGTTTTTCACATATTCTTATGTTTGTTTAGAACAAGAATGTTGGAACGAAACAAAACCATTTGCTACATTGCAAGATGACTTTTTAAAATTTAGTTATATCTTACCAAGTAATACACAAGTAACAATAGAAAATACAGAAGAACATGTATTACCAAATCTAAAATATGCAAAACTAGGTTGTACAAAACAAGGGGCAACACTGCTTGCTTCTGCTATATATACAGAAAATTATACAAAGTTACCTTTTACATTTGAGAATGAATATTTATATACTTATCTATTAGCTTTATATAAAAAAATATATTTCAAAAAATTAAATTATGAATTAGAAAAAAATAAAAACTTTTCAGAAATCAATAAAAAATTTACAGATTTTACACAAAGTATATGGATAGAAGAAGTAACAGACGATATTATAGGAAGTGACTTGTGCAAAAAATGGGAACAAGTATTAGAATTGCAGGATTTATATATGGCGATCAAAGTAAAGTATGATATCGTGTATAAAGAGAGAAATATAGAGAAAAATACAAAAATGGCATATGTGTTGGCAGGCATACTACTAGCACTATTTGGAGGCCTAGTCATAAATATTTTTACATTATATTTTAAATGAGCTTTGCAATTTAGGTGCAATTTAGGGACGTTCCTTAAATTGCAGTAATAAAAAATGAATAGACTATATTTAATGTAAAAAGTGGATATTTAACAAAGTTCATAGAAAGGAAAATGCAATTTAAGGAACGTCCCTAAATTGCAAGGAAGAAAAATGAAAATAACTTGTGGATGTGATATCATAGAAATAGATAGAATAAAAGAAGCAATACTAGAGCAAAAAGACGCCTTTATAAGTCGAATATATACAAAACAAGAAATAGACTATTGTGAAAAGAAAAATCAAAATAAATATCAGCATTATGCAGCAAGGTTTGCGGCAAAAGAAGCCGTATTTAAGGCACTTTCTTGCGAAATACCAGACAAGTATGCCATAGAATGGAAAAGCATAGAATTAAAAAATGATGAATCAGGACGACCACAGGTGGGATTGGATGAGGAAAAAATAAAAACAGCTAATATAGCAAATATAGACATTAGTATTTCCCATTGTAAACAATATGCTATGGCACAAGTAGTTGTTTTATGGAAAGAATAACAGTAGAGAAGATAAAAAAATAAAGAATAGAAATAGGAGAAGAGAAACATGGAGTTCTTTGATTCACATGCTCATTATAATGATGAAAAGTTTGATGAAGATAGAGATAATATCATACAGACAAGCTTTGAGGAGGGAATTACCAAATATATTTGTGCTGGTTACAATGTAGCATCTTCCTTAAAAGCGATAGAAATAGCAAAAAAATATCCATATATTTATACCATTTGCGGTATTTCACCAAACGATGTACCAGAAACACAAGAGCAAGAGGCTACACTATTACAAGAAATAGAAGAAATGCTACAAACAGCCAAAACAAATAAAATAGTAGCTGTAGGAGAAATTGGATTAGATTATTATTGGAACAAAGAAAACAAACAAATACAAAAAGAGATGTTTGCTAAGCAAATAGAACTTGCCAATCATTATCAGTTACCAATTGTAATTCATACCAGAGAAGCGGTGGAAGATACTATCAAAATGTTAAAAGAACACCCAGTACAGAAAAAGGGGATTTTCCATTGTTGCCCTATGAATAGAGAACTTATCAAAGAGGCATTAAAATTAGGTTATTTTATTTCTTTTGCAGGTCCAGTTACTTTTAAAAATGCAAAAAATGCAGAGAAAGTCATACAAATGGTCCCAATGGAACGTTTGCTCATAGAAACAGATAGCCCTTATTTGTCGCCAGAACCATTAAGAGGAAAAAGAAATGATTGTAGAAATGTGAAATATATTGCACAGAAAATAGCAAATGTAAAAAATATTTCCTTAGAAGAGGTGGCAAAAATAACCTATCAAAATGCGGAAAGAATATTTGAAATTTTCCACAAATAACCCCAAAAAATATTTTTTAAAATAGATAAATTTAAGAAAATATGCTATAATAGAAAGAGAGGTTAGTATAATGTTAAAGTTATATTTGGATAATTGCTGTTATAATAGACCATTTGATGATTTAAAACAAGAAAAAATAAATTTAGAATCGCGGAGCAATAGATTCTATTATAAATATGTATGTAAATAATAAAATTATAATATATAAAAGTAGAGCTATTGATTATGAAATAAGCAGAATTTCAGATGGAGATAAAAGAAGACAGGTAGAGGATTTATATGACGGATTAGAATTAGAAAATATTCCATATACATACGAATTAGATAAGAGAGTAGAAGAATTAGAAAAATATCATATTCATTATATGGATGCTTATCATATAGCTTATGCAGAAAGTAAAGAAGTGGATTATTTTATAACGGTAGATAAGCAATTGATTAATGCTTCGAAAAAAGCAAATTTAAAAATAAAAGTTATAAATCCAATAGAATTTGTTATGGAGGTGATGTAAATGGCAGTAACCATCAGAGAGCTAGAAAAAATAAGAAGAGATGGGCTTAAAGCTTTAAAAGACAAGTTAGGTGTTGAAGGTATGATAAAGTTTATACAAATGTATAGTGATGGAAAGGGAGATTATACAGAAGAAAGAAGAGAGGCTTTAAAAAATTTAAATAAAGAAGATTTACAAAAATTTTTGAGAGAGGAATTAAATTAATTAAATTTTAGCAGTAGTCATTATAATAAAATTAAGAGAAACAACCGAAAAAATATGTCATCAAATAAAAAATAGCTTTAGATAAAAATCTAAGGCTATTTTTGAGTAAAGCTATTTTAAATTTTCCAAAGCAGCAATTCTATCTTCTGTAGAAGGATGTGTTGACCAAAGACTAGAACTACTTCTTTTATCCTTTTTCTTAAAAGGACTTACAATATACATATGAGCAGTAGAATTATTTGCAGTTTTTAATGGATTCTGATCGTCTTCTAACTTCCTTAAAGCAGAAATTAAACCTTGAGGGTTTCTTGTAAATTGAACAGAAGTAGCATCTGCTAAAAATTCACGTCTACGAGAAATGGCTAGTTTCATTAGTTGAGCAAAAATAGGAGATAGAATTAGAAAAATAAGTCCAACTAACATAAGAATAGCGCTAGCCTTGCTGTCATCGTCATCATGGTCGCGAAGACCACCCCAAAAGAAAGCTCTCGTCATAATATCTGCTAACATAACCACTAATCCTACCATAACTGTGACAACAGCAGAAAGTAAAATGTCATAATTTTTAATGTGAGCAAGTTCATGTCCAATAACACCTTCTAGCTCGTAGTAATCCAATTTTTCTAATAAACCAGTAGTAACGCAAATAATACTATGCTCCGGATTCCTTCCTGTAGCAAAAGCATTAGGCTGTGCGTCTTCCATAACATATAATTTTGGAGTTACACTAAGACCAGAAGAAACTACTAAGGCATCTAAAATATTCACTAATTTTTGATTTTCTTCTTTTGTTGCAGGTCTTGCTTTATTAAGTGAAAGAATAATTTTGTCGCTATAGTAATAAGAAGACCAAGCACTTAAGAAAGAAAAAATAAGAGCAATTACAATAGAAATAGGTCCTAGTTCAAAAGCCATACAAACATAATAGATAAGTAGTGTTACTAAAATAATAAAAATACTAACAATAATTCCAGTTTTTATTTTATTTCGTTTAATATCTTGAAACATAAAAAATCCTCCTTTTAGTATGTATGTAAATGCCCATTGCTAAATATAGAAGAAAATTGGACGGAGAAGTAATCCTCCGCCGTCCTTGTTTTTTATTTCCTTCCTTATTTTTGACTAAAATCTACTTTTACATTTTTTCTTGCTTCATCACTTTCTGCTTCAAATAGACTTTCTTCTTTAAAGCCAAACATAGAAGCAATTACGTTAGAAGGGAAAGTTTCCAACTTTGTATTATAAATAGTAACGGTATCATTATAAAACTGTCTAGAAAAAGAAATTTTATTTTCTGTTGTTCTTAATTCTTCTTGTAAATCAGCAAAACTTTGATTTGCCTTTAGATCTGGATAATTTTCAGAAACCGCTAAAATCGTTTTTAAAGCACTAGATAGTTCGTTATCTAAAGCAGATTTTTCTGCAACGGTATTTGCCTCTGCCCAAGAAGAACGAAGAGAAGTTACTTTTTCTAATACGTCTTTCTCATGTGTCATGTAGCCTTTTACAGTTTCTACTAAATTAGGAATTAAATCGAATCTTCTTTGTAGTTGTACATCAATTTGACTCCATGCATTTTTTACATTTTGCCTTTTAGATACCAAACTGTTATAAATCAAAATAACAGCAATTACTAAAATAACAACAATGGCTAATATAATCCATCCCATAACTAATATATCCTCCTTATTTTAAAGTGATATTAGTATATCATATCTTTTTTGTTCGTACAATAGCTAGTATATGAAATCTTTGTAAAAAATATGTGATAAATAGAAATAAAAAAGTCATTTTTTTCGTACAAGCATCATATAATATAGTGGATAATAAAAGCGAAAACAAAGAAGGAAACATAATGCAAAAATGCAAAACGCAGAAGGCTGTAAGAAAAAGTAGAATGTGCCAAAATTTGACACGAGAAAAAGAAAATGGTATAATGACATTGTTGCAAAAATAAGGAGGGAAAATATTTTTATGAAGAAAGATGATAAAGCATCGATATCACTAATAAAAATATTAGGAATCTGCTTAATACTTATATTTATGACAAGTATAGGTGTTATGGCATCCAATGCAAGTTTAACAAGCGTAAAAATAATACTTTCCAATGATTATGAAATGACAGTTTTAACATCTAAAACAACGGTTGGAGAAATCTTGGAAGAAAATCACATCGTATTATTAGAAGATGAAACAGTAACACCAGATAAACAAGAAGAATTACCAGATAATAAAACAATTAAAATTGTGAAAAAAACAGAGGAAGAGCAAGAGATTGCAAAAACAGAAGCTGTTGTTACAACAGAAGAAATTTTAGCAACTTATGATACGATTGTAGAAAAAATTATTACAGAACAAGTAGAAATACCTTTTGAGACCATTACAAAAGAAGCAACAGGAGAAGGAACAAAGCAAAATCAGGTAATTCAAAAAGGTGAAAATGGATTAAAAGAAGTGAAGTACAAAGTAAAATATCAAAATGATGTAGAAATAGAAAGAACAGAAATCTCTTCTACTATTATCAAAGAACCAGTAGATAAAATTGTACAAGTAAGAACGGTGCAAGTAACATCAAGAGGTACAGAAAGAACAGCAAGTACAAACCCAGCACTTACAGCATCTTCTAGTTTAGCAAAAAAAGTAGAAGGCATTACACCAAAAGTAAAAACAATGAATACATCTGCTTATGATGCTTGTGTAAAATGTTGTGGAAAGACAAATGGAATTACTTCATCAGGAGCAAAAGCATCCGCTTGGTATACCATTGCCGCAGGAAAAGGGTATAAAATAGGAACGATTATTTATATTCCATATTTTAAAAATAAACCAAATGGAGGATGGTTTGTAGTACAAGATAGAGGAGGAGCTATTTCTAACAACAAAATAGACATATTCATGTCTACACATAACGAATGTTTACAATTTGGTAGAAAAAATTTGGAATGTTATATATATGAATTTTAATGCAATTTAGGGACGTTCCTTGCAATTTAGGGACGTTCCTTAAATTGCAAATATGGAGAAATAGCTTTAAGAATTACTTAAGGCTATTTTTTGTATGCATAAATATTGATTTATCCCGTTTTCTATAGTAAAATAAAGAACATAAAAAGAGGTATGTTGCCTCTAAATAGCACGAGAAAATAGTAAAAAATATAATGGAGGATAGAGAAAGCATGAAATGTATATCATGGAATGTAAATGGATTAAGGGCAGCCCTAAATAAAGGATTTATGAACTTTTTCCAAGAAATAGATGCCGATATTTTTGCACTGCAAGAAACCAAATTGCAAGAAGGTCAAGTAAACCTGGAATTAGAAGGATATGAACAATATTGGAATAGTGCCATAAAAAAAGGCTATTCTGGAACAGCCGTATTCACCAAAAAGAAACCATTGCAAGTAACTTATGGAATAGGAATAGAAGAGCATGATACAGAAGGAAGAGTAATTACTTTAGAGTACGAAAACTTCTATTTTGTAAATTGCTATACTCCAAATTCCAAAAGAGAATTAGAGAGACTAGACTATCGTATGGTTTGGGAAGATGCTATGCGAGAATATCTAATAAATTTAGATAAGAAAAAGCCAGTCATTTATTGTGGAGATTTCAATGTGGCACATGAGGAGATAGACTTAAAAAATCCAAGTACCAATCATCATAATGCAGGATTTACCGATGAAGAAAGAAATAAAATGACAGCCTTGCTATCTTCCGGTTTTACAGATACTTTTCGCTATTTATACCCAGAAAAAACAGAAGCTTATTCTTGGTGGTCCTATATGTTTCATGCAAGAGAAAAAAATGCAGGATGGAGAATCGATTATTTTATTGTATCCAAACGATTAGAAAGCAAAATAAAAGATAGTAAAATCTATGCAGAGGTAATGGGGAGTGACCATTGCCCAGTTGGTATAGAAATAGAAAACCCTTAAAATAGAAAAGGATAAGGAGAGAAGAAAATTGGAGAAAAAGCCTAGAACGTGGACAAAATGGCTGTATTGGTTTACTTTTGCCGTAGCCGTCATTTTTGTCTATAAAATATTTGATAATTTTGGAGAAATTACAAACTGGATTGGTACATTATTTCAAGTGCTAGCACCATTCTTTATAGGACTTTTAATTGCCTATATTTTATACTTGCCATGCAGAAAAGTCGAAGAATTTTATAAAAAAACAAAAAATAAATGGATTCGCAAAAAAGCAAGAACATTTAGTGTCATCACAGTATATCTTATTACTTTGCTATTAATTATATTGTTATTTACATGGATAATTCCACCAATTCTAGAAAGTATTTTAGACTTGGCAAATAACTTCCATAGTTATTACGATATGGCTATTCATGCCATCGATAATTTACCAGAAGACAATTTCTTTAAAACAAATGTAATGACAGGAATTATGAATGCTATTCAAAGTATAGATATTAAAGAAATTTTAAATGTAGAAGCACTAACACAATATTTGCAAGGAGCAGTTAGCTTTGCCAATGGTATTGTAAATACCTTTGTAGCAATTATCGTATCCGTATATTTGTTAATTGGTAGAAGTAGTATCTTACAATTCTTTAAAAAATTAGCTGGAGTCACTTTCAGACCACGTATCTATCGTAATATGAATAAATATTTTAATCGTTCTAATCAAATATTTTTCAAATTTTTAGCAGGGCAATTTATAGATGCCATTGTGGTAGGAATACTTACTTCCATTGCTATGAGTATTATGGGCATAAAATATGCACCACTGCTAGGGTTTATGATAGGACTATTCAATATGATACCCTACATTGGAGCCATTATAGCAGTTATCATAGCAGGAATTATCACCTTCTTCACAGGTGGAATAGAACAAACCATTTGGATGCTAGTGGTAGTTATTATTCTACAACAAATAGATGCCAATATTATTAATCCAAAAATAGTAGGGAACTCCTTAAAAATAAACCCGTTGTTAGTCATATTTGCAGTAACAGTGGGAGGTGCTTACTTTGGCATGATAGGAATTTTCTTATCTGTTCCAATAAGTGCTATTATAAAAGTATCTTTAGATGAATATATAGATTACCGCACCAGAAAAATAAAAGCTTTGAACAATAGGGACGTTCCTTAAAGTTCAGGGCTTTTCCCTTTGAGAAAAGTGTGCCATTTGGAGCGTTTATTTTAATTATAAGAATTTTTATTTTATGGACTTTAAGGAACGTCCCTATTGTTCATAAAATGTTAATAAAATTTATACTTGGTTCTTAAGAAAACTATGTTATACTAGAAAATATCTAAGAAAGGGGAAGAAGAAATGTACCGTATTTTAATATGTGATGATGATAAAGAAATTGTAAAAGCCATTGAAATTTATTTAAGTAGAGAAGGGTATGAAATAGAAAAAGCATATAATGGAAAGCAAGCCATGCAGATTATCAAAGAAAAAGAAATCCATTTGTTGATACTAGATATTATGATGCCAGAGATGGATGGTATGCAAGTAGCCAAAGAAGTAAGAAAAGAAAAAGGAATTCCTATTATTATGCTTTCTGCAAAATCAGAAGATTATGATAAAATAGAAGGTTTAAATACAGGAGCAGACGATTATGTTACAAAACCTTTTAATCCATTGGAACTAATTGCAAGAGTAAATTCCCAAATTAGAAGGTATACTTCTTTAGGTTCTTTAAGTAAAAAGGAAGAAGAACAAGATTATATTTACAAAAGTGGAGAGCTAAGGCTAGACGACAGCACAAAACAAGTAACTGTAGAAGGAAGAGAAGTAAAACTAACACCTACAGAGTATAATATTCTAAAGTTCTTACTAAAAAACAAAGGAAAAGTATATTCGATAGAACAAATTTATGAAAATGTATGGGAAGACGAAGCTTATGGAGCAGAAAACTTAATTGCTGTACATATAAGACACATTCGAGAAAAAATAGAAATTAATCCCAAAGAACCAAAATATTTAAAGGTAATATGGGGAATTGGCTATAAAATAGAAAAAATAGAAGAATAAAGAAATAATGCTCTGCAATTTAGGGACGTTCTTTAAATTGCACTTATTGCAATTTAAAGAACGTCCCTAAATTGCAGAGAGAAAGGAGAAAAAGTGGAAAAATTAAAACAATCTGCCAGTTTAAAAGTATTATGCTACGTATTGACACCTATCTTATTTTTAATTTTGATGCTTAGTGGCATTTATTTATCATTCCAAAGAGAGAATACTTATGATATGACCGTGAATGATTATTATCAAACCACCAATTTTGCCAATAATTATTATGGAAGAATACGTAGTATTTATTATAGTATATCAAGGATGTATGCTGAAATTCCTTTTCGAGTGAGTGATACTAGTTATTCTTTAATACAAGATGGGGAAGAAAAAATTTATTATCAATCATCCGATTATTATAGTGGATTTTATCAATATTTTCGTTTTATTATTGTAGATAGGCAAAGTCAAATTATCTTTACCAATATAAAAACAGACAATTATGAGCAAGAAATAGAAAATATAAAACAAGGAAAATATTATTGGTATTACGAATCGGGAAACATACAAACCGATATAGAAAAAATTGACGAATATAATATACGTTATGATTATGGATTAGACCAATTAGAACAACTTAAACAATTAGGTTTAGATTTTTATATTGATTTTGATGAAGAACAAGTAGAAGTAGGAAATAGTTACTATTTAGAAAAAACACTTTACGAAACCATGATTGGTCTAAAACAAGTTCCTTTGTATGCCATCCCTATTACAAGTGTATTATTGATTTTAATTGTTATGTATTTCATTTGGGCGATAGGACACAAAAAAGGAGCAGAAGGAATCTATTTAAATTCCTTAGATAAAATTTCCTATGAATTAGTATGCATCATTGCATTTTTACTTTTAGGAATAGTAATGGTAGTGGCCAATGCAGTAACAAGCACAAGTTTGAATATAGTGTTTTTATCGCTTAGTATTATCAGCTATTTTGTTGGTTATGCCATCTTAGCTACTGTAGCAACTACCACAATAAAAAGATTAAAAGCCAAAACACTATTTAAAGAATTATGGATTGCCAAAATTTATCGTTGGATAAAAAGAAATATGGAGAACCTTATCTTCTCGAATACCTCTATTATGAGCAAGGTAGCCATTGTTTATGTAGGAATTATTTTCATTAGTTTCCTTATCGTCCTATTCTTCCATGATGGATTTTGGATAATATTGTTACCAGTTTTTTGGGGATTTTCCTTTTATAAAATCGCTCAATACATGAAACAAATAAAAACAATAGAGCAGGCACTAAAAGACATTTATGAAGGAAAAGAAGAAGTTACCATCGATACCACAAAACTAGATAAAGAGTTCAAACAAATTGCCACCTACGTGAATGATATAGCAAAAGGATTTTCAAGTGCTGTAGAAAAAAGTTTGAAAAGTGAAAGAATGAAAACAGAATTAATAACCAATGTATCTCATGATATCAAAACACCACTTACCTCTATTATTAACTACGTAGACTTGCTAAAAAAAGAAGAAATGCCAAGCGAAAAAGCAAAAGAATATTTAGAGGTATTAGATAATAAATCACAAAGATTAAAAAGGCTAACAGAGGATTTGGTAGAAGCCTCTAAAGCATCTTCTGGCAATATAAAATTGAACATGGAAATATTAGATGTAAAAGAACTAATCAAACAAGTATCTGGCGAATTCGAAGATAAATTTGAAGAAAAACATTTAGAGCTAAACACATATATGCCAAAAGAAGACTGCCTAATTAAAGCAGATAGCAGATACCTATACCGTGTACTAGAAAACTTATATGGTAATATTGTAAAATACGCATTAGAATCCTCCAGAGTTTATATAGATGTATTCTTAGTAGAAGGAAAAGTACAAATACAAATGAAAAATATATCCAAAGAAAAGCTAAATATATCAGCAGAAGAGCTAAAGCAAAGATTTGTGAGAGGAGAAGCCTCTAGAAATACAGAAGGAAGCGGCCTGGGTCTTTCCATTGCAGAGAGTTTAACCAACCTACAAGGTGGAAGGTTTGAAATTTATCTAGATGGAGATTTATTCAAAGTGATTATAGAATTTGAAAGACAGAAAAAATGAACTTTGTGAACTTTAGGGACGTTCCTTAAAGTTCAAAAAATAGAAAGTAGAGAATTTACTACGGACAGTGGTAGAGTCTCTATTTTTTGCGCAAAAACGATTTTAGAAGAGAAAACGTGTAAAGCCATAAAATAGTAGGAAAAGAATAAACAAATAAAACAGCAAAAATAGAGAAAATAATGTATAAAAAACGAAATTGTAACAAAAAAGTAAAAAATATTTAATAAATGAGAAGAAAAGCTTATTTCCGTAAATACGCTGCTAGCCTATAGCAATTCTATAAGGAATAGGATAATTTACGCCCGCTCTATAACAAGATATAATAATATATATAATTATTTAATGGCAAGATAGTCTTTGGAGGAGGAAAACATGAAGGCAGAGCAAGGGAAAAGGAATGGATTAAAAAGAAAAGCCATAATAGCAATGCTACTAATGCTAGCAGTGCTTATTTTCATTGTGATTACCCAAAGTAAATCTGTGCAAAACATAATTGTAGAAGCACAAGAACAGATGAAATATACACTAGAAGAAAACTCCAATACTACAACAAGAGAAGTAGGGATAACAAGTATAGATTTAACAGGATTAGTAACAGGAGATGATACTGCACACACACATATCTATGAGAAAAAATACGATGACAATTACCATTGGGAAGAATGTTGGATTTGTGGAGATATACAAAATAGAGAAGCACATAATAAGGAAATAACTGGAACAGCGGGATGTGCACAAAATTTAGGTTATCAACATGAAAGCTGTACTGCAGGTTGTGGATATAGTATAACATTACCTAAAGTGGAACATACTCTGTCTGAATGGAGAGTGTTTGGAGATAGGAGTTATCATGGTATATTTTGTACGGTTTGTGGTCAGGAAATTACAAGAAGTAAGTGTTATGATGTTAACGGAAATGAATTAGGTTGTGGAACGGGTATTAGTGGAACATGTGTAGTTTGTGGAGCCTATAAAGATGGAAGTGTTCACGCATCAGCTGCTTCGGATTATAGTATAGAAGAGAATGTAGCGTCTGAATGCTTGAATTGTGGAAAAGTGATGGCAACATACACCATAGAAACACAAGTTGTAGCAGAAAATAGTGTTAAATATACTTTTGTAACTACTTTACAAGATGGAGTAACTATAAATTTTTCACAAATAGAAGCAGGCTCTTGTGATCCAATTAATGGAGCTACATATTCTGAAGTAGAATATGAACAGATTTCTTCTAATACATATAAATTTTCAGCTACAGTGACATATGATGAAAACATAACAGCGCCAGGAAGATATGAAGTAGATATTCATTGTAATGGTTATGCCTATAATGGGGTAAATTCATATACTTTACACTTAGGTAGAGTGTATGTAAAATCAGACAATTATGTTCCAACAAAAGTGTCGGTAATATCAGAAGGAAATGGAACCATAGATAACTATAGCCAAAAAGCAACAGTGACAGCAGTTTATGAAGATACGTGGAATCCAGCCAATAATACCATATATATGAGATTAGTAGATGCAGACGGTACAGTACTTTCTGATTGGGGAGCTGCTTCACAAAATGGAACTAGATATACTAGAACTTTTGATATAGTAGCAGAAATAAGAGAACCAAGAAATGTATATGTACAAGTTAAAGACTTATGTGATAATACAACAGTTTTAGAAGACGGGGCAGTAACTGTTCAATACATAGATGCCAAAGCACCAAGCTTAACGAATACAGAAGAAGACCACACAAGTCAGTGGAGTAAAAATAAGCAAATAACCTTTCATGCACAAGACTTAGGAGTAGGAGGAGTGCAAATAGCCTTTAATAACATAAATGATTATCAAGAGGCAAATGGGAAAGGAGATAACTATACAAGAACATACAATTTTTATGGAGATGTATACGACAAAGTAACGGCAGCTATCTATTTAAAAGATGCGTTAGGAAACGAACAAGTCGTAAAAGTAGATATAGGTAAATTAGATGGAACAGCTCCAACTATAACGAAGGCAGAACTACAAAATAAAACAATCCTATTAGAGGCAAATGACAGACATGCTACATTAGGAGAGGGTTCAGGAGTAGTAGGATATAGATATGTTACAAGCTTAGAAGATAATGGAACGCAAATAACGGAGGATAGTGGAACCTATACAGAAGAAAACCAAATAGATACAAGCAATATGAGTAAAGTAAAATATGTGTATGTGGCTCCAGTAGATGCAGTAGGAAATATAGGAAAGACAGTAAAAGTAAAACTTGCAACCTATACTTATACGGTAAACTATTATGAAGAGGGAACAAATACGAAATTAGCCAACAGCAAAGTAATAGGAGATAAAGCCATAGGAGAAGAGATAGAAGAAACGGCAATAGCGATAGAAGGATACAATGCAGTAGCACCAACTACGCAAACGATAGAGATAAAAGAAAGTGGAAATGAAATCAACTTTTACTATGCCAAGAGAACAGATTTAAGCTATACAGTAAAATATTTAGAACAGGGAACGAATAAAAAATTACAAGAAGAAAAGACAGTAAATAATAGAACCTATAAAGAAGTAATAGAAGAAAGCGCAGTGAATATAGCAGGATATAATGCAATAACACCAACTACCCAAAGCATAGAAATAGGAGTAGGAGTTAATGAAATTATATTCTACTACAGCAGAAGAACAGATATAGAGTATAGAGTAGAATATTACTACGATGGAATAAAAGATGAAAGCAAAACAGAAGTATATACAGGGACATATGAAGCAGAAATAACAGAATACGAACCTAAAATAACCGAGAAATATGAATTAGAAAAAGTAGAAAACTTGCCATTAACTATAGGAGCAAATGAAGAAGAAAATGTCATAAAAGTATGGTATGTAAGAAAAGAAGCAAGAGTAGTTGTACATCATTATATAGAAGGAACAACCAATAAAATAAGTGCAGATGTAGTAATAAACGGGCAAGTAGATGATGTATATAACACAACAGAAGCACAAAATATACCAAAAAATTATGAATGTGTAGGGAAAACAAATAATACAAGTGGAAATATGACGCTAGAAGAAATAGAGGTCATCTATTATTATCAATTAAAAGAAGCAGGAATAAAAAATGAAATACAAATAACAGGAACAGAAAAATTAACTAAAGAGGAAGGAGAAGTAAAATATACCATAAACAGTCATGTAGAGGTAAATACATATATAGGAGATGCAAGGATAACCATAGTGGCAACATTACCATACGAAATAGACGAGGCAAAATCAGAGTTAAATGGAGGAATATATAATAACATAAGCCATACCATAACATGGACAGAAACCATACAAAATATAGATACTTATGCAGAAGGCACGAAAGAAATAAATAAAGAAAAAACAATAACCGTAGTGTACAGAAATATGGACTATAGTAAAACGAGTTTTGAAGCAAAAGCAAAAACAACTGTGGAACTAGAAACACCAAAACAAGAAGATACAACAGAACCATCGATAGCAATAACGCAAACAGAATTTATAAAAGAGGTAGAAGTAACCAAAGTATGGAATCACACGAACAATATATATGGAATACCTCAAGAAGTAAAAATACAAGTAAAAAATGGAGAAGAAATAGTAGCAGAAAAAGTATTGAATAGTAGTAATAAAGTAAATAATGATGAAAATACATGGGAATGGACATTTACCGACTTACCAAAATACAATAAGCAAGGAGAAGAAATACGATATACAGTAGAGGAAGTAAAAGAAGGAAATTTAAACTATTATGAAGGAAAAATAGAATATACGCAAGAAACACAAGAGGTGCAAAAAGTAAAGATAACGAATAGCTATAAAGGAGCAGTAATCTATAGTGAAAAAATAGCTACAACGGAAAACGGACTAAGTTATGTGGTAGAGGGAGAAAAGATAACATACACCATAAAACTACAAAATAATGGAGAATTAGGACAAGATGTAGTGGTAAAAGATAGTATTCCAGAAGGAACGAGTTTTGTAAATGGAAGTATAAAAATAAACAATGTAGCAGATACATCCAAAACAGCAAGTAACTTAAATGCTGGAATTAGAATCAATGTGCCAGCAAGAACAAACGAAGTAACACCGGGAGAAGGAAGCATAAGTTTTGAAGTAACCGTGGATGAAATAGGAGAGGTAGCAAGAAGAAGCATAAGCAATATAGCTATAATAGATAAAAATCCAGATAATCCAGAAAGTGGAGAAGAAGAGACAAATACAACAGAAATACCAGTATTTATTTACAATAAAAAAGCAGAAATCATAAGAGGGGAAGGAAATGAAGAGATAGCAGAAGAAAGTGTAACGGCAGGAGATAGAATAAAATACACGATTACAATAAACAATGTAGGTGCAGAAAAAATAGAAAGGGTAGCAATCAAAGATACTGTACCAGAAGGAACCACGATTTATCAAATCAATAATAATGGAGAGATCAGTTTAAATGCGGGAAACGTAATTACATGGAACGTAGCAGAAATAGCAGGAGGAGAAGAAAAGGAAGTAAGCTTTGAAGTAACAGTCGATTATGATAATGTAGAAAAAATAATAAAGAATGTGGCAACAGTAGATGGAAAAGAAACTAATACAACAGAAACAAATTATGAAGTGCCAAAGATAGAACTAAGTAGCAATATAGAAAAAACGGGAGCAGACAAAATAACAAGTACAGAAGAAAAAGTAAGCTATACAATAAACTACACAGCAAGCATCCAAGATTTTGTAGGAAAAGGAAAAGTAAAAATAGTAGACTATTTGCCATACGAGATAGATGAAGCAAACTCTGAATTAGAGGGTGGAAGTTATAATGCTACAGAAAAAACAATTACATGGGAGATAGAATTAGGAAAAATAAATACTTATCAAAACGCAGAAAGAATACAGCAAATAGATATTAATAAAACCCTATTATTAAAATATAACTATCCAAATGAAAATACATTGAGTGGAACAATTAGTAATAATGCAGAAGCGGAAATAGTATTAACACAAGAAATAGAAAAAGAAAACCCAGAAAATCCAAATGAACCAGTAAAAGAGGAAATAGAGGTAAAAGAAGAAACTAAAGCAGATACACATGAGGTAAAAGTAGAGATTCCGGCAAAGGTAGTAGTACACCATTACATCTATGATGAAGAAGCAGGAGGAAAAACAAAAATAAAAGTCCCATCCAAAGCAGGAGGAGTGATAGCAGACGAAACAATAGAAGGAATAGTAGGACAAAGCTATGATACAAATCCATCTGAAAAAATAAATGAAAACTATGAATGTGTAAATAAAATGCCAGAGAAATCAGAAGGTAACATGACAAAAGAGTCAATAGAAGTTATCTATTATTATCAATTAAAAGAGGCACAAATAGGTTCAGGATTAGAGAAAACAGCCACAACAGAAAAAATAACAGAAGAAAATGAGGTAGTAACCTATAAAATAAGATATAGAGTAGTAATAAATAATTACAAAGGAAAAGCAAGTATTACAATAATAGATAAATTACCAGCAGAACTAAAACAAGTAGACTCTAGAATAAATTTAGCAGGAGGAACCTACAATAGTGCAGAAAAAACAATTACATGGAAAGACGAAATAGAAATAAATACCTTTGAAAAGGGAATTTATGATGAGACAATAGAAAAAGAAATTAAGGTAGTATACCAAAATCAAAATGTAATAGAGCCACTACTTAACGAAGCAACAGGAAGTATCCAAGTATATTATCCAGAAGGACATAGTACTAATCCGGGAGGAGAAAGATTAAACAATATTGCAGCAGATAGTGTAGAAGTAGAGCAAGAATACAAAGTAGCAAAACAAGTAGAAAAAGTATGGGATGACAATGAAGATACAAAAGGAAATAGACCAGAGAGTGTAACAGTACAATTAACGGCAAATGGAAACACAAATTACAATGGACAAGAATTAGAAAAGGTTATTTTAAATGAAGAAAATCATTGGACATATACCTATGCAGATTTGCCAAAATACACACAAGAAGGAAAAGAAATAGAATATAGTGTCGTAGAAACAGAAACGAATAAAGGAGATTTAGAATACTATGATGTACCAGTAATCACAAATACAAAACTAAATGATATAACAGATGGCATAACACCAAATGAAAAATTTACAGTAACGAATAAATACAAACTAATGAATACAGAAATGCAAAGTAGCATAGAAAAAACAGGACTAGATAAGATAACAAGCTCACAAGAAGAAGTACGCTATCATATAACATATAACGCAACTATAACAGACTACATAGGAGAAGTGGTAGTAAAAGTAGTAGATACTTTGCCATACAAGTTAGCAACAAATGAAGCAGGTGAATTATTAGAACAAATTAACTTAGCAGAAGGAAACTATGATGAGGAAACACAAACCATAACCTGGACAGAAACCATAGAGCATGTAAATACATATACCAATGGAGCCTATAAAGTAAATATAGAAAAAGAAATTAATTTAGTATATAGCGATTTAGATGCTACGCAAAGAAATATGGCAAACCAAGTAACAGGAACAGTAGATTTATATGAGACAGAGCAAACCAACAGCGTAGAAGATAGTTATAGTACCAAAACAGAAATACCAGGAAAAGTTATAGTAAAGTACATAGACAAAGAAACAGGAAAAGAAATCACCTACTTAGAAGAACAAGAAGGACAAGCACCAGTAGAGAAAACTTATAGATACGAAATAGAAGGCCTTGTGGGAGATGCTTATACTACAGAACAAAAAGAAATACCGGGTTACACTTATGTGAAAAAAAGTGAAAATGCAACAGGAAATATGATAGAAGGTAGCATAGAGGTCATCTACTATTATGAAAGAACAACAGCAGGAGGAGTGATTGTACATTATGAAGATGAAGAAGGAAATAAGCTATTAGAAGATGAAATCATAGGAGGAAAAGTAGGAGATAACTATGAGACAGAGCAAAAAGAAATTTATGGCTATGAATACGTAAAAGTAGAAAGAACAACACAAGGAAAATTAACAGAAGAATCCATAGAAGTAACGTATATTTACAAAAGGATACCAGCCAAAGTCATTGTAAAATATCTGGAAAAAGATGATACCCAAGAGGATGATAGTAACAACAAAGAATTGTATCCAGAAGAAATTCTAGAAGGTTTTGTAGGAGATAACTACACAACAAATAGAAAAACAATCACTAATTATAGAGCGGCAGAGCCAGAACCAAGTAATAAAGAGGGAAAAATGAAGAAAGAAGATACTTATGTTATTTACTATTATGAGAAGATCCCAAGTGGAACAATAACTGCAAAATATGTGGATATAGATACAAAAGAAGAAATTTTGTACAAGGAAGAAGAGACAGGAGAGTACAAAACCTATAGAGAACAAATGAAAGGGTATGTAGGAGAAAACTATCAGACAGAAGCAAAAGAAATTCCGTACTATAACCTAGTAGAAAACCAAATTCCAGAGAATGAAGAGGGAACCTATACACAGGAAGATATAGAAATCATCTATTACTATCGAAAACAAGAATTCAATATGAGCATAGATAAAGCCATAAAACAAATAGAAAAAGACGGAAAACAAGAAGCAGGAATAGATGAAAAAATAGACAAAATAGAGATAGTAGGAAGCAAAATAAATACAACAAGATTAAAAATAACGTATGGAATAAAGGTAAGCAATATAGGAGAGATAGAAGGAACAGCGATAGTAGCAGAAAACCTACCAAGTAATTTCCAAGTAGAAGAAGGAACAGCAAGTGAGTGGAAACGAAATGCAGAAGGAAACTTAGTTGCAGAAGTAGCATTAAAACCAGGAGAAACTAAAGAACTAACAGTCGTATTAAGTTGGATACCAGGAGAAAATCATTTTGGAACAAAGAAAAATATAGCAGAGATAGTAAAAACAAGTAATCCAGCAAATTATGAGGATGCAAGTAAAGAAGGAGATACATCAGAGGCAGAAGTAGTAATGACTATTAAAACAGGAGAGACAACAAAGAACATAATCCTTTTAGTAGCGATAGGTCTACTAGTAGTAGGAGCATTAGGAATATTCTTAAAATGGCACAAAAATGCAACTTAGGTGCAACTTAGGGACGTTCCTTAAATTGCAACAAAGAATAGTTTTAGATATAAAAGAATCTAAAGCTATTTTTTCTAGTTTTTAAATTGTAAATCAAAAAATAATCGCAAAAAACGTTGTGTAATTCAAAAAATATTTGTATAATAAAAGTAAATTAGAAAGAAAAAGGTAGAAAAATATGAAAAAAAGTAGAATGAAGATAATCTATTTTATTATCCTAATAGGAGTCATTTTAGGAATTGCTACGAATTCAAAAGCAGATGTAGGAAGCTTTGATAGATATGATAGTGGCAGTTCTTCCAGTAGTGATTGGAGTTCTAGTGACTGGGGAAGCAGTAGCTGGGATAGTGATTGGGATAGTGACTATTCCTCAGGAAGCTTAGGAGGATTTATTTTCTTAGGAGATAATGCATGGATAGGACTGATTATATTAGCAGCAATTGTTATTTATACTATAAAAAAGAGAAAACAAGGAAGACCTACTATGCCACGACATATACCAAGAAGGCCAGTAGATTATCAAAATGGAGTAAGTCCAGAAGACTCCAAAAAATGGGCTGCACAAATTAGGCAAATAGATCCAAATTTCTCCGAAGAAAAAATGACTGCTTGGAGTAAAGATTTATTTGTAAAATTGCAAAATGCATGGACAGCAAGAGATTGGGAGCCAATGAGACCTTATGAAACAAAAGCTCTATTTGAACAACATGCTGCACAAGTAAAGGGGTACATAGATACAAACCGTATTAATGTAGTAGATAGAATTTCTGTACAGTTTGCTTATCTATATTCCTTCAGACAAGATGGAGAAAAAGATATTCTAGAAATTGCCCTAAGAGCTATTATGAAAGACTATATTATAGATGCTACCACAAAAGAAGTATTAGAAGGAAATAAAACAGAAGATAGAAACAATTTATACAAATTAACCTTCGAAAGGAAAAAAGGAACACTTACTCCAGAAGGAGATATAGAGGTAAAAACAACAAATTGTCCAAACTGTGGAGCACCAACAAAAATTACTTCTTCTGGAAAATGTGAGTATTGCGGAAGTGTAATTACCACAGACGATTATGGTTGGGTTCTTGCCAATTTAGAACCATTAAAAAGATATTAAAATAAAAGAAAAAGAGGAGGAAAAAAAGATGGGATTGATTAAAGCAGCCAAAAATGCAATAGGTAGTACCTTACATGACCAATGGAAGGAGGCTATTCGTTGCGAAGATTTAGGAAACGAAATTTTAATGAAAAAAATAACAACACCACAAGGCGTGATTTCTAATAAAAGTACCATTATTGTAGCACCAGGGCAATGCGCCATTATTTATGATAATGGAAGAGTGCTTGATGCAACAGCAGAAGAAGGAGTGTATGTATTTGACAGCTCTTCTACACCATCCTTCTTTGCAGGTCAATTTGGAAAAACATTTAAAGAAATGTGGGAGAGATTTACCTATGATGGAGCTAGTGCAAAAGAACAAGCAGTATTTTTCTTTAATATAAAGGAAATAATGGATAATAAATTTGGTACAGCTTCACCAATCCCTTTTCAAGATTGGTCACATCCAATACCAAACCAAATGACAAATACCATAGTACCACTAAGAGTACAAATCAAATGTTATGGCAAATATACATTTCGTATTATCAATCCTGCTCTATTTATGCAAAATGTAGCAGGAGTAGCAGAAGAATATAGAAAAGATAAATTAGTAGAGCAATGCAGAACAGAAGTAATGGCAGTGTTCCAAAATATTGTAAACGAGTTAGGAACAGAAAAACATAAAGTACCAGTATTAGAAATGCCAAGCCAAACAGATGAAATCAAAGAAATTATGGACCAAGAAATCTTTGATGAACCAATGAGAAAAAGAGGCATCCAGATAGATGGATTTGCAGTAGAATCTGTTACTTTGGATGAAGAGTCCAAACAAAAAATAGATGATTACGAATTAAGTTCTAATAGTTATATGCAACAAGGAAGAATGGTAGGAGCTTATTCAGAAGCAATCAAAAGTGCTGCCCAAAATACAAGTGGTAGTATGAATGGATTTATGGGATTAGGTATGGTAAATATGGCAACAGGAAATACCAACGTGGGTGCAAGTGCATGGCAAAATACAGAAAATAGTAGAATGGACCTAAGTAATAGGGCAAGTACAACAGAGCAAACGGAATTTACGAATAAAACAAATACAGAACAAACCACAGAAACAAAGGTAGAAAAAAATATAGAAAACCAAACACAAACTAGTTGGACCTGCGAATGTGGAAATAAAAATAATCAAGGAATGTTTTGTCCAAACTGTGGCAAACCAAAGCCACAAGAAAGAAAATGCCCAAACTGCGGAGAAACCTATGAAGAAGGAGCAAAATTCTGTAGTAACTGCGGAACCAAATTAGACTAAAATTTGTTTTATCATAAAAGCATGATGAAACGGGGGATGATAAAAATGAAATATGTTTACAATAAATTAGTAAGAGATAAAATACCTGAAAACATCAATTCGATAGAAGGAAGAAGTTGTAATTATAAAATATTAAACGATAAAGAATATTTGCAAGAATTAGACAAAAAGATATTGGAAGAGGCACATGAATTTATAGAGGAACATTCAGTAGAAGAATTAGCTGATTTAATGGAAGTTATATTTGCTGTAATGAAAAAAAGAAAAATATCAATGGAAGAGGTAGAAAATGCTAGACAAATAAAAAATAGCAAAAAAGGTTCTTTTCATAATAAAATTTATTTGATGGATGTGGAACAAGAAGAACATGATGAAAGGGAAGAAATAGAAATGAAAAAAGAGTGGAGGAAAAGTAACTAAAAAGAAATAAAAACTTACAAAAATTACTAAAAAAACATTGACAAGCTATTGCAAAATGATGTATACTAAATTAGTATTTGGAGTTTTATCCTTTTTGAGCGAGATGAGATAAAACAAAAATAACTCCTAATGAATTCTCATAGTGGGGTTGATAAAAATTAAATATAAAAAAACCATAAGAAAAAAATAGAAAAGAATACAAAAAGGTAGTTGGCAAAAAAAGAAAAATTGCCAACATACCTTTTTGTGGTCTTGTAAATTGTTTACGTAAATGGAAAAAGAAGAGGAATCTTAGTTCTTTCTCTTTACAGAAGAAAGTTTTTGATAAGCAGTAAAAGCAAGTAACTATAAAGAAAAAGAAAGTAAGAGAAGGACTTCTTTGGAAATAGAAATTTTATTCACAAAAGTAGCTTTGTATTCTAAAGCTTAAATCTCAAAATCTGCTTTAAAATCTTTTTAGGGGTGATTGGTTTTGGTAAAAGATATCAAACATGAAAAATGTACACGTAAAACATTTGCAAAAATTGGCGATTTTATAGAAATGCCAAACTTAATTAAAGTGCAAAAGGATTCCTACGATTGGTTTATCGAAGAGGGACTAGGAGAAGTTCTAAAAGATATTTCCCCAATTGTAGACTATTCTGGAAATTTAGTTCTTGAATTTTTCGATTATTACATGGAAGACAAAACAAAATATTCTGTAGAAGAAGCAAAAGAAAGAGATGCTACTTATTCTACAAGATTGCACGTAAAAGTACGTTTAATCAATCGTGAAACAGGTGAAATTAAAGAGCAAGAAATTTATCTTGGTGATTTCCCAGTCATGACAGATAGCGGTACTTTTATTATCAATGGTGCAGAAAGAGTTGTTGTTAGCCAGTTAGTTCGTTCACCAGGATGTTACTATGCTTACGAATTCGATAAATCCGGAAAGAAGATTTACACTTCTACAGTTATGCCAATTCGTGGTGCATGGATTGAATATGAAACAGACGGAAACGATGTATTTTGGGCTAGAGTAGATAGAACCAGAAAAATTCCAGTAACGAACCTTTTAAGAGCAATTGGAATAGTGACAGATGAACAAATTCTATCTTTATTTGGTGAAGAACCAAAATTAGTAGCAACGATTCAAAAAGATACCATCAAAACGCAAGAGGAATCTTTAATTGAAATTTATAAAAAATTAAGACCAGGAGAACTTCCAACAGTAGATGCTGCAAGGAATTTGTTTAATGGTTTATTCTTCGACGAAAGAAGATATGATTTAGCAAAAGTAGGAAGATATAAATTCAATAAAAAATTAAGTTTAGCTTCTAGAATTGCAGGAAAAGAAGCTTTTGAAGATATTATTGATCCATCTACAGGCGAGGTATTAGTAGAAAAAGGAAACATTATCGAAAAAGATGTAGCAAGAGAAATTCAAGATACTGGTATTAATATTGTAGATGTAAAAGTGGGAGAAGAAAAAGTTCGTATTATTGGAAATGGAACTGTCAATATCCACAAATTTGTAACAAATGTGGATATCTCAGACCTACATTTTAAAGAAGACGTTAATTACGAAGTATTAAAATCCATTTTAGACAATACAGACGAAAAAGACTTACATAAAGTATTAGAAGAAAGAAAAGAGGAATTAATTCCAAAACATATTACAAATGAAGATATCATTGCTTCTATCAGCTATTTACTAAACTTAGACCATGGATTAGGAAATGTAGATGATATCGACCATTTAGGAAATAGACGTATTAGATGTGTAGGAGAATTATTACAAAATCAATTTAGAATTGGTTTAACCAGACTAGAAAGAGTAGTGCGTGAAAGAATGACGATTCAAGACTTAGACGTTGTTACACCACAAACTTTAATTAACACAAAACCAATTACATCCTCTATTAGAGAATTCTTTGGAAGCTCACAATTATCACAATTTATGGATCAAACTAACCCATTATCTGAGCTTACCCATAAAAGAAGAATTTCTGCATTAGGACCAGGAGGACTTTCTCGTGAAAGAGCAGGATTTGAGGTACGTGATATTCACTATACACACTATGGAAGACTTTGCCCAGTAGAGTCTCCAGAAGGACCAAACATTGGACTTATTTCTGCATTATCTTCTTTTGCGATTATTAACGAATATGGATTTATTGAAACACCATACCGCAAAGTAGACCATGAAACAGGTAAAGTAACAGATATTGTAGAATATATGCCAGCAGATGAAGAAGACAATTACATTATTGCACAAGCATCAGAACCAATTGATGCAGAGGGCAGATTTGTAAATAAAAGAATTCGTGTACGTCATAGAGCAGAAATTACAGAGGTAGATGCATCACAAGTAGACTATGTAGATGTTTCTCCAAAACAATTAGTTTCTGTAGCAGCTGCCATGATACCATTCTTGGAGCATGATGACGTAAAACGTTCTTTAATGGGTTCTAACATGCAACGTCAAGCAGTGCCTCTTTTAATGCCAGAAGCTCCTATTGTAGGAACAGGCATTGAGTATAGAGCAGCAAGAGATTCTGGAATTACTGTTACAGCAAAGAATGATGGTATTGTAGAAAAAGTAACAGCAGACGAAGTAAAAGTAAGAAATAGTAAAAACGAAATAGATACCTACAGACTTCGTAAATTTAAAAGAACCAATGGCGGAACTTGTATCAACCAAAGACCAGTAGTAACCAGAGGCGAGAAAGTAAAAGCAGGAGACATTTTAGCAGATGGACCATCTACCAAAAATGGAGAAATGGCACTAGGAAGAAATGTATTAATTGCTTTTAGTACATGGGAAGGATACAACTACGAGGATGCTGTATTAATTAGTGAAAGATTAGTAAAAGAAGATGTGTATACATCTATTCATATTGAAGAATATGACTGCGAATGTCGTGATACCAAATTAGGTCCAGAAGAAATCACACGTGATATTCCAAACGTGGGAGATGACGGATTAAAAGACCTAGACGAAAACGGAATTATTCGTATTGGTGCAGAAGTAAGACCGGGCGATATTTTAGTAGGAAAAGTAACGCCAAAAGGAGAGACAGAACTAACTGCAGAAGAAAGATTACTTCGTGCTATCTTTGGGGAAAAGGCAAGAGAAGTAAGAGATACTTCCCTTCGTGTACCACATGGAGAAGCAGGAACCATTGTAGATGTTAAAATCTTTACAAGAGATAATTCTGATGAATTAGGACCAGGAGTTAACCAAATTATCCGTTGCTATATTGCTACAAAGAGAAAAATCTCTGTAGGAGATAAAATGGCGGGACGTCATGGTAACAAAGGTGTTATTTCTAGAATTCTTCCTGTAGAGGATATGCCATTCTTAGAAGATGGAACACCAGTAGACATTGTATTAAACCCTCAAGGTATCCCATCTCGTATGAACTTAGGACAAGTATTAGAAGTACACTTAGGTATGGCAGCAAAAGCTTTAGGATGGAAAGTGGCAACACCAGTATTTGATGGTGCAACCGATAAAGAAATAGAAGAATTACTAGTACAAGCAGGTTTAAGACCAGATGGAAAAGCTACTCTTTATGATGGACGTACAGGAGAAGCATTTGACAATCCTGTAACCGTTGGTGTTATGTATATGTTAAAATTACACCACTTAGTAGATGATAAAATCCATGCTCGTTCTACAGGTCCATACTCTTTAGTAACGCAACAACCACTTGGTGGTAAAGCACAATTTGGTGGACAAAGATTTGGAGAGATGGAAGTTTGGGCATTAGAGGCATATGGTGCAGCTTACACATTACAAGAAATGCTAACTGTAAAATCAGACGATGTAGTAGGACGTGTAAAGACCTACGAAGCTATTGTAAAAGGAGAAAATGTACCAGAACCAGGAGTACCAGAATCCTTCAAAGTATTAATTAAAGAATTACAATCTTTAGGCTTAGATATTCGTCTATATTCTGAAGATAACCAAGAATTAGAGCTAAAAGAACATATTGATGAGGGAATTGATTATGAAGAAAGCAAAGTAGGCTCTGATGTACTAGATGAAAGCGAATTAGAAGATAGCTATATAGAAGCAGACGAAGATAGCGAAGATATGCTTTTAGATGGAGAAGAGTCTGATGAATTATTTGCAGGATTAGAAGATGAAGACGATTTATTTGGAAATGATTTAGCAGAAGATAACCTAGAAAATGATGGATTAGAGTAAAAATCCAAAGAATAACTGAATAAAAAGAGGTATGCGGGCAGAAAAGAAAAAGCAGACAAGAGGGAATTGTTCGAGCGGTGTTGTACTTTTTCTTTTCGAAGAAGCCTCTAAAAGGAAAGAAATAAAATCAGGGGGGCAAGCTAAATTGGATGAATTAGAGATGTTTGATAAAATCAAAATAGGTTTAGCATCAGATGAAAAAATAAGAGAATGGTCAAAAGGAGAAGTAAAAAAACCAGAAACCATTAACTATAGGACCTTAAAACCAGAAAAAGATGGTCTATTTTGTGAAAGAATATTTGGACCAACTAAAGACTGGGAATGTCATTGTGGTAAATATAAAAGAGTAAGATATAAAGGAATTGTGTGCGATAGATGTGGTGTAGAAGTTACCAAATCTAAAGTAAGACGTGAAAGAATGGGGCATATTGAACTTGCAGCACCAGTAGCACATATTTGGTATTTTAAAGGCATTCCAAGTAGAATTGCATTAATGCTAGATATCTCACCAAGAAATCTAGAAAAAATTATTTATTTTGCATCCTATATCGTAACAGATAAAGGAACATCTGGCCTTATGAAAACACAAGTGCTAACAGAAAAAGAATATCATGAGGCAGTAGAAAAATATGGAACTGGTAGCTTTAAAGCAGAAATGGGTGCAGAAGCGCTAGAAAAATTACTAAAAGAAATTGACGTAGAAAAATTATCTGCTAGCTTAAAGAAAGAGTTAGAAACAGCTAGTGAGCAAAAGAAAGCAAAATTAATTAAAAGGTTAGATACCGTAGAGGCATTTCGTTTATCAGGAAATCGTCCAGAATGGATGATTATGAATGTAGTACCAGTTATTCCACCAGATTTAAGACCAATGGTACAATTAGATGGTGGTAGATTTGCTACATCAGACTTAAATGACTTATATAGAAGAGTTATCAATAGAAATAACCGTCTAAAAAGATTAATCGAATTAGGAGCACCAGAAATCATTAAACGTAACGAAAAAAGAATGTTACAAGAATCCGTAGATGCCTTAATCGATAATGGTAGACGTGGAAGACCAGTAACAGGAGCAGGAAATAGACCTTTAAAATCTTTATCCGATATGCTAAAAGGAAAACAAGGACGTTTCCGTCAAAACCTACTTGGAAAACGTGTAGACTATTCAGGACGTTCTGTTATTGTAGTAGGACCAGAACTTAAATTGTATCAATGTGGTGTGCCAAAAGAGATGGCAGTAGAGTTGTTCAAACCATTTGTTATGAAGGAACTAGTTTCTAGAGGAATTGCACATAATATTAAAAATGCAAAAAGAATGGTAGAAAGATTACGCCCAGAAGTATGGGATATCTTAGAAGATGTTATCAAAGACCATCCTGTTATGCTAAACCGTGCGCCAACACTACATAGACTAGGAATACAAGCCTTTGAACCAGTGTTAGTAGAAGGAAGAGCTATTAAACTACATCCATTAGTATGTACAGCATTCAATGCCGACTTCGATGGTGACCAAATGGCAATTCACGTACCACTATCACCAGAGGCACAAGCAGAAGCAAGATATTTAATGTTATCTGTAAACAACCTATTAAAACCTCAAGATGGTAAACCAGTAACTGTTCCTACACAGGATATGATTTTAGGAAGTTACTACTTAACCATGGAAGTAGAGGGAGAAAAAGGAGAAGGTACTTATTTCTCCTCTCCAGAAGAAGCCATCATTAGCTATGAAAACAAGGATGTAGGTATGCATGCAAAAGTTTTCGTAAGAATGAGCAAAGTAGAAAATGGAGTAGAAAAGCATAAAAAAGTAGAAACAACTGTAGGAAGAATTATCTACAATAAAGGAATTCCTCAAGATTTAGGCTTTGTAGATAGAAGCAAAGAAGAAAACGAATTCGAACCAGAAATCAATTTTGTAGTCAATAAAAAACAATTAGGAAAAATTGTAGAAAAGAGTATTAATAAACATGGACTTAGCCGTTCAGCAGAATTATTAGACTACATTAAAGCAACCGGATATAAATACTCTACACTTGCTGGTATTACCGTATCCATTGATGATGTAAAAGTGCCAGAAGAAAAGAAAACCATTTTGGAAAAAGCACAAGTAGAAGTAGATAATGTATCAAAACAATATAGACGTGGTTTAATTACAGAAGAAGAAAGATACAATTCTGTTATTAAAATTTGGGAAAAAGCAACAGACGAAGTAAAAGATGCTATGAAAGCAAACTTCTCAAAATTAAATCCAGTATTTATGATGTCTGATTCTGGAGCACGTGGTAACTTAGACCAATTAAAACAAATTGCAGGTATGAGAGGACTTATGGCAAGTACCACTGGTAAAACAGTAGAAATACCAATTCGTTCTTCTTTCCGTGAAGGACTAGATGCCCTAGAGTACTTCATTTCAGCACACGGAGCACGTAAAGGATTATCCGATACAGCGCTAAGAACAGCAGACTCTGGATATTTAACAAGAAGATTAGTAGACGTATCACAAGATATTATTGTAAGAGAACATGATTGTGGAACACATGATGGTATTGAATTAGAAGCCATCAAAGACGGAAATCAAGTAATTGAGAGCTTGCAAGAAAGACTAATTGGCAGATATCCATTAGAAGATATTAAACATCCAGAAACAGGAGAAATTATTGTAGATACCAATACCATGATTAATGATAAAACAGCAGATAAGATTGTAGAAGCCGGTATTGAAAAAGTAAGAGTACGTAGCGTATTTGGATGTAGAACCAAAAACGGAGTATGTGCAAAATGTTATGGTATGGGACTTGCAGCACGTGACGAAGTCAGCATAGGAGAAGCAGTTGGAATAATTGCAGCACAATCTATTGGTGAGCCAGGTACACAGCTTACTATGAGAACCATTCACTCTGGTGGTGTTGCTGGTGTAGCAGATATTACACAAGGTCTTCCTAGAGTCGAGGAATTATTCGAAGCTAGAAAACCAAAGGGACTTGCTATTATCTCAGAAATCGATGGAACTGTTAAAATCTCAGATGAAAAGAAGAGAAAAGAAGTAATTGTTACTGCAAAAGACGATAGTAGAACCTATGTGATACCATTTGGATCTAAACTAAAAGTAAGAGATGGAGACGAGGTCGTTGCAGGACAGCCATTAACAGAAGGATCTATCAATCCAAACGAATTACTTGTTATCAAAGGACCAGAAGGAGTATATAACTACTTAGTACAAGAAGTACAAAAAGTATATAGAAACCAAGGTGTAGATATTAACGATAAACATATAGAAGTTATTGGAAGACAAATGCTTAAGAAAGTAAGAGTAGAAGATAATGGAGATACAAACCTATTTGCTGGATCTCTAGTAGATATGTACGAGTTCCAAGACGTAAACGAAAAAGCAATAGAAGAAGGAAAACGTCCAGCAACAGGAAAACGAGTATTGCTAGGAATTACCAAAGCATCTCTTGCAACAGATAGCTTCTTATCAGCAGCATCCTTCCAAGAAACAACAAGAGTATTAACAGAAGCAGCTATTAAAGGAAAAGTAGACGAATTAGTAGGACTAAAAGAAAACGTTATCATCGGAAAACTAATTCCAGCAGGAACAGGACTAAATAAATTTAAAAACACAAGAATTAGTACAGACGAAGAACCAGCAGAAGAAAAAGAAGCACAGGACCAAGAACAAAAAGAAGAACCGGTAACTACACAAGAATAAAAAGGCTGATTGTCAATATAATCTAGGCAGAAAACTTCCTAAGTTTTCTGCCTTAGTTATTTTAGCCATTTTTTTAAAATATCTAAAGTAAATGATAATTAAATATGTTTAATAGACCAAATAATGTATAATTAGTAATATTATATATTAAATCAAGAAATAAATTATTTGTTCAATAAAACTTAAATTCTTACTTGTTCTTATTTTATATAATTTAATTAACTTTCTAGTATAATTTGTCAGTAGCTGTTTACAATCAATGGAATTAATAGTATAATATACAAAAAAATAGGAGTATTTAATATGAACGATAAAATCTCATTTTATTTACAACAAAAGAATAAGTTGTTTAATGGAAGTGTTTTGTCAGTATGTTATAAAGCAGATAAAAATGAAATAAAAGAATATGGATTGACAAATGAGAATGTATTATTATTAATAAAAGATAATAAAATAAATGATTGGATTGCTGAAAAAGACATAGATTATGTTTCAAAATTAAAAGAAATATTTAAAGACAAAGAAATTTTTTTAAGGATTCAAAGCGAATGTTTATTAGGAATGTATGGTGATTCTCACTGTGATTGTGAAATACAACGTATTAATTCTATAAAATTAATTGAACAAAAAAATGGTATATTTATTCATTTGCCACAAGAGGCGCAAGGTTGGGGGTTACATTACAAATTAAAAGAACTTGAATTACAAGTGTCAGGACGCAATACAGACGGAAAATTTATAGGGGTAAAAAATCGTGATGATGCACAAAGAATATTAATCGGAAATAATAATTTTAATGATTTTAGAAGTTATGGAATTGTCTATAAAATAATAGAGATGTTAGGATTATCAGATGAAAAATTTATTTTAATTTCAGAGAGTGAAAGAAAATTAAAAGTACTAAAGGAAAGCGGATTAAAAGTAATTAAGTATATTGAAAATAAAGATAAAGATGTGAATCCTGATAATTTATCAGAATATTTAATAAAAATATTAAATGAAACTCATGAGTTTGAAGAAGGAACAATTGATAAAATTATCCAGTTGATATCTGACAGAAAGTATAATAGTAGAACATTATCTACACTTGTCAGTATTGTAGATAAAATTAATAATGATAAAAATTATATATTAGATTCCAGAATAAAGAAAAAGTTTTTAGATGTCTATGATAAGATTATTTGTGGAATTGAAAAACGTTATATTGTTGACGAATCAGTTATAAAAATACAAAATAATTTTTCGTGTAGAGTAAATAGTAGCATTTTTAAAGCTATTCAAAATATGTATGGAAAGAATATATTTGATAGGATTTCTTTAGAAAAAATGTATTATTTTGAAAGCAAAACTAGCAATAAATCAGTTAGGATAAGATCCAGTAAAGTTCTTAATACAATTGGAAAGGGGTGTATATTTTTAAAAGGGCAGGTGCATGTAGAACAAAAAACTTTTAATGAAGAAAAAACTCAAATTTTTCAGGATGAGATAAGTTTGTCTAAGTTACGTTCCTTTTTTGAAAACAATGAATATGATTATGTAAAAAGAGTTGAAATGATAACAACCATTTCAGAAAGGCAGATACCTGGGATTAACATATATATAAAAAAATTACCTAATATTGAAAGTAGAATAATGAATGTATTTGGAAAAAAAGAAAATATAAAAAAATTCATTAACGATTTAAATAAAAGTCTTGACAGAAATGTATTTAATGAAGTAGTTTCAAACTCAAATTATGAAGATGAGAATTTTACTAACTATAATTTAAGATTTGCAGATTTGGAAGTGGCAATTCAAGAGGAGTTGGCGATATATGAATTAATGTTAGATAAAGGAGAAAAATAAATATGGAATATGAGGTGAGATTTTATTTTGCTAGAGAAGAGCTAGAAAAATTAATAGAAAAAATAAAAAATGTCGAAGGTCTATCAATGCAAAATAGATGCTATGAAAAAACATTACAATTTGATCATCCTTGTAGAGAAATGAGCTTTTACACTAAGAAAGTAGATGGGAGATTTAGAGTAAGGATTACAAAAAATGATTTCATTTCAGAATGTAAACTAAGCTGGAAGAAAAGATTACCATCTACAACAGAAACAGATATAAATAAAGAAGAAGAAGTTGAACTTAATATTAATTATAACGAATATGAGAATTTAATGTTTATAATTGAAAATGTTTTGAAAATGAAATCAATTGAAAGTTATGAAAGATATAGAACGATATTTACAAATAATGAAGTGGAAATTGCTGTGGATGAATATCCATTTGGAATTGCTGTTGAAATTGAAAATAAGAGTGACTCTGAGGAACCACAAAAAATTGTAAGAAAATGGGTAAAAAAATTAAACATGGATATAAAAAAAGCATATAGACTATCATGGGATGACAAATATTCTGAATTGTGTAAAGAACAGAAAATAGAAAAATATAACCATGTTACATTTGATTTACCGATGCCACAAGTTATTGATTAATTTACTAAGGTTGGTTATAAAATGAAGGATATTGAAACAATAAAATTTATTAGTGAAAATAGTAAGTATGTTTTTATAGATACAACAAAGATAGATGTATTTGTAAACGAAATTAAAGGATATGAATATCATTATTGGTTTAACAAAGAAGATTTTAATTTAACAGAAGAAAAATTTATAATATTCAGTTTTATATGTGAAAGTATGAATTTTTGCTTTTGGAAAAATAGAAATTGGAAAGTCTTATATAAGGGAAGAGAATATATTGGTTCAGAAGCTTTATTTTATATAATATTAAAAGAACTAGATAAAAATAATAACTTTTTAAATATTGACTATTTAAATAATCTAAAATATTATGAATTTAAAAATATAATGACGTCAAATAATGAAGTACCAGATTTACTAGAAAAAAGATTTAAGCTTTTAAAAAAAACTATTAATATTATCGCAAAAAAAGGTAGAAAATTTTATGAAGAGTTATTTTCAAAAACAAGTGACGAAGAATTGTTGGATTATATTATAAAAAATTTTAATGATTTTGATGATAAAAGTGAATTTAATGGAAGAATAATTCATTTTAATAAGAGGGCAATTTTGTTAACTAATGATTTATTTAGAATGTCAGAAACAATTAAAACTAATGTTAAGTCTATAAACAATTTGACTGGAGGTGCTGATTATGCTATTCCTAAAGTTCTATATGACCAAGGAATTTTTAAGTATGATGACAAATTATTAAAAATTATTCAGGAGGGTAAAATAATAAGGCATAATAGTCGAATGGAAGTAGAGATAAGAGCAAATACACTATATGTACTAGAAATTATGCATGATATTTTGATGTCGATGGGTATAAATATTGCAACTATTGAATTGGATAATATAATATGGAATATAAGGAAAACAACAAACAGTAAAATCTTATCTCATCGTACGAAAACAATATATTATTAAATTTTTTGAAAAAAGTTGACAATAACTAGAAAATTTAATATACTTTAATAAGTAAAGAGGTAAATATAATGATTGCTAATTTGAACAAAAAATTAAATGATTTTTTAAAAAATGAAAGATTATCTAAAGAACATTTTGATGATATAAAAAATATAGCTAACTTAACTAACTTTAATGAAAAGATTTTAACTTGGTTTAAATACCTACAATCAATAGAAATAGTTGGTTGGAGAAATAAGTTTGTTACAAAAAAAATTTGCGAAATCTTAAAAAAAAATCAACCAATACAATTTTACTCATTATTTTGCCCATCATACATAAAAGGAGATGGTGTTGCAGGATTTAGGGTAGATGATGTGGGAAATACTACTAAAAATGGTTTGAAAAGACTTTTAGAAATAACCAATATGACAAGGAAATTAGGATTTGAATGTAATAATCCAGAGGCAATATTTTTTGATATTGCTTTGGAACAACCAGAAAAGACTCTTTATATGATTGAAGATCTAAACAAGAACATTGAGATATTTAAAAGTTATGTGCCAAATGGAGTATCTTTTTCATTATTAAGTGATAAATTCCCAGAATTGATGGATATAGTAGGCTATGAGGGAATTATTGTTACTCCATTACCTGTAGAAAATATAATTCTAAATCGCATAATTGATAGAGGAAAAAAATTTTACGAACTTTTTGGTTGGACTATGGAACAAATAGAAACACGATCAAAGGTTATTGCATCTAGCGAGGCGATTGTTGGGGCTTTTTTAAGGAATAATATGCCAGAATCAATAATGATATATACTCCTACTATGTTAGAAAGAGCACAGATTTATTCAGGCAAACATCAGGATGATCCTTTAGCAATAATTATTCCTAAAAAAGATTATATGGGGTCGTAGTTATATGTAATTTAAAACGGTTGTTCTCAACAAAAATTGGTGTGAAACCAATCGACTCCACCACATGTTAAATTATTTATTTTATGATATATCTATAAAATTATGAACAAATGTGATTATATAATGTCAATCAAAGAATAAGTGAAAGGATAGATTTATGAAAAAATCTATCCTTTTAAATAATTTGCTATTAGGCCACTTGCATAGGATATTGTTATCGTAAAAGCAAGATTATAATCAAAAGGAAAGGAGAAAAAAATGAATTTTAGTAATATTCTGGAAATCATATATAAATAAAACAATTTTAATATATAACATTTTATCTAGCTAGAATAATAAATAATGGGGGAATACTAATGTTCAAGATCTTGAAGGAGGAAAAGAAAGATGCTGATTCAAAATGCTATTTTAATTACGATGAGTGAAAAAAGAGAAAAAATAGAAAGAGGAATGGATATCTGCATTAAAAAGAATAAAATAGAGAAAATAGGAAAACACTTAGAACCAGAGCAAAACGAAAAAATAATAGATGCCACGAATAAGGTAGTAATGCCAGGCTTAATTAATACACATGCTCATATACCAATGAGCATTTTCAGAGAAACCGTAGATGGTTTGCCACTACAATCATGGTTGCAAGATAAAATTTGGCCAATGGAAGATAAATTAACAAAGCAAGATATCTATTATGCTTCTTATTTATCTTTTTTAGAAATGATAAGAACTGGAACCACTACCATTAATGATATGTATTTTATGACAGAGCAGATTATAGAAGCGGCAGAAGTCACAGGCATTAGATTACAAACTACTAGAACACTAATGGATTTATCAGGAGAAGAAGAAGGCGAAAATCGATTAAAGGAATTAAAAACATTAATAAAAAATTATCAAGGAAAAGATGGTAGAGTGACTTTTAATGTGGGAATTCATGGATTATACACAGCAAGTAAACCATATGTGGAAAAGTGCATTGCATTTGCAAAAGAAAATGCTTTAGCTATGCATATGCATTTTTGTGAAAATACAAAAGAAGTAAAAGATATAGAAGAAAGTTATGGAAAAAAGCCAATAGAAGTCCTAGAAGAGCTATTTTCTAATGAAAAAGTCTTGTTAGCTCATTGCGTAAAATTAAATAAAGAAGAGATTGCAAGGCTTTCACAGCTAAAACAAATTAGTATATCTCATTGTCCAGTAAGTAATTTAAAATTAGGATGCGGTGTAGCTAATATTGCAGAGATGGTAAAACAAGGCATTAATGTAAGTATTGGTACAGATGGACAGGGAAGTGGTAGCAATTTAGACTTGTGGGAAAGCATGAAATATGCAGCACTTTTGCAAAAAGGAATAGAGGAAGATGCCGTGCAAATGCCTGCTTACGAAGTACTAAAAATGGGAACAATAAATGGAGCAAAAGCATTAGGACTTGAGCAGAAAATAGGAAGCATAGAAGAGGGCAAACTTGCCGATATAATTATCGTTAACTTAAATAATATCGTTATGCAACCAGTAAATGATATTATAGCAGATTTAGTTTATAACGCAAAAGGAAACAATGTAGAAACAAGCATTGTAAATGGTAAGATAATAATGGAAAATTATCAGTTACAATTTGAAAATGAGGAAGCAGAAGTGATAGAAAAATGCGGAGAGATTATGAAACGAATACAGTAAATCACATATGTGGAGTGGTATAATTTCATAATAGAAATAAATGTAGGAGAAGGATGCAGAGATTATTTTATTACAACAATATTTATACATGATGGATTTGAAAACGAAACAAAAGACCGACCAAGAACCCACCAAGATACCCACCAAGATACCCACCAAGATAAAATATTAGAATTTTGTAAAGAACCAAGAACAACAAAAGAAATAATGGAATATTTAGAATTAAAGGATAGAAGAAATTTCTATTTAAAATATATGAGACCTTTATTAGATAGTGGAAAATTACAAATGACCATACCAGAAAAACCAAATCATAAAAATCAAAAATACGTAACAAAACGTTAGGTATATATGTAAACCACCAACACATTGACAAAATGGTAAAAAAAGAGTAAAATGGTAATTGTAAAAATGGATAAAGGGAGATAAAAATGCCGAAAAACTATAATGGAAAACTATTTGACAAACTAGTGTCCAAAACAAAAGTGTATTTAGTAATTATTGCAATACTATTAATTATTTTGTGTTGCTACGAAATTCAATACATTACACCAGCTATTTTACTATATGCTTTAGTATTAATGTATGCCTATTGGACGAATAACAAAAGAAAAGCAGAATTATCAGAACATATTAAAGATTTAACGCTAACAGTGGATAACGCAGCAAAAAGTACATTAATCAATTCTCCATTTCCACTTATTATTATCGAAACAGATGGAAATGTGATATGGAAAAGTTCTAAATTCATTCATGAATTTGCCAATATCGATATTCATAATTATCTAAATAACATTGTAAAAGAATTAAGATTAGAAATCGAGAATAGTAGCGAAGAAAATAAAAGAGAATTAGAAGAATTAATAAAAAAACAAGTAAAAATAGGAAATAAAACTTATAAAATATTGGGAGAATACGTAAAATCTAAAGAAAAAGAGAAAAACAAAGAAGCCCAATATATGGCTACATTGTATTTTATAGATGAAACACAAAATGTAGAATTAGCTAAAAATTATGAAAATTCTCAAATTTGTATTGGTATTATCATGGTAGATAATTACGAAGAGATTATGCAAAGAATTTCCAGTGAAGATAGACCACAAATATTAGCACAAATAGAGAAAACACTTTATGACTGGGCTGCAGAATTTGAAGGGTTAATTGTAAAATCTGATAGAGATACTTTTGTGGTTATATTAGAACAGCAATATATAGAAAAACTAGAAGAAAACCGTTTTAACATCTTAGATACCATGAAAGAAATCAAAATTCCAGGGAAATTACAATCTACCTTAAGTATTGCTATTTCTAACGAGGGCGCATCTAATTATGAAAAATATAAATCCGCAGAAGCTGCTATAGACTTAGCACTAGGACGTGGAGGAGACCAAGCCGTTATTCGAAAAGATGGAAAATATACTTTCTTTGGTGGAAGAACACAGGAAATGGAAAAAAGAACTAGAGTAAAAGCAAGAATTGTGTCTCATGCCTTAGAAGAATTAATCAAAGAATCAGAGCAAGTAATGATTATGGGGCATTCAAATAGCGATATTGATGCTATGGGAGCAAGTTTTGGTATTTATCGTATTGCAAAAACAGTAGGAAAAGAAGCCTATATAGTAAACGAAACAGGAGGAATGAGCTTAGAAACCTTTTTAGAAGAAGCAAAAAAAGAAGAAGAGTACCAAAACGCAATTATTACAAAAGATATCGCACTAGAAACGATAACACCACAAACGTTACTTGTTGTAGTAGATACTCACAAAACGAATTATGTGGAAGTCCCAGAATTATTAGAAAGAACTAACAAAATTGTAGTGATAGACCACCATAGAAGAAGTCCAGATTTTATAGAAAATGCTATATTAACCTTCCATGAAGTATATGCTTCTTCTGCTTGTGAACTAGTAACAGAGTTGATAGAATATTCCGAAAATGATATTAACTTATCAGAAATAGAAACAGAAGGCTTATATGCCGGCATCATGATGGACACCAAAAACTTTACATTTAAAACAGGTGTAAGAACTTTTGAGGCAGCAGCATATCTTCGTAAATGTGGCGTAGATATTATCAAAGTAAAAAAATGGTTCCAAAGTGACTTAGCAACTTACAATAAAATAGCACAAATTGTAGAAAAAGCAGAAATTGTAAACGATACCATAGGAATTTCTATTTACGATGCACAAGATGAAAATGCCAATATTGTTTGTGCCAAGGCTGCAGACGAGTTATTAACTATTAGTGATATTACAGCATCTTTTGTTATTGGCAATTTAGGAGATAAAGTATGTATTAGTGGCCGTTCTATTGGAGACATTAATGTGCAACTTATTTTGGAAAAATTAGGTGGCGGTGGTCACATAACACTAGCAGGTGCTCAAGTAGAAGGAATGAACATAGAAGAAGTAAAACAAGAGTTAATTAATAGAATTAACGAATACTTTAGCGAAATTGTAGGATAAAAGAAGATGAAAAGATAAGCCCATTAGAGGTTTATCTTTTTTCTTAAAGAACCTTGAAAAAAAGCGGATTTTGAGGTAAACTATATAGGACAGTAAGAGGAGAAAGGAGAGAAAAAAAGTGAAAGTAATTTTATTAGAAGATATTAAAGGAGTAGGAAAAAAAGACGAAGTCATCAATAGTAGTGATGGATACGCCAGAAACTATTTATTTCCTAAAAAATTAGCAGTAGAAGCCAATAAAGAGAATATGGCGAAACTACAAGCAAAGCAAGAATCTAGGCAATTTAAAAAAGATCAAGAGAAAGAAGAAGCTATGAAAATAGCCAGTAAATTAAAAGAAATTACACTAACTATAAAAGTAAAAGCAGGAGAAAACGGAAAAATTTTTGGAGGAGTAACGGCAAAAGAAATAGCAGAAAACCTAAATAAAGAACATAAAATTGTGGTAGACAAAAAGAAAATTATGCTAAAAGAAACCATAAAAACATTAGGCGTTTATTCTGTAGAAATTAAGCTATATGAAGGCGTTATAGGAAACGTAAAAGTAAAAATTGTAGAAGAATAATAGGAAGGAAAACAAATGGATATAGGAAAGGTACCGCCACATGACACAGAAGCAGAACAAGCAGTGATAGGAAGCATGTTAACAGATAAAGAAGCTATTATTTCCGCTATAGAAGTCTTAAAAGAAGAAGATTTTTATAGAGAAGATAATCGTATCATTTATCATGCCATTTTAAGTTTATATAATCGTGCAGAGCCTGTGGATATTATTACTTTAAAAGCAGAACTTTCTTCTTTAGGACAGTTAGATGCGGTAGGAGGAATCGAGTTTTTGGCTACTTTGCCAGATAAAGTACCAACCACAGCCAATGTAGAAAAATATATTAAAATTGTAGAAGAAAAGTCCATATTAAGAAATTTATTAAAGACAGCCAATGAAATTATCCAATTGGGGTATGACGAAACACAAGATGTAGATATGATTATGGATCAGGCAGAAAAGAAAATATTTAACACCATTCAATCTAGAAATCAAAAAGGGTATAGCTCCATGAAAGATATCTTAGTGGATACCTTTACAGAGTTGGAACAGTTATATAACCAAAAACAACATATTACAGGGGTGCCAACAGGATTTGCCGATTTAGATTATAAGACTGCAGGCCTTCATAATTCGGATTTAATCTTAGTGGCAGCAAGACCTGCTATGGGAAAATCTGCTTTTGCTTTAAATATAGCTTCTTATGCGGCAACAAGAGCAAAAATTCCTGTGGTGATATTCAGTCTAGAAATGTCAAAAGAGCAAATGGCAAATAGAATTTTGTGCAGTGAAGCCATGGTAGATAGTAATAAAGTACGAACCGGAAAAATAGATGATGATGAATGGACAAAATTGGCAGAAGCATCAGGAGAATTATCAGAAGCGCAAATATTTATTGATGATACACCAGGTATTTCCATAATGGAAATTAGAGCAAAATGCAGAAAGCTAAAATTAGAAAAAAATATAGGATTGGTGGTAATTGACTATTTACAATTAGTACAAGGAAGCGGAAAAAGAGGAAGTAGTCGTGAACAGGAAATTGCAGAAATTAGCCGTTCTTTAAAAATTTTAGCAAAAGAAATTAACGTGCCAGTCATTGCACTTTCTCAATTATCCAGAGCACCAGAACAAAGACCGGACCATAGACCAATGCTATCAGACTTAAGAGAGTCTGGTTCTATAGAACAAGATGCTGATATTGTTATGTTCTTATATAGAGATGATTACTATAACGAAGACAGTGAAAAGAAAAACATAGCAGAAGTTATCTTAGCAAAACATCGTTCAGGCTCTACAGGAACAGTAGAACTATTGTGGCTTGGAAATTACACAAAGTTTGCTAATAAATATAAAGAATAATAGAAAGTATTCACAAAGTAGGGAAAGCAAAAAAGAAAAAAGAAGGAAAGAAAATGACGTTAGAAAATAAGGTGTTGGAAACCATAAAAAAATATCAATTAATAAAAAAAGAGGATAAATTAGTCATAGGAGTTTCTGGAGGACCAGATTCTATGGCTTTATTGCATATCTTACTTACCTTACAAGAGAAAAATCAAATTCCTTCTTGTACTCTATTAGTGGCACATGTCAATCATATGCTACGTAAAGAAGCAGAGGAAGAAACAGTCTATGTGGAAGAATTTTGCAAGATGCATCAAATTCCTTGTTTTGTAAAAAGAGTAAATGTAAAAGAATTAGCCCAAAAAGAGAAAAAAGGAACAGAAGAAATGGGAAGACTTCTACGTTATCAATTTTTTGAAGAAGTGAGGCAAGAGCAAAATGCACAAAAAATTGTAACGGCACATCAAGCAAACGACAATGCAGAAACCGTGCTTATGAATATTATAAGAGGTAGTGGTACAGCAGGTTTAAAAGGAATAGAACCAATTCGCAAAAACGAAAAAAAGGTAGTATTTATTAGACCACTTATCCATTGCACCAAAGAAGAGATTTATCAGTATTGCGAAGAAAAAAATTTGCAACCTAAAATAGATACATCCAATCAAGAAAATGTATATAACAGAAATAAAGTAAGAAATACATTAATACCATTTCTAGAAAAAGAATGGAATCCCAATATAGTAGCTACACTAAATCGTTTGTCAGAATTAGCAAGGCAAGAAAATCACTATTTAGAAAAACAAACCAAAAAAGCATATGATTTTATGGTATTAGAAGAAAATTTAGAAGGAGAAACGAATCAGGAGAACAGTATACTATTATCCTTAAAAAAATGGAAAGAACAAGATTTTGTCATAAAATCCAGAGTAATACGATATACTATTAATAGGTTATTAGGAACAACAAAAGATATCGAAAAAATACATATAGAAGATATTATCAAACTTTGTGAAAAAAATGTAGGAAATAAATATTTAATTCCTAATAAAAAAGTAAAAGTATTGGTAAACAAAGGAAAAATTTTTTTCCTAGAGCAGTAGTCTGCTTTTAAAGCGTATTTCCGTAGTAAAAAGCTTGATACAGAGGGATTTTGCATGAAAAAACTTTATAAAATACCCTTGCAATTATACAAGTTCTATGGTATATTTCTATAATGTGATAAAAGAGAAATTTTTTATCAAAAAGTAAGGAGGAAAAAACTTGAAAAACGGAATTAAAACACTAGCCATGTGGCTGATTATATTTATTATTTTTATCGTATTAGTCAGTTCTATTTTAGATAATTCTAGTAATAAATTAGCGTATTCAGAATTAGTAGCAAGTATTGATGCAGGAGAAGTAGAAGAAATTGTAATAGACTCTAGTGGAACAACTGCAGAAGTTACTATGAAAAATGATAGAGTACCAAAAGAAGTAAATATTCCTAGTATAGATAATTTAATGGAAACTGTAAATGACTCTATGAAAGCAGGAACCATAGAAGTTTCTGAAAGGTCAGAATCTTTCTTTATGGTAATTCTAAGTTTACTTACTCCATTTGGAATTTTAATTATCTTCCTAATTTTCTGGTTCTTTATGATGAATGGAAGCCAAAATGGGGGAAGCAAAACCATGACATTTGGAAAAAGCAAAGCAAGAATGGTTTCTCCACAAGATAAAGCAAAAGTAACTTTTAAAGATGTAGCAGGTGTAGATGAAGAAAAAGAAGAATTAGAAGAAATTGTAGAATTTTTAAAAAATCCAAAGAAATTTACAGATATGGGAGCAAGAATTCCAAAAGGAGTTTTATTAGTAGGACAACCAGGAACTGGTAAAACACTTCTTGCAAGAGCTGTAGCTGGTGAGGCAGGAGTACCATTCTTTATTATTAGTGGTTCCGACTTCGTAGAAATGTTTGTTGGTGTTGGAGCATCTAGAGTAAGAGATTTGTTTGAAGAAGCGAAGAAAAAAGCACCATGCATTATATTTATCGACGAAATTGATGCAGTAGGACGTCAAAGAGGTGCAGGTCTTGGTGGTGGACATGATGAAAGAGAACAAACCTTAAATCAATTGCTAGTAGAAATGGATGGATTTGCAGAAAATGAGGGGGTTATTGTACTAGCAGCAACCAATAGACCAGATATCTTAGATAAAGCTTTATTAAGACCAGGAAGATTTGACAGACAAATTGTAGTAAGTTCACCAGATGTAAAAGCAAGAGAACAAATATTAGAAGTACATGCTAGAAAGAAAAGATTGGCAGATGATGTAGATTTAAGAATTATTGCAAAAAATACTTCAGGATTTTCAGGAGCAGACCTAGAGAATGTTTTAAACGAAGCAGCACTACTTTCTGCTAGAAGAAACTTACCAGAAATAGGAATGAGGGAAATAGAAGATGCTATGGTAAAAGTAACCATGGGACCAGAAAAGAGAACAAGAGTAAGAAGCGAAAAAGAAAATAAATTAGTAGCTTATCATGAAGCTGGCCATGCCGTAGTTAGTAGATTTTTACCAACACAAGATCCAGTACATCAAATCTCAATTGTACCTAGAGGAATGGCTGGAGGGTATACAATGTACCGTCCAACAGAAGATAAAAACTTTATGTCAAAATCAGAAATGGAAGAAACTATTGTATCTTTACTAGGTGGAAGAGCAGCAGAAAAATTAATCTTAGACGATATTTCTACCGGAGCAAGTAACGATATAGAAAGAGCAACCAAAATTGCTAGAAATATGGTAACTAAATATGGAATGAGCGATAGAATTGGAACTATCATGTTAGGATCTGGACAAGAAGAAGTATTTCTAGGAAGAGATTTTGCACAAGCAAAAGAATACTCCGAAGAAACTGCCGGCATTATTGATGAAGAAGTAAAAAGAATTATTGATAATGCTTACCACATGGCAACAGAAATTTTAAGAGCAAATGTAGATAAATTGCATAAAGTAGCAGGTATCTTGCTAGAGAAAGAAAAGATAGACGGAGACGAATTCGAAGAAATTTTTGCAGAATAAAAAGAAAAATAGGAAAGAAGGATAAAGAATGCTAAACAGAAAAAATCTTTCCTAAAAATAAGAAAAGTAAAGGAGGAAATAAGTAAATCATTATTTATTTCCTCTTTTTAAATGTAAAAGAAAAATTAGGGGGCAAATAATTACCTAGATTTTATCAAATGAAAGAGTGTAAATCTCAAAATAAAAACTTTGAGGAGAAAGGAAGAAAAAAATAAAATGATTGCATTAGTAACAGGTGCTTCTTCTGGAATAGGAAGAGATATGGCAAGGTATTTATATAAACTAGGGTACGACATCGTAATAACTGCAAGAAATAAAGAAAAGCTAGAAGAATTAAAACAGGAATTAGAAAAGTTCCATGCAAATCCATCTGAGGCTAACACACAGCCGAAAATAGAAATTATATTAGCAGATTTAAGCAAGGAAGAAGAATGTAAAAAATTATATGCGCAAACAAAAGAAAAAGTAGGAAGCATAGATATTCTGGTTAATAATGCAGGATTTGGCTTGTTTGGTAGATTTACGCAAACAAGTTTAGAAACAGAACTAAATATGATAGATACCAATATCAAAGCAGTGCATATATTAACTAAGCTATTCTTGCAAGATATGTTAGAAAAAAATGCAGGTCATATTTTAAATGTATCTTCTATAGCCAGTTTCTTACCAGGTCCGCTCATGACCACTTATTATAGTACCAAAAGTTATGTTCTTCGTTTTTCACAAAGTTTAAGAGAAGAACTAAAAAAACAAAAAAGTGGCATAAAAATAAGTGTGTTGTGTCCAGGTCCAGTAGATACCAATTTTAACAATGTAGCACATGTAAAGTTTAACTTGCCACAAGCAAGTAGCGAAAAAGTAGCCCAATATGGAATAGATAAAATGTTAAAAAACAAATTTCTAATTATGCCAGGAATCAGTGTAAAGTGTACACGTTTTTTTAGCAAAATAGTACCAGATACACTCTTGGCAAAAGTAAGTTATCATATGCAAAAAAGAAAAGAAAAACCATAAAATTCTAGAATAGACATAGATACTATACAATAACTGCTTTTTGAGGATTTTATAAATTTTTAGAAATAAAACTTAGATAGGAAGTCTTTAGTAAAAGGCTTTCTTTTTTACAAATTAAAAACAAATGTTTGACAAAATATAAATGGTGTTATATAATAGTTAAAACTAATTAAGGAGATAATTTTGTATGGTGGAGAATAATAAATTGGAAACAATTTCAAATCTTTTTGAAGGAAAAGAAATAAGAAGCATCTGGGATGCAGAAAAAGAAGAATATTTTTTTAGTGTCGTCGATGTCATTAGTGCATTAACAGATAGTAAAATTCCAAGAAATTATTGGAGCGATTTAAAACGAAAACTAATAGACGAGGGAAGTGAGTTGCACGAAAAAATCGTGCAACTGAAATTAAAATCAAATAAAGATGGCAAAAAATATGTCACAGATACATTAGATACAGAAGGAATTTTAAGATTAATAGAATCAATTCCAAGTTCAAAAGCAGAACCATTTAAACTATGGCTCGCATCTTTGGGGCAAGAAAGAATAGATGAAGTTTTTAATCCAGAAATTGCTATTAATAGAGCAATTGACTATTATAGGAATAAAGGATATTCAGATAAATGGATTGAAGCAAGACTTAAAGGAATATTAGATAGAAAAAAATTAACAGATATATGAAAAGATGCCGGAAACTCTCGTAAGTCATTTGAAATTTACGAAGATTTCCGGCAAGCAAATAGAAAATTTTTTTAAATTTAATGTAACCTAGTGCGCATCTTGAATTTCTTTTTGCAAAGTAACATTAATAACTGTACCTTCTTCTACAGTAGTTCCAGCCATAGGGTCTTGCGATAAAACAGTTCCAGAACCAGTAACATGAATATTTAAATTTTTAGCTTCTAAAGCATTTTTTGCCCTAGCATAACTCATTCCTTTTAAGTTTGGTACCGTTTGTGATACTCTTGCATTATTAGTAGCAGTATATAATTGAACGGTGGCATCTTTTAATAAAGAGGTTCCTGGCTTTGGTACTTGGTCTGTCACAATTTGAGAAGTATCTGTACCAGAGAAATTACAAGTAAATCCTGCATTTTCTAATATTTTCTTAGCTTCTGCTACAGTTTTGTTACGTACATCTTGTAAAACAGTTGTTGTTAAAGAATCGGAAGCATCAGATTGTGACAAATCATCAGATGCAATTCCTAAATAAGGAAGTACTTCTGATAAAATTTGAGAAACAACAGGACCTGCAATTTGACCACCTTGGTTGCTTTCTCCTTGTGGATTATATAAAGTAACTAATACCACTACTTCTGGATCTTCTACAGGAGAAATACCAATAAAAGAAGCTACATAGCCTTCTTCTGGGTGTGCTGGGTTTGGCTCAGAAGTTCCTGTTTTTCCAGCAACAGAATATCCTGCCACTTGACCATAACGACCAGTACCATCTGTAACAACAGATTCTAGCATATCTATAATTTTATCACAAGTATCAGTAGAAAGCACTTGTCTTACTTTAGTTGGTTCAATAGTAGTAACAGAGTTATTATCCGTGTTGGTTACCTGGGTTACAATACGAGGTTGCATTAAAACACCATCATTAGCAATAGAAGATACAGCCGTAATTAATTGAAGAGGTGTAATAGTAAATCTCTGACCAAAAGACATAGTAGCAAGTTCCACAGGTCCTACATCCTCTAAATCCCAAAAATTACTGTTTACCTCGCCTGCTGTGGCAATTCCTGTTTTGCTAAATAGCCCGAAAGCTTCATAATATTTATATAAAGTTTCTGCACCAATGCGCTTTCCTAATTGCATTAAAGCAGGATTACAAGAATTCATAAGAGCTTGTCTTAAAGTTTGGGAACCATGAGTGGTAATTTTTTTCCAACAATTAATTTTTGTACCACTTACCATCTCATAGCCATTACAAATGAAGTCGCCTGGTGTATCAGTACTTACTAAATTTTCCTCTAAACCTACAGAAGCAGTAATAATTTTAAAAGTAGAACCAGGTTCGTAAGTATTAGAAACTGCCCTATTTCTCCATACTTGATAAAGTTCATTTACCTGTTCTGTGCTAGACATAGCATTCCAAGTAGTTACATCAAAAGAACTAGGAGCAGAACGTGGATTATTTAAATCATAATCGGGATAAGTAGCCATTGCTAAAATATCGCCAGTAGATGGACGCATAATAATGGCAGTTCCGCCATTTCCACAAATATTTTCAATACAAGCTTGCTTCAAATATTTTTCTACAATGGCCTGAATATTGGCGTCTATAGATAAAGTAATATCACTACCATTTTCAGCTGCTATGTAAGTCTCATTTTCATCAGGGATAAATTCACTTACCGCATCTTGGCTACTAACAATTTTACCAGGTGTACCTGTTAGTACAGAATCCCAATATAACTCTAAACCTTCTAAGCCTTGGTTATCTGTATCACAAAAACCAATTAAATTAGAAGCAAGTGTGCCATAAGGATAATATCTTTTAGAATCCTCATCAATATTAATACCAGAATAAATACTGTTTTCGTTCATCCATGTTTTTAAAGAATCGATTTGCTCTTTTTCTACTTTTCGAATAATGGTTTCTACTTCTTTTTCGCTGCTTACTTTTTGCAAAGTTTCTTCATAGTCTAAACCAAAAATATCCGAAAAAGCTTTTGCCACTTTTTCTTTGTTATCTGTTTTTATTAGCTTAGGATTAATAGTTACCGTATCCACTGGTGCACTAGTTGCTAAAACTTTTCCAGTAGCATCATAAATACTACCTCTTTTAGGACTAATAACACGATTAGCCGTTTGACTACGAGTAGCAGCAGCTTTTAGTTCGCTTCCTTGTACAAATTGTAAAAATCCAATACGAACTGTCAAACAAACTAATAGAACTAGTACAAATACAGCACATTTTAAAAGTCTCTTAGGAGGGATAGGTCTATTATTCATTTCTTGCTCTTTTTTACGAGTAGCAAAATCTTTTTTTAATACTCTTTTCTCGTTTTCTTTTTTCTTCTTAGAAGACAAAGAAATCACTTTTTTCTTTTTAGGTCTCTTCGAAGAATTTGACTTTTGATTTTTCATAATTCTACTTCACCAATGCTATTCTAACCTAAAATCTACCAAAAAGCAATATAATCACAAAAAATTCACATCATTAACATATACGAAAAGAACAAAAACCATTTACATAGAAAAGAAAATTTGATAAAATGGTAACGAAAGAAAGAGGAAAGAAAATGGAAAATGTATATAGAGATACCATGCAGTTGTTAAAAAAATATCATATTCACGCCAATAAAAAATTAGGACAAAACTTTTTAATAGAAGATACTGTTGTAGAAAAAACAATAGAAGCAGCAGATATTACAAAGGAAGATTTAGTCATAGAAATAGGTCCAGGATTAGGTACTTTAACAAAAGAACTATTAGAAAAAGCAAAAAAAGTAATTGCAGTAGAACTAGACGAAAAAATGATACCCATCTTACAAGAAAGATTTTTTTTATATCAAAATTTAGAACTTGTTCACCAAGATATCTTAAAAGTACCATTAAAAGAATATATAGAAAAAGAAGAAAATATACGAGAAGTAAAAATTGTAGCTAATCTTCCTTATTATATTACTACACCTATTATTATGAAATTATTAGAGGATAGACTGCCAGTAAAGACAATTACAGTAATGGTACAAAAAGAAGTGGCAAAAAGATTAACCGCCAAAACAGGGGATAAATTATGTGGTGCGATTACTTATGGGGTAGAATATTATTGTGAAACAAAAGAAGTAGTAGAAGTGCCAAGACAAAGTTTTATACCAGCGCCAGAGGTGGATTCGGAGGTTATTCAATTAATTCTTCGAGATAAATCAAAAGTACAAGTAAAAGATGAAAAATTCTTATTTTCACTTATTAAAGCATCCTTTATGCAAAGAAGAAAAACACTTTTAAATGGAATAGGAAATAGTGGATTAATAGAAAAAAATAAACTAAAAGAAATTATGCAAGAATTGAATTTACCAGAAACAACCCGAGGAGAAAATTTAACATTAGAACAGTTTGCAGAAATAGCACAAAAGGTTTAGATGTATTGCTACCTTTATCCATTTTAGAAAGATAGAAGAAAGTTCCATCTAGAAGTAACAAATTTAGCGAAAAGAATGAGAAAAAATCTTGAAAAAGAACTAGTGGGTATGCTATAATAAAATCACGGAAAAGGAGGAAAAAATGAATCAAATTTTGGTAACACAAAAATTATATATAACACCAGAATTACGCAGAAAAAAGAAACTATATAAATTGCAGTTTTTTATTTCTGTTTTAGTAGTATGTCTATTATCCTCCTATTATATCTATGCAGAATATGATAGAAATAAAAGCGAAGAAGTATCTCAGCAAATTTTGGCAGAAGTACAATTGCAAAACGAGCAAAATAAGGAACCAATAGTTACAGAAGATACCACTACAAGAAAAACTACGGATGATGTAATAATAGTAGCCATTGAAGATGATGCAGATTTGGATAGTCAAATTATAAAACCAACGAATAAAATTACAACACAAACCTATACTGCAAGCAATGGAACAACCTACACAGTAGAAGCAGTATTAAATATACCAAGATTATCCATTAATTATCCTATTATATCAGAAACATCAGAAGAGTTATTAAAAATTTCTTTGAATAAATATTGGGGACCAGGTCCAAACGAAGTAGGAAATTATTGTATTGTGGGGCATAACTATAAAAATAAGAAAATGTTTGGTAGACTAAACGAAATTGTAAGTGGTGATACTGTAGAATTAACAGATATGGATGGAAAGACTTTAAAATATACAGTATATGATAAATACGTAGTAGAACCAACCGATGTAGCTTGTACCAGTCAGCTAACCAATGGAAATAAAGAAGTAACCTTAATTACTTGTACCAATTATGGACAACAAAGATTAGTGGTGAAAGCAAGAGCAATGTAATAAGACAAAAATAATAAAATAAATAATTAAAAAACACTTTGCAAAAATGGCAAGGTGTTTTTTTTTCATAAAAAATAAAAAAATTCAAAAAAACACTTGATTTTTCAAAATACTTGTATTACAATTTAATCGAAGTGGAGAGAAGTGGTAGAAAGTGGAATAAAAATCCCAGGAGGTGAAACAAAGTGTTAATCGGTGAATATGAGCATTCTCTTGATGCAAAAGGCAGACTAATTATGCCAGCCAAGTTAAGAGAAGATATGGGAGAAAAATTCATCGTAACCAAAGGATTAGACGGATGTCTTTTCGGATTTTCACAAACAGAATGGGCAAATTTTGAAGAAAAACTAAAAACACTTCCACTTACCAATAAAAATGCAAGAGATTTCGTTAGATTTTTCTTGTCAGGAGCAATAGAATGCGAAATAGACAAACAGGGGAGATTCCTAATTGCCAGCAACTTAAGAGAGTATGCCAATATGGAAAAAGATGTAGTCATTATTGGTGTAGGAACTAGATTGGAAATATGGAATAAAGACAAATGGAAAGTCTATAATAGCGAAGAAAATATTTCAGCAGATGAAATTGCAGAAAATATGACAATGCTTGGTATATAACTTGCAAAAGTTTATATAAACCACACAAAAGAAAAATAAGAAAAACACAAAAGAGAAAAATAACAAAAGATAAAAAACAAATTTACAAAAGATAAAAATAAAAAATCCTTTTACTAAAGAAAAAAACAGAAAACACAAAAGATAAAAAGAAAAAAGCTTTTCTAAAGATAAAAAAGAAAAGACACAAAGGAATAAGATAAAAAGCCAATTACAAAAGAAAATATTATTACGAAAGATAAGAAAATACATAGGGAAGAGATACATAAGAAAAAACTAAAAAAGTGGCATGAACAGTTGGTATTTTATAATACCAACTGATTATGCTATATTTGCAAAAATAGAGGTGACACATTGAAATTTGAACATAAACCAGTACTTTTAAAAGAATGTATAGAAGGTTTGCAAATTCGTCCAGATGGCATTTATGTGGATGGAACACTCGGTGGAGGAGGGCATAGCAGAGAAATTGCTAAAAAATTGTCAGCCCAAGGAAGACTAATTGCTATAGACAGAGATACAGAAGCACTAGAAGCCGCCAAAGAAAATTTAAAAGAGTTTTCCAACATTACCTATATCCATGGAAATCATGATGATTTAAAAAATATATTGGAAGAATTAGCAATCGATAAAGTAGATGGTATTTTATTAGACTTAGGAGTATCTTCTTATCAATTAGATGAAAGAGCAAGAGGATTTAGTTACATGGGAGAGGCAAAGCTAGATATGAGAATGGATCAAACGCAAGATTTAACAGCTTACGATGTAGTAAATTCCTATTCAGAAGAAAAATTAATTCATATCTTACAAGAGTATGGAGAAGAAAAATTTGCAAGACAAATTGTAAGAAATATAATAAAAGAAAGAAAACAAAAGCCGATAGAAACAACAATGCAGCTTGTTTCTATTATAGAAAACTCTATTCCGAAAGCAAAACAAAAAGAAGGACATCCAGCAAAGAGAACTTTTCAGGCTATTAGAATAGAAGTGAATAATGAAATAGAGCCATTGTTTGAAACAGTAAAACAATCTATAGAATGTTTAAAGTCAAAAGGAAGGTTATGTGTTATTACATTTCATTCCTTAGAAGATAGAAGCGTAAAAAAAGCAATGGTACAAGCAGAAGGAGTATGCACTTGTCCAAAAGATTTACCTTACTGTGTATGTGGATGTAAATCAGAAGGAAAAATGATAAATAAAAAACCAATAGAGGCAGGACTAGAAGAGCAAAAAGAAAATACAAGGTCTAAGAGTGCAAAACTAAGAATATTTGAAAAACAATAAAAACAAAAGAAAGGTAGGTGAGAAACAAATGGCAAATGGGGCAAGATATAATGGTTATCAGTATGAGACAAGCCCTAGAAAAATACAACCAGAGTATGATTTACCACAAGAAGAAAAACAAAAAAAGCATACTAGCACAAAAACAAAGAACAAGAAAAAAACAAAATTAAAAGTACGTTTAAGGCCAAAAGCAAAAGTGGTGTTATATATACTACTTGGATTTGCTGTTCTTTTTGCCATTAGTTATCAAAACTCACTTATCACAGAAAGCTTTAATGAAAAAGAAACGCTAAAGAAAAATTTAGCAACAATAGAAAAAGAAAATGAACAATTAAAAGTAAATATAGAAAATAGTTTAAATCTTACAAATATCGAGCAGCTAGCTAAAGAAAGACTAGGAATGCAGAAATTAGATAATAGTCAAAAAGTATATGTCAATTTAGACAAAAAAGACTATGTACAATCTGCAACAGAAGAGGTTATCATAGAAGAAGATAAAACATTGTGGGATAGAATTATAGAAATATTAACGCAAAGTATTCATTAATAGAGAAAAGAGATAGAATATAAAACCATTATTGGGGATATACTCTATTTTTTTATGCTTAAAACAAAGTCATAAAATAGCATTTCTAAAATACAAATAAAATAAGAGTGTATGGTAGAAGTGAGGTTTTAGATTTGAAAAAACAAAATCATCAAATAGAAAAAGAAAGAAAAAAGAAAAGAACAGCACAGCAAATACTAAAAGAAAAACTAGAAAAGAAAATAAAAAAAGAAGATAGAAATAAGGAAATAGAAAAATGGAAAAAAAGAAAGCCTATCAATTTTAAAAAGTTAGGGAAAAAAGAAGCAAAGAGAGAAGAAAATATAGGAAATATTACAAGAAAGAAAAGAATGAAATGGGAAATGATAATTGCCATTAGTATTCTAGCAGCCTTACTAACAAGAATTGCCTATATCCAATTTGTACAAGGAGAAGAATTGCAAGCTATGGCATATAGGCAACAAACATTAGATAGAAAGATTAATCCTAAAAGAGGAACCATTTATGATGCAACAGGGAAAGTAGAATTAGCAGTGAGTGCTACTGTACAAACGATTACAGTAAATCCTGTTAATATTGCAAAAGAAGATAAAGAAAAAGTAGCAAAAGCACTTTCAGATATTTTTGAATTAGATTATGAAACGGTGCTAAAAAAAGTAAAGAAAAATAGCTCCATTGAAACCATTATTAAAAAAGTAGAAAAAGAAAGAGCAGATGTTTTGCGTGTTTGGATGCAAGAAAATGGCATAGAAACAGGAATTAATATAGATGAGGATACCAAAAGATATTATCCTTTTAACAATTTAGCATCACAAGTAATTGGTTTTTGTGGTAGCGATAACCAAGGGCTAAATGGCATAGAAGCCATTTATGAAGAAGAATTAAAAGGAGAAAAAGGTAGCATTAGCAAAATGACAGATGCCAAGGGAGGAGATATTGACAATACACAAGAAAATTACACTCCAGCCATAGATGGAAACGATTTAATTTTAAGTATAGATAGCACTATTCAAGGAATTGCAGAAAAATATTTGCAAGAAGCTTGTATCGATAATGTGTGTACAGATGGAGGAAATATTATTATTATGAATCCCAAAACAGGGGATATATTAGCAATGGCAGGTTATCCTAATTATAATTTGAATGAACCATATACCCCTAATACAGACGAATTAAAACTAACTTGGGATACCCTAACCACAGAAGAGAAAAACACAAATTTGCAAGCAATGTGGAGAAATAAAGCAATATCCGATACTTACGAGCCAGGCTCTACCTTTAAATTAGTAACAGCTTCTGCAGCATTAGAAGAAGGAATTACCACAACAGATAAAGAAGGAGAATTTTGTTGTACGGGTTCGATTGAAATTGCAGGAGTAAGAATGAAATGTTGGAGATATTATAGACCACATGGACCAGAAAGCTTAAGGCAAGCACTAATGAATTCTTGTAACCCTGTTTTTATAGGATTAGGGCAAAAATTAGGAGTACAGACCTATTATAGCTATTTAAACAAATTTGGATTTTTAAGGAAAACAGGAATAGACCTGCCAGGAGAAGCAAAAGGCATCTTCCTAGCAGAAAATAAAGTGGGACCAGTAGAACTAGGCACCATTGCCTTTGGGCAAAGATTTGAAGTAACACCTTTGCAAATGATTACCATGGTATCTACTATTGCAAACCGGAGGAACTTATGTGAAGCCAAGAATTGTAAAAGCAATTGTAGATAGTCAGACAGGAGAAAGAAAAGAAGTGGAAGTCATCAAAAAAGATAGAGTTATTTCAGAGGAAACTGCCAAAAATGTGCTAAGTATGATGGAAACGGTAGTAGCAGAAGGAACAGGAAAAAATGCACAGGTAAAAGGCTACCGCATAGGAGGAAAAACAGGGACTTCAGAAGATGGTGTCAATACAGGAAAATACGTTACTTCTTTTATAGGAGTAGCACCTATATCTGACCCACAAGTGGCAGTATTAATAACACTATATAATCCAACAGGAGAAGGAGGACACCAAGGAGGTGGTGTAGCAGCACCAATAGGATCTCAAATATTTGGAGAAGTACTTCCTTATTTAGAAATTCCAAAAGATGATGAAAATAACGTAGAAGTAATAGAACAAGTAGAAGTGCCAAATGTAGAAGGATTAACAGTAGAAGAAGCGGATAAGGTATTAAAAGAATTAGGATTGGAAATGTATACAGAAGAGGAACAAACAGAAGAGATAGATGCCAAAAACACAATAGTGAAAAGTCAAACACCAAGTAAGGGAATTACGGTAAATAAAGGAAGTAATGTGTTTGTGGAGTTTTAAAAAATATAAAAAACAAACATAAAAACAATAATTTTATATTTTATTTAAAAAATTTGCATAAAAAATTCAAAAAAGTAAAATATAATTACAAAACCTGTTTACAAATTTAAATAAAGAGAGTATAATAGGCTATACAAGGAGGTATATATGTTAGTACAATTTAGTGTTGAAAATTTTATGTCCATAAATGAAAAAGTAGTTTTCAGCATGCTGGCTTCTGCTGATAAAGAAATACCAGAAAACTTAGTAGAATGTAAAAATGAAAAATATTTAAAATCAGCAGTAATATATGGAGCTAACGCCTCAGGAAAAACAAATTTATTGAAAGCCATAAATGCCGTAATTATTATGATGAGAAATTCAAACAATATGCAACCTGGAATGAAATTACCAATAAGTCCTTTTAAGTTTAATGAAAAAAATATAAATAAGCCAACTTCATTTGAATTTATTATGGTAATAGATAATATAAAATATGCATATGGCTTTTCTGCTGATCAAAATAGAATTTATGAAGAATATTTATATTATTATCCAAATGGAAGAGAAACGGAAATTTTTGAAAGAACAGAAGTAAATAAGTACCATTATACTATTACAGAAAGAAAATTAAGGGACATAGAAAATAAAAATATGGAGAACAAATTTTTTCTAGCTACAGCTACTACTTGGAATTACGAAAAAACAAAACCGGTTTATGATTTTATTACAAATGGAATAAATGTACTATTTGATTACGAACCATTAAAAGCTATTTCTTTGGAACAATATTATAATGATAAAAGTGGAGAACTAAGAAATTTTTCATTACATGTTTTAAATGAAGCAGAGATGAATATAAATGGATATAATATCTCTAATGTAGAAATTTCAGAGGAACAATTATCTATGATACCACCAGAGTTAAGACCATTTATTTCAAGGAGTACAAAAAATTTTAGTGTGATAACTAGTCACAATATAATAGACGATAAGGGAAATGAAAGAAATATTAGTTTAGATTTAACAGAAGAATCATTAGGTACACAAAATATGTTTATTTTGAATCCAATCTTACTGCATGTTTTAAAAAAAGGAAAAATACTAATAGTAGATGAACTAGATAGAAGCTTACATCCGTTTTTAGTAAAATATATTGTAAAGCTATTTAATAGCAAAGAGCATAACAAAAATGGTGCACAATTAATATTTAATACACATGACACAAATCTATTGAGTTTAAACCTATTTAGAAGAGATCAAATATGGTTTACAGAAAAAGATTATAAGAAAGGGGCTACAGATTTATATCCATTAGATGATTTCCCTGTTAGAAAAACAGAAAATATACAAAAAGGATATCTTAATGGAAGATATGGTGCAATACCTTTTATAGCTATGGGTGATAACTTATGGCCAGAAGAATAGAACAAATTCAAAGAAATAGAAAGAATAGGAAAACAAAAGAAAGTATATTATTTGAATTTGAAGGAAAGAATAAAACAGAAGAAATATATTTTAGAAATTTTCAGAAACGAGATAATCCATATAACTTAAAATTTGCCTATGGAAACGATACGGATCCAGTTAGTATGGTTAAAAGTTTAATTAGTTATATGAAAAAGGAGGAAATAAACACAGCAAATAATGATAAAATATATTGTGTATTTGATGCTGATATAGATATTAGTAAACAGAAAAGAATAGATGAAGCTATAAGGTTAGCATCGGAAAATGGTATAGAAATGATTATTTCTATACCATGCTTTGAATTATGGTATAGATTGCATTATTCCTATACAAGTAAAGTAATTGTTTCTAATAAAGAAATCATAAATGATTTAAAAACATATATTCCAGATTATGAAAAAAATATAAATGTATATGATATTATAAAAGATAAAACAAATATAGCCATAGAAAATAGTAAAAGGTTAGAAAAAGAGCAAACTAAAAATGGAAAAAGTATTAATAATATTAATTGTAATCCATATACATCAGTTTATAGACCAGTGGAATATATTATGAATAGAAATAAAATAATATAGAAATAAAGGAGGAAACCTAGACAATCAGGCTTCCTTTTTTTATTATGTTAATTATTCAAATACAAAGAATGTCATAAAATAAACACAATAGCCAAAGATATATTTCACTATTAAATTACATAAAGTGAGGAAAAAACAAATAATAATTGAATTAGAGAAATTATTGTGATATAATATGAGTTAGAGTTTGTTATGCGAGGGGAGGATTTATGGACAAAATTACAATTATAGTACCAATATATAACGTAGAAAAATATTTACGACAAGCATTAGATTCTGTTGTCTGCCAAACGTACAAAAATTTAGAAGTATTGCTAATTGACGATGGATCAACAGATAATTCAAGTAAAATAGCAGAAGAATATGCAAAAAAAGACAAAAGATTTATAGTAATACATCAAGCAAATAAGGGATTATCAGGAGCTAGAAATACAGGATTAGATAAAGCTACAGGGAAATATATAATGTTTCTTGACTCTGACGATTTTTTCGATGAAACGGCTTGTGAAACCTTGTATAATTGTATAGAATCAACAAATGCAGACTATGTTATTGGAAATTATACAAACACAAATGAAGATGGAACAAAATGGCAGAACCCAGTATTTGATAAAGAAAAGTACAAGTCATTCAAATTATCTATTAAAGATTATACAAATTCATTTTACATAATGAACTCTGGAGTGTGGAATAAAATTTTTCGAAAAACCTTTCTAGATGAATTAAATATTCATTTTATAGAGAGATTACCAGCAGAAGATGCAATCTTTACTACAGATTGTTTTATTCATGCTGAAAATGTATATTATACACCAGAAAATGTTTATAATTATAGATTAAGAGATTCTAATTCTATTTCTACGAATTGTTCTAAATCTTATTTTTTAGGAATTAATAGAGCATATAGAATCATATATGAAAATTTTAGAAAATCAAATAATCTAGAGTATTATCGTTATTATTATGCTAAAAGTATGAACTATATATTATATAGATTTATAGATACAGATTTATTGACAAAAGAGGAAAGAATAGAAGTTTTAGAAAAAATGAAATGGTTTTATATGCTTAGTTGTGATTTGAAGATACCTACTGTACTAAAACCAGTGCAATATATTATAGAATCTATAGTAACAAAAGATTATCCACAAACATTAAAATATTGTGAAATGTTAAATCAAATAAGAAAAATGTTACCAAAAGAATTGAGGGAAAAAATGTCAAAACCAAGTGCTAGTACATATAAAGAAATAGAAAGTAAAAAAATGGATCCAGAAATAATAAATAAAAAAGAAAAATTATTAAAAAAAATGGAAAATAGTAAAATAAAGATTTTAAATATTGAAGATTCCATAAATAAAATTATAACAGAAAGAAAATCAATTGCCCGCTTTGGAGATGGAGAGTTAGATATTATTTTGGGACAAGGACTAGATTTTCAGGAATATAATAAAGAATTATCTAAACGATTAGAAGAGATTTTAACAAGCAAACAGGACTTCTGTTTAATAGGTATTCCAGATGTTATAAATGAATTTAGCAATTTAACAGAAGAAAGTGAAGAATTTTGGATAAAAAACATGGATAGAACACGAACTACATGGATGAAATATTTGAATGAAGATATGGAATATATTACAGCAAACTTAACGAGACTTTATATTAGATATAAAGACAAAAGTAAAACAGGAAAGTATTTTTCAATGCTAAAACAAATTTGGAAAAATCGAGATGTTATTATTTGTGAAGGAGAACAGACTAGAATAGGAGTGGGAAATGACCTATTATCCGGCTGTAAATCTATAAAAAGAATTATATGTCCATCAGAAGATGCATTTGATAGATATAATATTATCTTAGAAAGATTAAAAAAGGAATCAAAAGATGCATTAATTATTTTAGCATTAGGTCCAACAGCAACAGTTTTAGCGTATGATTTAGCAAAGGACGGTTATCAGGCACTAGATATGGGACACTTTGATATAGAGTATGAATGGTATAAAAGAAATGCAAAAAGAAGAGAAAAAATAGCTAATAAATATACAAACGAAGTTTCTGGAGGAAATGTGACAAATAATGTATATGATAAAAAATATTTATCACAAATAGTAGATAATATAGAATAGAGGTGGCATATGAAAAAGATAATTCTAATGGGGACTCCACATCATGGAAATATAGGAGATTTAGCAATAGCATATGCAGAGGAGAAAATGCTAAAAAAGTATTTTCCTAATCATAAAGTTTATATCATGCAAGAAGAAAAATTAGATATTTGTGCAGAAAAAGTGAAAAACTATATAAACACAGAAGACATTATTTTATTGCATGGAGGGGGAAATATAGGAGATACTTACGTAATGCCAGAAAAGGGAAGAAGAAAAGTTATTGAAACTTTTCCTGATAATAAAATAATAGTATTTCCTCAAACTGCGTATTTTGAAGACAGTACTGAATTGGAAATTTCTAAAAAAATATATAATGCACATTCCAAATTAGTAATAATGGCAAGAGAAAATAAGTCGTTTGAATTTATGAAAAAACATTTTTATAATGCAAAGGTATATTTGACGCCAGATATTGTAATGACATTAAAAGAAACAGCGGACAAGTTAAGAAATGGTGTAGTATTAATGTTTAGAAGAGATAAAGAAAAAACATTGAATAATGAAACTTTTGATACTATACATCAATATGTGATGCAACATTATAGTACATATAAATTTTCTGATATGAATTTAGGAACTAAAATCATTAATAATATTTCAGAAAGAAAAAGAGAAAGTATTTTAGAACATAAATTTAATGAAATCCAAAGTGCAGAATTAGTGATTACAGATAGGCTTCATGGTATGATATTTTCAGCAATTACAGAAACGCCATGTGTGGTATTTACTAGCCTTACACATAAAATAGAAGAATCATATAAATGGCTTCAAAATTTAGAATATATTCAAATTTGCCACAATATAAATGATTTGGAAAATTGTATAAGAAAAGCGACAAACGCTAAGAAAAAAGTTTATGATAATAAATTTGCAGAAGAAACAATAAGTCATATTTTGGTAAAAGAAATTGGAGAAGAAAATGTTTAGATTAAAATATAATAGAACGTTAGATAATACTATTTTTAGTAGATATAATTTAAAGCCTGTTGTAGAAGATTATTATAAAATACAGGGATTAGCCTTTTGTGTTGCAGATGGAGTAACTAGAGATGATATTTATGGTAGGGCTGTTGAATATCCAGAAACAAAACAGGAAGCAGAAGAATGGATAAAAAAATATCCAAATCCAAGTGGAGCCTATGACGCTGCTAAAATAGTATGTGAGACATTTATAAAAGAAATAGAAAAGTATTCCGAAAGCGATATTTCAGAACAAAGTATGAAAGATGTTACAAAATTATGTAATGATGCATTGAAAACTATAAATAAAAACAGAAAAATAGATTATCTAAAAGAAGACTATTATTGTTGTGAAGCAGTAGGTGGAAAGATAATAAAAGAAAATTTATATTGCTTTTCATTGGGGGATTGTCATATTACATTACTGGACAAGAATTATAATATTATTTTTACAACAATAAATAATCACAAAAATTTTGAAAACTATCTAAATAATGTGTATGTAAAATCCAATAAGTTTGATTGGAATAATTCACAAGATAGAATTATGATTAGAAAAGAATATAGAAATAATCCGTCTAAAAAATATAATGGTAATGATATTTCGTATGGAGCATTTTCTGGGGAAGAAAATGCAGAATATTATGTAGACACTTACAAACTTAATTTATCTAATGCAAACTATATATGTGCTTATTCTGATGGGTGTGAGCCTTTTTTTGAAAGCAAGGAAAAGGTAAAAGAACTATTAGAAAGTATAGAGACTATTGAAAAAGAAGGAAAAGAGAGAACTTTAATTGTTTATGAAAAAATATAAACAAAGAAGAGAAAGAAATTGAATAAGGAAGAGATAAGATTTAGTGTAATTATTCCTGCTTATAATGTAGAAAAATATATAGGAAGAGCAATACAAAGTGTAACGAATCAAACTTTTGAAAATTACGAGATACTAGTAGTAGATGACGGTTCATCAGATAATTGTGGGAAAATATGTGATCGATATGCTAAGTTAGATAGTAGAATAGAAGTGATACATAAAGAAAACGAAGGGCTTTCTGCGGCTAGAAATTTAGGCATTAGTAAGGCAAAAGGACAATATATAGGATTTGTAGATAGTGATGATTGGATAGATAAGCACATGTATGAACATATGCATCAAATTATAACAGAAAAAAAGGCAGATGTATGTATTTGCAATTTCTATAATGTAATAGGGAACGAAAATACAATAAAAAATGCTAATAAAGGTATTCAAGAATATAATAAATTGCAAATATTAAAAGAAGTATTATTAGATAAGAACATTCAAAGTTATGCATGGAATAAGTTATATAAAAGAGAATTGTTTGATGGAATACAATATCCTGTAGGTAAAAAATATGAAGATATAGGAACTACTTTTTATTTGTTAGAAAAATGCAATAAAATAGTAGTAACTGGAGAACCAGAATATTATTATTTCAATAGAGCAGATAGTATAGTGAACCATAATACAGAACAAACCATTTTGGACTATATGGAACTTGTAAATAATAGATATGATTATATTGAAAGAAGATATAAAGAATTAAAAAAATACAATGAATATTATTTGGCAAAAATTTTATTAACAGCTTATGCAGATGCCTCTAGATTAGAAAATATTGGAAAACAATTAAAGAAAGAGCTAAATCAAATGAATAAAAAGATAAAAGGAATTGTTCAAAAAGATGAAAAAGAAATCTATTCATTTTTTGGTAAAAAACAACAAAAACAGTTAACAGAATTGTTAAAATTAAATGAAAAGAAAACGAAAAAGAAAAAGATAATTACAAATCCAACCATAACACTTTCTATGGATCCACAATTAGAAAGTATATAAATTATAAAATTTTCATGTGTTTGAAAGATGAATTGTAAAAAATAATACAATATCATCTTTTTTGTTGACCATTTACAACGGAATTACAACCGTGAATAACACTCACTGTATTTTTCTACAAAATAGAATAAGATATGAAATATAGTTATAATAACTTATTAACATAAACAAATAAAACAAAAAGTGAATAAGTTAAGAAAAATTTGCAAAACATAAGAAAAATAGGAGGAAAATAAAAGTGAGAAAAAATGAGAGCAAAGAAACAGGAATTACACTGATTGCATTAGTGGTAACCATTATCGTACTAATTATATTAGCAGGAGTATCTATAGCTATGGTAGTAGGAGATAATGGAATTATCACACAAGCACAGAGAGCAGAAAGAGAAACAGCAAATGCAACAGTAGCAAGTGAAGAGCAAATGAATGCGTTGGTAGATGAATTAAATGGATATTTAGCAGAAGATGAAGAACCAAGTGAAGGTTTAGCAGAAACAGTAACCGGGAACAATTATGGAGATTACGTAGATTATCCAATAGACTTAAATGGAGATGGAGATACGACGAATGATTGGAGAATATTTTACAACGATGGAGAGCATGTATTTATTATAGCAGCAGATTATGTACCAAATACATCTGAGTATTTAGATAACGCAGGAACAGGAATGACTACTTATAATACTTATGGTTTGTATTGGAATCCTGCACCAACAGCGCAAACTGTAAATTCTTCTACATTAAGTTTATTTAGGCAAAGTTGGACAGATTATAGTACCAATGAGAATGGAAGATGTGTATCCACTTTATTAAATACGAATAATTGGGATGGATTTGTAGATAGTAGTTATACAGATTATGCAATAGGCGGACCAACGTTAGAGATGTGGATAGAAAGTTATCGTGCAAAAGGATATACACAATTATACACGAGTACAAATGGTAGAGGATATTATGTAGGAAATATAGAGAGTCCAATAACAACTTATTATTCTTTATCAAGTGATAGTGGATATAATGATACATTGTATTTTCCACATCAATCTGCAGTAAGCAGTTGTAATGGTTATTGGTTGGCGTCTCCGAGTGCTAATAGCACCGGCAGCTTGTTGTATGTGAGCGGCAGCGGTCGTGTGAGCTACAGCAGCTATAGCGGCAGCATCTTGGGGTGCCGTCCGTTAGTTTGTCTAAACTCTAATATCACAGGGGTAAGAGGTGCTGATAATATTTGGAGATTTTAAAATTAAAGTTTATTTCTCCAACAAGCTGTACAAAATTCCTATAGATGTGATATACTTGGTGAAAAAAGAAAGGTGGACAAGCAATGGAGAAAAAAGTAACTCAAAATATTTCCTATATAGGAGTAGATGATAAAGACTTAGATTTATTTGAAAGCCAATATCCTTTACCACACGGCGTCTCCTACAATTCCTATGTAATAGAGGATGAGAAAATAGTAGTAATGGATACTGTAGATAAAAGAAAAACTGGGGAGTGGATAGATAATTTAGAAAAAGCCTTAGAAGGAAGAAAAGTAGATTATTTAGTTATTTCTCATTTAGAGCCAGACCACTCTGCTAACATACAGTTGTTAGCAGAAAAATATCCAGAAATGCAATTGATTGTAAATAGCAAAACAGCAAGTATGCTTCCACAATTTTTCCCAATGGATATGAGTAAAAGGCAAGTGATAGTAGGAGAGGGAGATACTATTTCCTTAGGAAAACATATTTTGCAATTTTTTATGGCACCAATGGTACATTGGCCAGAAGTAATGGTAACCTATGAGCAAACAGAGAAAATACTATTCTCGGCAGATGGATTTGGAAAATTTGGGACATTAGATGCTGAGGAAAATTGGGAAGAGGAAGCAAGAAGATACTATTTTAATATAGTAGGAAAATATGGGGTGCAAGTGCAAAATTTGCTAAAAAAAGCAGCCACATTAGATATTCAAACAATTTGCCCATTACATGGTCCAATATTAAAAGAAAACTTGTCTTATTATATAGAGAAATATGATAAGTGGAGTCGTTACGAAGCAGAAAAAGATGGTATCCTTATTGCCTATAATTCTATTTATGGAAATACCAGAAAGGTAGTAGAAGAATTAGAAAACATATTAAAAGAGCAAGGTGTTAAAGCGGTAGTAGTAAGAGATTTAGCAAGAAGCGATATCTCAGAAGTAGTATCACAAGCCTTTTATTATGATAAATTAATACTTGCCTCTACCACTTATGATGCAGGACTATTTCCTTATACAGAAACTTTTTTAAGAAGATTAAAACATAAAAATTATCAGAAAAGAAAAATAGGACTTATAGAAAATGGTTCATGGGCACCTATGGCAGCAAAATGTATGAAAGAAATTCTAGGCGAGATGAAAGACATAGAAATAGTAGAACCAGTTGTGACTATTAAAACAAGTATGAAAGAAGAAAATAAGGAGCAAATGAAGATTTTAGCAAAAACTATATTGAATTAAAACTTGATAAAAGACCGAGGAATATTAAACTATCGGTCTTTTTATATGCAGATTATTAGTGAATAACTGTATTATTTTAACTTTGAACCCTCTTTGCCTTCTTTAAAAAATTTACACTCATCCGCTCGGCTTTCCTACAAAATTCAAGAAATAGTAACCTTCTTTTATGGCTCCCTTCCATCAAAGATGAACACTTTCCATAAAAGGATGAAACTATTTCTAAAATTTTTTCGGTCGCATTCGCTATTCCTGTAAATTTTTTAAAGAAGGCAAAGAGGGTTTTTGTTCTATAATAGGAAAGTTCTATTTTTTAATGATAAAGAATAAAAAAATAAAAGGCACAATAAAAATGCCTCAAAAATATTAACTTTTGAAGTTAAAATGGTAAGCTGTCGTCATCTTCAATATCATTAGGATTATAACCATAGAACTTAGCAGCTTCATCTTCCCAGCCTTCATCACCAGCCCAAAGTTCTTCATCATAATTTTCATCATAGATTTCAGTACAAGCATTTATATATTCTATAAAATCAAGAAACTCATCATCAGACATAGAATCAATCATTCTTTTAAAATTATCTTTCATTTTTTTTACTTCATTAGAAAAAGGATATTTATTTTTATTATTCTTCATTAAAATCACCAAGAATATTATATAAACTTAAGAGACGTTTGGCAATACCTTGGAGGGGAGTTTTAATTCGAAAAAGATAAAATTTCCTCCGCAATCACAGATTGTTGGGTCATACCCAAAAGATAATTCAATAGAAAGATTCCATTTTCTTAATTGTTCTCTGATTTCTATCTGAGTTTGATTTAATAATTTAAATATTTTACTAGAATGTTTGTGTTCTCTGGCATATAAACCATAATATCTAACTATTTTAAAATTTTTATCGGGAATATGTTTTATTAATCTTTTAATAAATTCATAGACATGTACAGTTTCTTCAACACGTTTTCCGTCTTCATGTCTATTATACCAAAAAGTAACATAGTCACCATCATAATTAAGGATACGAGATTGAGCCATAGCAGGTCTTCCAGTATATCTAACAACATAATCAATAGTTTGTTTTATGGAAGAAATATTGTCAGGTTTAGCATAAACATAGAATCCATTATCATATTCTGTATATATTTTATTTTTAAGTTTTTTAAAATTAGGAAGTTCAGCCTCAGGCAAATTAATAGAGAGGTAATCTAATAATAATTTTTGCCATCTAAATCTAAGGGCTTTAAAATTAATATGATGAATGATTCTAAAAACTTCTGTATTACCTGCACCCCCTTCAGTACAAAGCATATGAATATGAGGATTCCATTTCAAATCTCTACCAAAGGTGTGAAGAGTACACATGATGCCTGGTTTAAAATTTTGTGATTTATTCATTTGATAAAACCACGAAAGGATAGTATTAGAAGAAGCTTCAAATAAACCATTTAAAAGATATCTATATTTTTGAAAGTATAACCATAGTTTATCGGACATAGTAAAAACGATATGTCTATGTTTACAGCGAATAGCTTTTTTAGCCATACTTAAAGCTCTATCCTGAGCATATTTAACACCGCAAGTATTACAAAATCTAGATTTACATCTGAAAGGGACTCTAAGAAATTTACCGCAATGTTCGCATACGTATAAAGCATAACCAAAATCAGGATTACCACAATTGGTAATCTTATTAACTTCATCAAGAACAACAGGTCTAATATTAGTATCAGAACAATCCGCAAGGAAGTTATTCCAGTTATCAATAAAAATTTGTTTAATAGTAAATTCAGACATAAAATCACCAAGAAAAATATATCATAAAAGAGGAAAAAAGCCAAATGAAAGAGC
>CALXBX010000003.1 GCA_944386655.1 uncultured Clostridia bacterium | reverse complement strand
CTAATGATATTGAAGATGACGACAGCTTACCATTTTAACTTCAAAAGTTAATATTTTTGAGGCATTTTTATTGTGCCTTTTATTTTTTTATTCTTTATCATTAAAAAATAGAACTTTCCTATTATATAAGATAGGAGGATTAGATATTATCTAACCCTCCCTTTATTTCATATAAGTTTTCATAGCCTTCTTGCCTTAAAATTTGCATGGCTCTTCTACTTCTACTACCTGACTGACAATAAATAATCATAGGAGTATCTTTTTTCTTTATTTGCTCTCTTGCTTTTTCTTCTATATCATATAAAGGAAGATTAATAGCTCCCTCTAAATGAGATTCTTTATATTCTTGTGGACTTCTTACATCTATTAACAGCATATCTTTATCCGCCTTTAGCATTTCTCTTACTTCACCGCATATCAATTTCTTGTTTCATTTGACGACTGTATCTTTTCCATATATGTTTTATCCATGTCATACTCATATTATTTCACTCCCTTCTTTAAAGGCAAAAAAATAGACATCCTATGCTATATCCTATGATAGATGTCTATTTTTGGTGAAATTTCTTATTTATTCTTTTTTTGTTTTTCTTTTATTTCTTTCTGTTCTTTTTGATTTTCTAATCTAGTAAATACCACGAAAATAGTTACTACAAAAAGAACCATTGCTACAGGTAGCACAAATCTTGTAATAGGAAGTCTTGTAATTCCTAACAAACTTAAAAACACTGCTTCTACTAAAATTGGATAGCCTACTACCTTTAAAAGTACTTTCCATTTCTTATTTTTTCTAAAACGAATTAATGCATAAATGGCAATTATCACCATTGTAATGGCTATTGGTAGAATATATGGCTTTATTAAGTCTCTACCACGAATTTTAGCATTTTGGGTAATAGTAATATCTTCTACTGTATTTTCTAATTCATATTTTTCATTTATTTTTTGGTTAATTTGTTCTATCTGCTCATCCGAAAAATCTTTTGCTATGATAGATACCATATCTTCATATAGCTCTACCTTTTGAATTATTACCCATTCTTCTCCTGTTACTTCTTTTACAATGTTTCTAATATCTTCGTTTTCAAAATCTTTTCCAATATAAATTTCTATTTGTTCATTCGCACAATAATCTAAACTTACATTAAGTCCTAGAATAGCTAAAATGAGTATACCTGCTATTAATATAAATGTAATAATGGCTTGTATTGTTCTTTTCATCTTTTTTCCTTCCTTCATTTTCTATTTTTTGATATCTATCCATAATGTTCTAGTTAAAATGTAATGGTATACAACACTTAGCAAAATTCCCCAGAAAACTACCATACCGAAACTGAAAATAGGTAGCCATGCTGCAAAAGTAAATACTACTGCTATAACCGCTATTGGTATTAGAACCCATACAATATGTTGTACTACTTTGCGAAATGCTATTTTAGCATCTTCTACTTCTTGACCCATTTCCATTAATTTCACTAAGAACCAGAAATTTACTAGTGCCACTAGTGCAATTGCTAGCATGCCATCTATGGTAACCATTACATTCGCATAACGAATAATTAATAGTAATGCAGCTATATAACCAATAAGAGCAATTCCTAAGAAAAATCCTTCTTTTCTATAGCGAATTATCATATAAAGCACTAAAATAGCAAGTACAGCAAGTCCTGCATATCCTACCATTTGTAACATTTGAGGCGTAATATCAGATGCTACAAATTTATTTTGTTCCATCTCATAAGTAAGTGGCATATCTCCATTATTTAAAATAGTAGCCATAGCTTGTGCTTGTAATAAATAATTTTGTAATTCTGATGTTGTTGTACTACTGCTAGTAGAGCCAACAGATAATTGTATTAATCCATCTGTAATTTCTTCTTCAAAATAGGTAGTAAGAAGAGTTTGTCCATCTATATTAATACGAATCTTTTTGGTTTGTGTTTCTGTGTCTGTTGTATTTGCTGTTTCTGTATTTGTCTCTGTATTCTGTGCTTCTTCATTGGCTTGGCTTTCTTCTGATACAGTATTGGTTTGCACCTGCGTTTCTACATACTGTTGTGTAATATTTCTTAATTTTTCTTTTCCTTCATTATTAAATTGAATATTAACGAAAATAGCCGTTGTACCCGATGCAGTAGTTCCATATCCTGCAGTGGAAGATGCAATATCTGCATTTGTCATTAATACTTCCTCTGTCTGGTCATCTAAAATTTCAAATTTTCCTACTGTAATTAAATTTCCTACTACCATATCTGTGTCATCATTTTCCGGAATTTGAATAGTTAAGCTTCCATTTTCCTCATTTTCACGAACTGTGTAGTCTGCTACTTGCATTTCTTTTAGACGTCTTTCTATAATTTGTCTTGACTTTTTATAATTTTCTGCTGTCTTACTTTCTTCTGTATTCACTGGATTTTCTTCTGTTCTTGCTACTTCTGTAGTAGTATCGCTATCTGGTATAACATCTCCATTGGCATCATACTTGATTTCTTCTGATTCATCACTAACAGAAACTACTATTTTTCTATATCCTTCTAAATCCATTCCCCATTGGTACTCTGGAACAATATTCTCCATTCTATTTTGGTTTTGTACATAAATTCCTACAAAGGAAATGATACTCATTAATATAACTACTAAAATGATAATACTAATTCTTATGCCTTTATTTACTTTCACTTTTTTATCCTCCTAATTATAACAACTTTGTCCCATTAATAATAAGTTCAAACCAAATATGCAAATATTTCGCTGCATATTTACTCATCATAGTTCTATCCATAAATATTTCAAAATAATCTAACACAGGACAAATTTTTGTATCTATGGTTAAATCTAAACTGGCTAATCTTTTTTCTTTATTAATTTTAAAGTCTGCATTGGTTACTGCATAGTTTACTTTATCATGCTTGTCGAAAGTAGACATATTGGTGTTGACTACTCTATCTCGATGCACATCCGATTTATCTGCTAAAATAAGCGCTGCAGATATATCGCTTACTGCTGTTCCTGTTTGCTCATCATGATTTCCAATTGCCATCATAATTTCTGTCCTTCTTTTTACATCCATTCCCATATCTTTTAAAATCTCATAAGCAAGTATTGCTCCTGAATGAGCATGGTCTACACGGTTGACGCTATTTCCTATATCGTGCATGTATCCTGCAATTTTGGCAAGCTCTATTCTCTCTTCTGGATATTCCAGTTCTCTTAAAATATTGGCTGCACGATTAGAAACAATGGTAATGTGCCTAATAGAATGCTCTGTATAGCCCAGTACATTTAGCTGTTTTTGAGCACCTACAATTAACTCTTGCACTTCTTCATTTTTCTTAATATCTTCTAAAGTTATCATGTGTTTTCCTCCACTGCCTCATTGTACCTTAAATAGAAAAAAAATTCAACCATTTCTTGGAAAATGATTGAATTTTTTGTGGAAGATTTTTTGTTTTTTAATTTATTCTATTATCCATCCAATATCATCCTTTAAAGTTATCAAAGAAGCATCAACTGAAATTAATGGTCTAAGTGAAAGTGAAAGTCCTTGATCGGTGTCATTATTATTATAAGAGCTACAAGTAAAAAATGCTCCCATATTTCCTGAATTTACATATCTTATAGAGAAACCACAAGAATTCTCATATAGTCCAATAACTCTTGTTGAAATCCAATAGTTTGTGTTTGAGCCATTAGGCATTATTAAATCATAATACGTGTTTTCAGAATTATTATTCAAAGGTTCAAATGCATTTTTCATAAATTCATTATCTTTATACCAATATGAATTATATGGTTGAATACTATTATTAGCTTGTAGTTTTCCAGTTGGCGTGTCAACCGGTTCAATTAATTTAGATTGATTTGATATTTTTATACCGTTACTATTTTTTACTCCATCAATTACGCTTAAATCTTCTTGTAAATAGATAACAGGATAACTGCTAGCATTTAAAATATAGGCCTCATTAGCCTGATCTCCATATTTATAACCATAAGCATTTAAATAATTATGTGCGGAATTTTCAGTAGTATTCAAAGCTTCACTCGTCATTTTCATTTCGATATCTTCTATATTTATATTTCTTCCTATTATACCTTTAGCACTATCACCATATAGTTCATTACAAGCTTCATTTAATAAATACACAGCATTATTATAGCCTTGTGCATATCCTAAAAATACTTTACCTTCTGTTGGATTATTTGAAATTAATTCTATTGTACCTGTTGAATCATCTATATTATATACTCTCCAATCAGTTATTTTATAGTTAACATCTGTATTATTTAATATTGGATTAACATTTATTCCTTCTCCTGAATATTTGCCTTGCCACATATAACTATTGCTATTAGCCGTATATTTTACTGTACTTCCCACTTGTAATCCCTGTGGAATCTCTGATTTTTTTATTACTTTACCATTAGAAGTTATTTTATATGATCTATTTTTATTATTAAATGATACCATAAAAGTTCCGTCTCCATTATCAATAACAATAGCTTTCCCACTACCAAATTGGTCGTCAATAGCTTTTTGAAAATTAGTTTGCTCTAATTCCTGTTCGCCATTTTCTCCTATCTTTGCAGTAGTTAGAGCTAACTCGATACCTTCTTTTTCTTGTGCTTCTTCTGTCTCCTGTTCTGCTCTCTGCGCCTGCGTAATTATTCCATTATCTCCTACTAGCATAGATATGGATACGCCAGCTAAAATAATTAGAACAATTATGTTTAGTATGTTATCGATGGTTAGGCTGTAAAAAATTAGACTGGTATAGTTTACTAGACCAGCCTGACCATCCATAACATTCATCGTAGTAAATTGCGGTAACTTTTTTCTACTTTTCTCTATGGAGTTTCTATTTTTTCCTCTCACTTAGATTTCTCCTTTTTTCTTAAATTTATCCTCTACTCATTGTAATTTTCTTCATTGCATTGTATAATTTAGACAGAGCTTTCCCCTCCCCAGAATGAACGGGCTTTTGGCATTGTATTCAATTGTTTAGTTTCAGGTGGTATTTGGCATTAGCATATGACCTTTTTTGCAGTGTGGACATAGGTTAAAGTCCTTTCCTAAAACTTTCTTTAGTAATTCTAGAGTGGGAAGTTCTTTCTTCTTATATATTTTTGTTCTTGTTAATATTTTACATTTTAATAACTTCTTCTTTTTATTTCTATTTCCTAATATTCCATAATATCTTATCTTCATAAATCTTGGTGGTAATATATGTATTAAAAATCTTCGAATAAATTCTTCTA
>CALXBX010000002.1 GCA_944386655.1 uncultured Clostridia bacterium | reverse complement strand
TCTTTTACATAGGCATAAAAGTCCTCTTCCTCTGGAATTTCGTCTTCTTTAAAATCTTTTTCCATAAAAGAATAGATTTCTTTTGCTCTTTGGCTCTCTAGTTTTTTTATCACTTCTTTGCTCCCTTCTATTCTATTCCTAAGTAAGCATCGTAAGTTGTTTCTTTATCTACCATTTTATCCAAACGAATGTCAATAATACGGTTTGCTACGGTTTGCGTTAATTGGTGGTCATGAGAGGTAAATACAATGTTTCCTTTAAATTTTGTCATTGCCTCATTTAGTGCTGTAATACTCTCCATATCTAAGTGGTTGGTTGGCTCGTCCATAATTAAGAAATTAGCACCAGACAACATCATTTTGGATAAAACACATCTTACTTTTTCTCCTCCAGATAGCACTTTTATATTTTTTAGTGCTTCTTCACCGGAGAATAACATTCTTCCTAAAAAGCTTCTTACGTAGGTTTCATCTGGGTCTTTTGAATATTGTCTTAACCAATCTGTAATAGACATATCGTCTGTAAATAGATAATTATTATCTTTTGGGAAATAGGTAGAAGTAATGGTTGTTCCCCATTCTACTTCTCCCTCATCTGCCTCCATTTCTCCTGCTAATATTTGGAATAAGACAGTTTTTGCATTTTCGTTATCTGCTAAAATGGCAATTTTATCTCCCGGTTTTACCACAAAAGATACATTATCTAATATTTTTTCTTCTCCTATTGTTTTCGAAATATTCTTTACTTTTAAGATTTCTTTTCCTGGTTCTCTATCTGGTTTAAAATCTATGTAAGGATATCTTCTATTAGATGGTTTAATATCTTCTAACTCAATTTTCTCTAAAGATTTTTTTCTAGAAGTTGCTTGTTTAGATTTAGAAGCATTGGCACTAAATCTGGCAATAAAAGCTTGTAATTCTTTGATTTTTTCTTCTTTCTTTTTGTTGGCTTCTTTCATTTGTTTTTGCACTAATTGGCTAGATTCGTACCAGAAATCGTAATTTCCTGGATATACTTTAATTTGACCAAAGTCTACATCTGCAATATTAGTACAAACTTTATTTAAAAAGTATCTATCATGGGATACTACAATTACAGTATTTTCAAAATTAATTAAAAATTCTTCTAACCAATTAATGGTTTTTAAGTCTAAATCGTTGGTTGGCTCGTCTAATAAAAGGATATCTGGATTTCCAAATAAAGCCTGCGCAAGCAATACTTTTACTTTATCCTTTGCTTCTAGTTCGCTCATTAATTTTGTATGATTTTGGGTGTCTATTCCTAGTTCATTTAATAATTGTGCAGCGTCTGTTTCTGCATTCCAACCATCTAACTCTGCAAATCTTTCTTCTAATTTTGCTGCTTTCATACCATCTTCTTCTGAAAAGTCTGGTTTACTATAAATGGCTTCTTTTTCTTTCATAATTTGATATAATTCTTGATTTCCCATAATAACGGTATCCATTACGGTATATTCTTCAAAGGCAAAGTGGTCTTGCTTTAATACGGATAATCTTTCTCCTTTATCCATAGTTACTTCCCCTTTGCTAGGCTCTAGCTCGCCTGACAAAACTTTTAAGAATGTGGATTTTCCTGCTCCATTTGCTCCGATAATACCATAACAACATCCTTTATTAAATTTTATATTGACATCTTCAAATAAGGTTCTTTTTCCAAAACGTACGGTTACACCAATTGCATTTAACAATGTTCTTACCTCCTCGTATTTTTATCATTGGGCTTTATTATACACAATTTATTTGTTTTTTTCAAGTAGAAAAAGCCTAGCATCGCTAGACTTTTTCTTTTTAATCTTTATCGTTGAATAATAATCTTATACCCCATATTCCAGAAATACCTACTAATATATAAACAATTCTGCTAATAATAGACATATCTCCGAAAAGTGTAGAAACTAAGTTAAAATTAAATATTCCAATTAGTCCCCAGTTAATAGCACCTATAATAACTAATAACAATGCTATTTTATCTATAATTTTCATTTTGCACAACATCCTTTCTTTTTATTTTGTTTTAAAGTTATTTTATGCATTTTTTTAGGATTTATACAAATAATAAATTTAGTCCATCATATTCTTTTTTTTAAGCCACCACATAGCAATGACACCTAAAAGTATAGAGAATGCAACTACAATAACAAAACCAAGTGGATGATTTTGCAAAGGAACTGGCACATTCATTCCCCAATAGCTGGCTATCATGGTTGGAATTGCTAAAATAATAGTAATGGATGTTAAAAATTTCATAACACCATTTAAATTGTTAGAAATAATAGAAGCATAAGCATCCATTGTTCCATTTAAAATATCGCTATATATTTTTGCCATTTCAATTGCTTGTTTATTTTCAATAATGGCATCTTCTAAAATATCTTCATCTTCTTCATATAATTTTATCATTTTTCCCCTTAATGTTTTTTCCATAACTACTTCATTGGATTTTAGAGATGTCGTAAAATAAACTAAACTTTTTTCTAGGCTAAGCATTTTTAGTAATTCTCTGTTTTTTAAAGAATTTTTTAATACATTTTCGGCAATTTCTGTTTCCTTATTAATTCTTTTTAAATAATGTAAAAATTCTGAAGCATTTTGATAAAAAATTTGTAATAGCAATCTACTTTTTTTATAGGTAATAATATCTTTCTTTTTTTCCAATGTTTCAATAATTCTATTTTTCTTAATAGAAACCGTAATAAAATAATCATCTCTTACCATAATAATTCCTAAGGGCATGGTAGAATATTCTTCATTGGATTTTTCTAATTCAATAATAGGAACATCTATAATGAATAAAACAGTTTGGTCATCTTCTTCCATATCAATTCTAGCTTTTTCTTCAAAATCTAAAGCATAACGAATAAAATTATCTTGTATACCAATATTCGTACATACTTCTTGTATTTCTTCTTCTGTCGGGGCAACCATGTTAATCCAATTTCCTTTTTCGAATTTTGTTGTTTCTTCTGTTATATTTGTTTGCATATCTGTATGATACATTTTTAACATATTTATCACCCCTCTTTTTTCATTATACTGTCTTTTTTATGGTATTGCAATAGATTTTTTATAAAGAAAAAAAGAAAGATTTTATTTCATGTTTCTTTCTTTTTTTCTCTATCTAATTATTTATTTTATTTTCAATTTCTTCGTCAGAAAGTTCTGTATTTTCTTTTAACCAGTTTCTAATATATGTTTCTGCATTATAACAACTCCTTCCTTTTTTATATTCGCATAAAAAGGAATTGTATCTATCTCTTCATTGTAATTTTTTATATTATTAATTAAAGGTATTAAAATAACATTGTAGTTTAATTCTATTTCATACGTCATTCCAGATAATTTCTTTAAAGCAGAATAAAATTGTTTCGGTTCATAGTCTGTTAATACTAAAATATCTATATCAGATGACGTATTGTAATCACCTCTAGCATAAGAACCATATAATATAATTTTTTTTATTCTTTTCCCTAAAATTCTATTACACCCTTCAACAAATGTACGGATAGATTCTTGTACATTTCTAGGCAAATTATTCATAAATTTTCTTCCAATCAGTTTTTTTGGTGGGCAATCGGGGGTTCGAACCCCGGACCTTCTGATTAAGAGTCAGCTGCTCTACCAACTGAGCTAATCACCCATTTCCTCACAAACTATTATGTATTATAATACGAGAAGGTAGTTCTTGTCAAGAGCTACCTTCTCTATTTTTCTACTCTTCTACCATCGTATTGGTTTGTTCTGCTGTATCTTCGCTAGCTTGTGTACTTGTCTGTGCCTCTTCTTTTGTTCCTTTACGAATAATTTTTTCTAATGCACTATACGTATCATTAGATAGCAACGTTCTTTCTACTTCAATTCCATTATAAGAAACAATTTTATAGGTTACACTTTTTGCTCCATCTGCTCCGTTTTGTTCTATTACGGTTGTTCCTTTAGGAACTGTATTATCTTCTATGGTATTGGTCGTATATGGAATCGTTTCTGTTACGGTACTTTGTATGGTTACTATATATTCTTTTTCTTCTTGTATGCCCTTTATTTGTATATTAACTACTCCATTTTTTACAGTGGAAACTACTTTGATTGGATAACTTCTCGTATTTTTAAATTGAAAATCAATAGTTCCCCAAGAGACCGTAGCATCCCTTCCTGCATCTACGTAAGAAGTTAAAAATCTGTGATTAGAGCGGCTTACAATTTCTAAATTAGCATACAATACTGCATTGTATAAGGTAGAAGATAACTGACAAATTCCTCCTCCAATACCTTCTACTACTTTTCCTCCGGAATAAACAGCTGCTTCTTTATATCCTTCTGCAATGGTTCTTTCCCCTACAATTTTATTATAAGAAAATGTCTCTCCTGGTAACACCACTGTTCCATCTATTTTCTTTGATGCAATCTCTAGATTATTGCTCCTATTTTTATTACTTGCATCATATCTTGTTGTAAACTCTCCTAAGACTGTTGGAAAAGCTTCTTCCCCTAGATTTTCTGTTGTTTTTTCTGGCACAGTAATGGTTAAAGGAATCACATATTCTTCTTTCTCTTCTTCTAACAATTTTTGTGCTTCTTCCATAGAAATAGCAAAGTCTACTCCATTTACATGTGGATGTACTTGTACTGGATCTTGAGATACATAAGCATCTTGTGGTTCTTTGTAAATTTCATCATGAATTTTTTGTAGGTCAATTGCTTCTGGTTCTACTTCTTGAACTGGAATTTGAATTTCTTCTTGCCCTTCTTTTTGATAGGTTTCTTTTATTTTTTCTTTTAGTTCCTCTTCTTTAATTTGTATTCCCTTTGTTCCTTTTGTTATAATAAGCTGATTTTCTTCTATATAATAATTACTCTCTACTACCGTATTAGGTAATTTTGCACTGATTTCATCTATTTTCTGGTTTAATTTTTCCTCATCTATTTGAAAAGATAACTCTATTTCTCTATTAGTTAACATAGCAGAAAGAATAGTATAATTATCTTGCACAATATTTCCGCTCCTACCTACTTTGTAGGCTTCATCTACTGCTTGTTCTATTTCTACTACTGGATCAAATTGCTCTATTTGTATTGTTTCTTCTATCTCTTGATATTTTAATTTTACTTCTTGTTTTATTTTTTCTTCATACCACTGCTGCATTTTCTCTATAGCTTCTTGTTTTGTCAAATTTGAAACATCTATATTTTCTATTTTTACTCCTATCATTATTTTATTGTTTCCCATTTGCAATACTGCAAAAATAACAGAAAAAAATAAAAAAAAGGTAATAATAGAAAATATACTAATAACAAGCCTTTTTTTAGATTTTCTATTTTCCTTTGTTTTTTCTTTTTTCATTTAAAAACCTCTCTTTATCTCTATGTATATTTTCATATTATCATATTATGCCCTGTTTTACAATATATTTTTTTCTTCATTTTTTTCTAAAATTTTCTTTTTTTATAGACAAATTTTCTTTTTTTATATATAATAATGGAAAATTGTCAAAAGAGGTAGATTTTTATGATGTTAGGAAGTATGATTACCAAAGTAAGAAAAGACAAAAATATTACCAAAGTATATGTTGCAAAAAATACGGGAATTAATATAGGGCATTTATCTCATATTGAGAAGAATGAAAGAACCCCTAGCCATAAAGCTTTAAAAAAGATTTGCAAAGCTTTAGAAATACCTTATCAACCTTTAATGTATACCTATGACAAAGAAATTACAGATGACCATAAAAGATATAAATGGAGTAACCATATTTGTTGCACGAAAATTCCTGCATTTGAAAATTTTGAGGGTTTAGTAGATTGTCCTACTAGTATTCCAACAGCCTCTATTGCTTTAAAAGTGCCAGATGATGCTATGGAACCTATTCTTCCAAAAGGCTCCTACGCATTTTTAGAATTTAATACCCCTTTAGATACAAAGGACATTGGACTATTTATTTATAATGGTGAATTCTTTATTCGTCATTTCATTATTCGAAAAGATAAATTAGTGCTTCGTGCAGAAAATAAAAATTATCCAGAAATTGATTTTGATGAAGATGCTGATTTTACTATTGTTGGAAAGATTTATCCTATGCCAAAATCATAATTTTCCATTTTTTGATATTTTTTATGAAAAAACACTTGAATATTACAAATTTTAATAATATAATGATGTTGCAAAAGATAAAATTTAAGGAGAGAGATAAACTATGGAACTTGTAAAAAATATATTTTTTAATACAGACAAAATCACACAAAATTCTACTTTGAAAATTTCTTATGTGGGTTACCTTTATCAAATAGGTTCTGAAGAAGTTTCTTTGCATTATGGGTTTGGTGAAAACTGGGAAAATGCTCAAGATGTTCAAATGGAAAAAACAGAACTTGGATTTCAATGTGAAATTGAAATTGGAGAGTTCGATTCTTTAGGTTTGTGTTTTAAAAATGAAAAAGGCGAGTGGGATAACTGCTTTGGTCAAAATTTCTATTTTCCTATTGAAAAAGTAGAAGTAGAAGAACCTGAAACAGAATTATCTTTAGTTACTACTCCTGAAAATGGTATGTCTCTTCATAAAGGTTTGAGAAAATCTTATATTTGGAGTAAAAAGATAAAACTTGCTATTTATAAAATTTTACATTACGTTCCAAAAATTATTTCTGGAAATTATAAAAGAAAAATAAATGAAAATTAAAAGAGCTTATGTTAGCTCTTTTTTTGTTTTATATAATGACCCATCCCCCATTAATAGAAATAATTTGCCCTGTTGTAAATTCATCCTCTATTAACCATTTTACGCACTTAGCAATATCCTCTGGCGTTCCTATTTTTCCTAATGGTGTTTCTTCTTTGATTTCCTCTAACACTTTTTCTGATAAATCTTGATTCATTTGTGTATCGATAAGTCCTGGTGCAATACTATTCACTCGAATATGAGATGGTCCTAGTTCTTTTGCCAATGCTTTGGTAAGTCCATCTACTCCAGCTTTGCTCACACTATAAACACTTTCGCAAGAACTTCCTACCATTCCCCAAATAGATGAAATATTAATAATACAACCACTTTGCTGCTGTATCATATGAGGAACCACTTCTTGTGACATATAAAATACAGAGGTAAGATTGTTGTCTATTACATATCTCCACTCCTCATCAGTCACTTCTGTAAATAGCTTACTTTGTGATATGCCTGCATTGTTAATTAAAACATCTATTTTTTTATATTTTTGAATGGTAAATTCTACTAGTCTTCTTACTTCTTCTCGCTTTGTCACATCCGCCTTAAAGATTTCCACATTTTTTCCTAAATCTGTGTATTCTTTTTGTATTTTCTTAGCATTTTCTTCTGATTTATTGTAATTTAGCACAATATTATTATCTTCTTCCGCTAGTAATTTAACAATTCCTGCTCCTATTCCTCTGGAACCTCCTGTTACTATGATTGTTTTTGCCATCTTTATCTCTCCTATTGATTGTATTTTTTTCTACTACTTCTCCCTTTATTTAAATTCGCACCTTTATAAGTACTAGTTAAAGAATGACAGTTTGGGCAAAGCAGTATTAAATTTTCTTCTATATTATTTTTATAATTCCCATCTTTATGCTCTATCTCTAATGGAATATTATGTGTATATGGATTTATCTCTCCCCAACCACATATTGCGCATTTATTATTATATTTTTGAAAAATATATCTTCTTATATAGGAGGAAATTTGATATTCTCCTCGCATTCCATTTACCTCTCCATTTTTCCAACTTATTATATATTTTTTATATTGGTGTTCTTTTTGACATTTTAAGGAACAATATTTATTTCTTCTATTAACTCCTTTTCCACAGTGAATACATTTCAATTAAATCACCTCTAAAAGCAAAAAACCAAGCAAGTTTAATTACAAGCCTGGTTTTAAGTATGGAGCCACTTGCCCGAATCGAACGGGCGACCTACTGATTCATACTACTATAATTTTCATTACCACAAATGTGTTTGTAGTCTGGACTTTCTCTTTACCATTGCTTTTTTAAGCTTTAGGTACACCGTATAAAGTCTCTACACTCAGGAATTTCTTCCTTAGCTCGGGATTAACTTATATTATTTCTAATACTTAGTCTTCCCCGAATTAGCGGTGTCCACTTTATTCGTTTCCAAATAAAGGTGCAAAATAGTTCAAAATAGAAATTACTTTCTACCTATTCCACAAGTCAGTTGCTCTACCATCTGAGCTAAAGTGGCAAAAAGTGGTGACCCCGACGGGAATCGAACCCATGTCTCCGCCGTGAAAGGGCGATGTCTTAACCGCTTGACCACGGGGCCTTATATGCTAAGGATTTAGACAAATGCTAAATCCTTCTTGGTGAGCCATCGCGGACTCGAACCGCGGACAACTTGATTAAAAGTCAAGTGCTCTACCACCTGAGCTAATGACCCAAGTAGAGTCGCATTTCATTTGCGACTGCTTGTATAGTTTACTATATTTTTTTGATTTTGTCAATCGATTTTTGAAAAAATCTTATAAATTTGTAAACTTTTTGTGAATTTTCTATGAAATTAGGCATTTAATTTCTCAATTAACTCATTTACATCAATGCCATGTACATCACAAGCTTCTTCTATTGTCTCTGCTTGAGAAGCTGGACAACCTAAACAATGCATACCTGCATTTAACAAAATTTCTGCTTTTTCTGGTGCTTTTTCTATTAATTCTCCTATTGTCATATCTTTATTTATTTCCATACTTTATCCACCTTTCTTTTTTGTCGATTTTTCGGTTATTTTTAGAACCTTTGTCATTATAACACATTTTTCAAAAAAAGTATAGACAAAATGAAAAATTTATTGTATTATGTTCCCACGAAAGGAGAGTGATTATCATAGAAGTTTTGCTCCATACTTTTTTTATTATTCTTATTATGAATTTTTTTATTACTTTTTATTCTATTTATACCTTTTTTCAAATGTATTTTTTACATCAAAAGCAAGGTGCTAAATTGTATTTGAAAAGAAAATATGAGGAGAATTCCTTCCATGAAAGTTAAAGCTTTCTTGTTAGCACTTATTCCTACTTTTCTATCCTGTCTCATTGCTTATTTTCTTTTTTCACCAATTTATCAAGAAGCTCATGTTGTCCTTCCTTACGGATTACGTTCCTTTGATATTTGCGTAGAACAGCCTTTACTTTGGAAAATCATAAAAATAGTTTTTGTCTTTACCTACCTCTATGCTAATTTATTTTTGTTTTTTTCCTTTTTTTCTAAACTATTATCTTTATCCATTTTCTCTTTCCTCTTCAAGAAAAAAAATAAAGATACGGAAAAAAAAGAAGTTCTACAATTGAAAATTGGTTACTCTAGTTCTCACGAATTGGTTACCCTTCCAGAAAAAAGTTTATATCAAAATATTTTTATTACAGGAGCTATTGGAACAGGAAAAACAAGTAGTGCTATGTACCCTTTTACCAAACAATTAATAGAATATAAAAGTAATTCTACAGAAGAAAAACTTGGTATGCTCATTTTAGATGTAAAAGGAAACTATTATAAGCAGGTTCTTTCCTATGCTCAAAATTGTAGAAGAGAAGATGATGTTATTACCATCGACCTTAGTGGTAAGATTAAATATAATCCCTTACACAAACCACATTTAAGAGCCTCTGTATTAGCAGATAGGTTAAAATCCATCCTTTTACTTTTTTCACCAAACAATTCTGAATCTTTTTGGATAGATAAAGCACATCAAATTCTATTAGAATCCATTAAACTTTGTCGTCTATATCATCATGGCTATGTCACCTTTGAAGAAATACATCATCTTATTACTTCCCCCAGTTATTATGCGGAAAAAGTAGCATTTTTGCATGAACTCTTTCTAAAAAATACTTTTTCTTCAGAGGAAAATTATGACTTACTTTCTAGTTTAGAATTCTTTGAAAAAGAATTTAAAAGCCTAGATTCTCGTACGATTTCTATCTTAAAATCAGAAATTACCAGAATTACCAGCTTATTTTTAAACGACTATCAGGTAAAAAATACTTTTTGCTCTTCTCTACAAGATTTAAACTTTCTAGGTTTTTCCGATGTTATCGAGAAAGGAAAAATTGTTGTACTAAACTTAAACATCGCAGATTATCAAAATTTATCTAAGGTAATTGCTGCCTATTTAAAATTAGATTTTCAAACAGAAGTAATGAGCAGACTTGCTAATCCTTACGCAAGCCAAAGGTCTATATGCTTTATTAGTGACGAATTTCATGAATACGTCACAGCAAGCGATGCTTCCTTTTTTGCACAAAGCAGGGAAGCCAAATGTATTAATATTATTGCTACCCAAAGTTATACCTCTCTACTACATACTCTAAAAGACACTTCTTGCGTAAAAGTAATTATCCAAAATTTAATTAATAAACTATGGTTTCGTACAGACGATATTTTTACAATAGAAGATGCACAAAAACAAATTGGAAAACAAGATAAAACGAAAATATCTAAAACTATTTCTGAAAATGCGAAAGAGACTACTTTTCATCCTATCTTTCAAAATTTTCAATCTAAAGATTCTAATCTTTCGGAATCCTACAGCACTTATTCTCAAACGGATTTTACCTTTGATTTTCAATTTTTTACGCAAGCACTTCCCTCTTTTTCTTGTCTTTCTTTTCTATCGGACGGAGACACTATAAAAAAGCCAGAAAAATTAACTATGTTACCTTATTTTCGCTCTAACTAATATAAAGGAGGTCTTATATGAATCGAAAAATTTATTATATTGTTTATTTTTTACTATTATCTATATTATTTACTTTTCTTTTCTCTCCTTCTTGTTTTGCTTGGGGAGAACCAGAATTAGTAAATAAATTAAATAGTGCCTTTGAATCTATTAAAGAATGGCTTATTAAACTTGCTACTCCTGCAGCCGCCGTTGCCGTAGGAACAGGCGTATTTATGAAGAAATTTAGCTTTGGAGATGAGGAAAAAATTCGTACCGGAAAAAAATTAATAAAAGGTAGTCTCTTTTCCTATGCCTTTATTTTAGCTATTAATTTAATTTTATCTGCCATTCAATCTTTAGTAGGATAATAAGGAGGTTATATTGCAAAATTATACTCAAATGGCTCAAATTATCTTAGATACCATTAATACTCTATTTTCTCAATTTTTTTCCTCTATAGATGAGCAAATGTATGTAATTTTAGATAAATTAGCCTTTATTACACCAGATATTCTCACTAGTTCCTCTATCCATTTAATAAGTGCTAGTTCTATTTTAGAATTATTGCTTACTTTAGCCAATAGTCTATTGGTTGGTTTTTCTATCTATTATGCTGTTCGTCTGCTATATTCTCATTTTTCTTATGTAGAATTAGAAAGACCTTATCAATTTATTTTTAAATTGCTTATTTTTGCAGTAGCACTTCAATTTTCTTATTTTATTTGTGAACAAATTTTACAAATTAACTACTATATTTCTGGTTCTATTTTAGAAATGGGATCCTCTCTATTACACAAACCTATCTCCTTCGAGAATTTTATACAAAATTTAAACCAACTTATTCAAATAGAAGAAAGTGAATTTTCCATATTTTCCATAGATGGTATTTTGAAGGGCTTTATCTCTTTTCAACTTCTTAATTTAATGTTCTCTTATGCCCTTCGCTACATCATGGTAAAAGTATTTGTTTTCCTCACACCTTTTGCCTTTCTTTGCTTAATCAATCATTCTACTTCTTGGTTTTTTAAAATATGGTTACGAAATTTGTTATCACTTTTATTTTTCCAAATTCTCATTTCTTTTATTTTAATATTGCTATTTTCCATAGATTACTCTTCTCAAGATTTACTTAGTAAATTTATGTATATCGGTGGAATTTATGCACTTTCTCGTGCAGGGAGTTATACTAAAGAATTACTGGGAGGAATTTCTACAGACATCTCCTCTGGTTTTTCTAGCATTCGCTCTCTATTAAAATAGTTGGCATGAACCTTTCTTATACAATCTTTGGTTCATTATAAAACAGATTGTAAATATAGAAGATAAGGAATAAACAAAATGAAATTTATTTTTCCTCAAAATTATCGTTTTCATACTAAATTATTGGGCATTATAGATTATTCTACTGCTATTTTTAATATTGTTATTTGGATTATCTATTTTGCTTTTGCACATATTTTTTTAACAGATCTTTCTGTCAAAATTATCATTTTTATTACAGTTTGTTTTCCACTGTTTTTACTTAGTATTATCGGATTTCAACACGAAAATTTACTATATATTTTTTCATATCTTTTTCTATTTTTCAAAAATAGAAAAGTCTATCTTTATCAAAAAATAGAATGACAGGATTTTTCTTTTTCTTTCTTGTAAAAACAGATAAGAAATGATATAATGTGACAAGTTTCTTTAGAAAGGGAGTTTGATAAAATGAAATTAGAACAAAATGATACACCTCTTTTATTTTCTAATACAGAGTTACCAGATGTTTTTTTTACAGAATATTTGTCTCAATCTAGTGGTGACTTTATCAAAGTATATTTATATTTAATTTTCCTTTCTAAATATGGAAAAGATGTAAAAATTAACGATTTATCTAAGAAATTAGAATTACCTTTAAAAACTATCCAAGATTCTATTAAATATTGGGAAGATTTGGGCGTTATTACAAAAAAAAATACCGGTTATATTATAAATGATTTACAAGAAATAGAACTACACAAATTATATAAACCTCGTGTTTCTCTATCACCAGAAACTCTGCAGCAAACAGCCAAAAATCAATATCGTGCCAAGGCAATTGAAAATATTAATAACGAATTTTTTCAAGGCATTATGTCTCCATCCTGGTATAGTGATATAGATTTATGGTTTAAAAAATATGGATTTGATGAAGAGGTTATGATTGCCCTTTTCCGTTATTGTTACAACCGTTCTGCTTTACATCGTAATTATATCCAAGCAGTGGCAGATGCCTGGGCTAAAAATAATATTAAAACCTTTAACGATCTAGATAGTTATTTTGAAAAACAAGAAAAATTAAATGTTTTATATAAATCTATTACAAAAAAATTAGGTTACACTAGACCACTTACACAATATGAACAAGCCTATATCGATAAATGGAGTTTGGACTACAATTATAATTTATCTATTATAGAAATCGCCTTAAAAAAGACTACTTCTAAAGCTAATCCTAGTTTTGATTATTTAGATAAATTACTTACAGATTGGCACGATAGAGGATTTAAAACTCCTGAACAAGTTCAAAGTTTCTTAGCAGAATTAAAACAAAAAAATAGAAATGTAAAAGACCTTGAAAAGAAAGCAGGCTACAACAATTATGAACAACGCACCTATGATAACCTAAATAATCTATATGCTAATTTTAATTTATAAAGGAGTCTTTCATGGAACGTTCTTACTTAAAACAATTATTAACAGAATACGATAAGAAAAGAATGCAAGCAATCTATAAAGCAGATAAAAGAAAAGAAGCTTTATATAAAGAATTTCCTCGTTTAGAAGAAATTGATCATTTATTAAGTAAAGAAGCCATTCAAACTTCTAGGGCTTTAATTGCTAATCCAGATTCTTCTCTTTTACAGCAATTGCATAAAAAAATAGATTCTTTAAAAAAAGAAAAGCTTTCTATTTTACACTCCATAGGAAAAGATGAAAATTATTTAAAACCTCATTTTGAATGTCCAGTTTGTGAAGATACTGGATATGTTACCCATAATTATACAACAGAAATGTGTAATTGTTTAAAACAACATTTATTAGATTTAGAATATCATAAATGTAATATTTTTCATCTAGATAAAGAGAATTTTGAACACTTTCAATCCACATTATATTCCAATACTGTGGATGAAAAAAAATATCATTCTAAAATTTCTCCACGAGAAAATATAGAAAATATTAAAAAAATTTCTCTTCATTTTATTGAAAATTTTGATAATCCAGAAGAAAAAAACCTTTTATTTACAGGAAATACTGGACTTGGTAAATCTTTTTTATCCAGTTGCATTGCAAATGAATTATTAAAAAAAGGAAAAACAGTATTATATCAAACAGCTCCTGTTATGCTAGATTCTATTTTGGATTATCGTTTTGCAAAAGGAAATGTTTCTAAAGATAGTTATCAACATTTATTAGAAGTTGATTTATTAATTATAGATGACCTAGGAACAGAAGCTATGAATAATGTAAAATTCTCTGAACTTTTTAATATTATAAATACTCGTTTATTAAATGCTAATCATATTACAAAAACTTTAATTTCTACAAATTTGAGTTTGCAAAATTTATTTGCTTCATACGATGAGCGCATTGTTTCCAGAATTGTTGGAAATTATAATATTTGTTATTTCTTCGGAGAAGACATTCGTTTTTTAAAAAGGCAATTATCAAGATAATTGCCTTTTTATTATTTTATTTTTTAATTTTCACTTTCTTCTTCATTTGTATTTATTAATTCTATGCTTACTACTTTTCCACCGTCATTTGTTCTCATTAAAGTTACTCCCTGTGTTGATCTTCCTAAAATACTTACATCTTTTACTTTTAGTCTAATAATTGTTCCTGTATCTGTAATTAACATGATGTCTTCATCTCCAGATGCAATTCTGATACCAACAATATCTCCTGTTTTTGGTGTTACTTTATAAGTAATAACGCCTCTTCCACCTCTATTTTGTACTCTATATTCTTCTAATTCTGTTCTTTTTCCAAAACCATTTTCTGTAATAGCTAATAATGTAGCCTTTCCACCTGTAATAATAGATTCCATTCCTACTACTTGGTCATCATCTTCTAGGCGTATACCAATTACTCCTTGTGCTGTTCTTCCCATTGGTCTTACATCTTTTTCATCGAAAGTAATAGACATTCCTTTTTTCGTAACCATAACTACATTATCTTCTCCATCTGTTAGCCTTACATCTATTAATTCGTCATCTTCTTTTAAAGTAATGGCTAGCAATCCTGTTTTTCTAGAAGAAACATATTCGGATAAAGCAGTTTTCTTTATTAATCCATTTTTAGTACCCATTAATAAATATTTTCCTTCTGCAAAGTTACTAATTGGGATAACTGCTGATATTTTTTCTCCATTATCTAATTGCAACAAATTAACAATGGCTGTTCCTTTGGCTGTTCTTCCTGCTTCTGGAATTTCATATCCTTTTAAATGATATAATTTTCCTTTATTACTAAAGAATAATATTGTATCATGTGTGGAAGCTGTAAAGATTTGTTTTACAAAATCTTCTTCTCTCGTTGCTATTCCTGTAATTCCCTTTCCTCCTCTTTTTTGACTTTTATAAGTATCTACTGGCATTCTTTTAATGTATCCAAAATGAGTTAGGGCTACTACAGTTTGCTCTTCTTTAATTAAATCTTCTATTTCGAATTCTCCCTCTGCTGCTGTTATTTTTGTAATTCTTTCATCACCGTATTTTTCTTTGATTTCCGTAAGTTCTTCTTTAATAATATCGAAAACTAATTGCTCGCTATTTAAAATATCTCTTAAGTGTGCAATTAATTCCATAAGTTGCTGATACTCTTCTTCTATTTTCTCACGTTGCAAACCTGATAATGTTTTTAATCTCATATCCAAAATAGCTTGTGCTTGTACATCTGTTAACTTAAATCTTTCTATTAATCTTTCTTTTGCATCATCGTAAGCACTACGGATAATTTGAATAACTTCATCAATATTATCAATAGCAATACGTAATCCCTCTAAAATGTGTGCTCTTGCAAGAGCTTTATCTAATTCAAATTGCGTTCTACGCAAAATAACATCTTTTCTATGTTCTATAAAATATTCAATACATTGTCTTAATGTTAGAATTTTAGGTTCGCCATTTACTAATGCCAGCATAATAACACCAAAAGTATCTTGCATTTGTGTAAATTTGTATAACTGATTTAATACTACTTGTGCATTCGCATCTCTTTTTAATTCAATAACAATCCTTACTTTTTCTTCTCTGTCAGATTCATCTCTTAATTCAGAAATTCCTTCTATTCTTTTCTCTCTTACTAGGGAAGCAATATTTTCAATTAGTTTTGCTTTATTTACTTGATAAGGAAGAGATGTAACAACAATTCTTTGCTTATTGCCACTCATTTCTTCTATTTCTGCTTCTGCTCGAATAATAATTTTTCCTCTTCCTGTTGTATACGCTTGTCTAATTCCTTCTCTTCCTAGAATAACTCCTCCTGTTGGAAAATCTGGTCCTTTTATAATAGACATTAATTCTTCATCGGAAACATTATCATCATCTATTATTTTTATAATACCATCTATCACTTCCGTAATATTGTGTGGTGGTATATTGGTTGCCATACCTACGGCAATACCATTAGAACCATTAATTAATAAAGTAGGTATTCTTGTTGGTAAAACAGTTGGTTCTTGTAGTCTATCGTCATAGTTTGGCATAAAATCTACCGTATTTTTTTCGATATCTGTTAGCATGTTTTCTGCTATTTTTGACATTCTTGCTTCCGTATACCTCATTGCTGCTGCGCCATCGCCATCAATAGAACCGAAATTTCCATGTCCATCTACTAAACAATATCTAAGTGAAAAATCTTGTGCCATTCTAACCATTGCATCATATACAGAAGCATCTCCATGTGGATGATATCTTCCCAATACAGATCCTACTGTATTAGCGCATTTTCTGTATGGTTTATCTGATGTAATACCATCTTCATACATGGCATACAAAATCCTTCTATGAACTGGTTTTAAACCATCTCTTACATCAGGAAGTGCACGTTGTACAATAACACTCATAGCATAACTGATATAGGCAGTTTTCATTTCATCTTCAATGTCTCTTGGTATAATTTTTCCATCTCTGTCTTCCATTTTTTCTACTCATTCCTTTCGCTCAAAACCTTTATTTTATCAGTTTCTCTTCTCTTAGTATTATACTAAAAGCTTTCTTATTTTGCAAGGAAAAACTGCGAAAAAATATACGGAAATTTATGTTTTTCATTCTATGTTTTTAAGTAAAAATGGAAGCTAATTTTAATTGTTCTTCGCTTAAATTAAAATTGCCGTTATTATTTTGAATCATAATTTGTATATTTTCTATTTCTCTTGTTTCTTTAATTGTTTTCTCTAGTGGTACTATTTTATCTAATTCTTCTTTTATTTTATTATATTCTTTTTGCATTCCTTCAAAATTTTGACTTTGATAATATTCTTTCCAATTTTGATTATATACTTGTAATTTTTCTATACTTTCTAATTGTTGATTGAATTCTTCTTCTATTTTACTGGCCATATTGTCTAAAAGAACATTTTTTCCTTGTTTTATTGTTTCTACTATTGCATTAGGAACAATTCCTATATTTTTTACTTTGTTTAGAGCAAAATCTAATACATCAGAAATACCATCTAAAATACCTCCATCTTTCACTGCAGTTTGTGCTTGAGATACACTTTCAAAATTCCCTGTAAAAATACCTATTACGCTTTTCCCAAAATCGATAGCAGAAGAAATAGCTTTTTTTACTCCTTCTCCAAATCCATTTTCTATAATGGTATCTTTAATATCAATTACTTGGTCTTCTATTAAATCTGGTAACAAAATTCTTAATCCTATATCTAAACCTGTATTAATTGTTTTTCCTAATGTAGTTTCTAAAAAACTTTTTTGTTCTTTTTCTGTTACTACCTCATTTTCTATAGATTGCATTTGTTCTAATTCCAAAAAATTTCCTCCTTTCTTTTTTGATTCTTTGACAAATATCTTTTTCTTTTGTTTACTTTTTTATATTATGTAATTTGTTCATTTTTCTTTCTTCCGATAATTTTTTGTCGTTTATATACTTTTTCTTTTTTATTTTATTTTTTATCTTTTGCTCTTATTTGACAACCCTATTTTTTATTCCTATCCAATTTTTAATTTTATTTTTGAAAGGATGATTTTTTAATTGAATTATTTTTTTAGAAATAATTTCATATTCTTTTTTTATATTTTCATCAAAATATTTTTTTTGATAATTTGTATTAATTAATAAATTATATTTTTTATTTAATTTTATTTTTCCTATAATATTATATTCACTAAAAATATTTTTTAAAATATTATCTGCTATTCCATCCTCTTGATATTTATTAATTAAAATATGTATTTTATTTTTTGTAATTTTCCATTCGTTTGTATAAATATTCAACCAATTTTTTGCTTTTTTTATTTCTACTAAATTGGCTTCTATTAAAAATAAACAAATATCACTATTTTTCATTATTTCTTTGGTATATTCAAAAAAACATTCTGCAGAAGTATCTATTATAATATAGGAATATTCTTTTTTTAATTCTTCTAAAATAGAATTTATTTTTTTACTACTAATTTTATAATCTCTATCAAAAATTAAATTTAATCCTGATATTAAATCTATTTTTTTATTTATTTTTATAATTAATTCTTTTATATTTATTTTCATAAAATTATTTTTTTCTATTTTCTTTTTTATTTTTTCCGGATATTGAGTTACACCAAGAATTGTGTGCAGACTATTATTTAGAATATCAAAATCAATGATTAAAATTTTTCTATTTTTTTCTTTTAATACATTTGCTAAATTAATGCTAATAATACTTTTTCCTACTCCTCCAGTTCCTAAAATACTAATTATTTTTTTATTTTCTATATTTATTATTTCATTTTCTTTTAAAGATTTTATTTCTTCTTCTAATAATTTATTTTTTTCCTTTAATATTTTTATTTCTTCTTTTTCTTGGTTGCTATTGTTATCTTTTATTTGTTGAATCATTTCTTTTATTTCTATTTGATTATGATAATAAATTCGATAAATTCCTTTTCTATATAATTCATTTTCTTTTTCTTTATTTTTTTCTTGCAGAAATAATATAATTTTTATTTTTTGATTTTTTTCCATTATTTTTTCTATTAATTTTTTTATTTCTAATTTTCCTTCTAATAATTCACTCATAATAATATATTGAATATTTTTTTCTTTTTCTAATATTTCTAAAATTCCTTCTTGATAGAAAATATCATTTCCTATTACTTGTATTTCTTTTTCTTCTTTTAATCTTTCGTTTAATATTGGATTGGCTAATGCCGTTATTATTTTTATCATATTTCCTCCTTTTTTTATTCTATTATTTTTTTCTCTTCTTCGGAAGCTTCCACTTTTGTTAAAATATGTTCATTTCCTACAAATAATAAGCACTCCCCTCTTTTTAAAGATTTTACTTCTATTTTTTCTTTTTCTGATAAATTAATATTTTCTGATAATAATCTGATATTTTCTTCTTCCAAAGAAAAAAATGTTTTTATAGCTGAATTATTTAAAATGCTCTTTCCATAGACTCCGTTCTCCAAACTAAATAGATCGGATACATCTTGCGTAATAGCCACTCCACTTCCTCCATATTTTCTAATAGTTTTAAATATTTTATAAATAAAACTCGCTACATGTTTATTCGATGTTACTCCTATTAATCTCCATATTTCATCTAAATAAATTGCTTTTTTCTGTTTTCTATCTTTTTTTATTTTATCCCAAAATAAATCTGTAAATAAATACATTCCATATTTTAAATTTTCTTCACCTAAATCATAAACATCTGCTATCATTAATTCATTATCTATTTCTATATTTGTGTAATGGTTAAAAAAACTTAAAGATCCTTTTACAAAAGGTAATAATTTTATTTCAAAATTTTTTGTTCTTTCATCTTTTCCTAATATTCTATAAAAATCTTCTAATCTAGGCATATCTTTTGTATCTTTAAAAACTGGCTTAATACTAATTTTTTCTTTTTCTATTTTATATAAACTTTTATCATCAAATGTAATTCCTTTTTCCTGATAGACTTCTATTAATTTTTCTTCTAAAATTGCTTTTTCTTTTTCATTCATATTCCCAAAAATTAAATGAAAAAATCCAATTAATTTTTGTATTTTAGTAGCTAAATATCCTTTTTCTCCTTCTTCCACACTTTCTTGTCTAATATCAAATACATTAATATACGTTTCAGAGCCTGGACCAATTTTTAATAACGTTCCTTCTAGTTCTTGACATAATTTTGTATATTCTCTATCTGGATCGATAATATATTGATATATACCTAATAATCGATACCTTAATACTAATAATTTTATATAAAACGATTTTCCGTGCACCACTTGTTCCAAATATACACATATTAGCATTTTTATATTTATTGGTATTATATCTATCTATAAATACTAAAGAATTATTATATAAATTCGTACCTATAAAAATACCTTCTTCGTCAAATATGGCAGAAGAAACAAATGGATAAGTGCATACTAAGCCAGAAGTTAAAACATTACGTTTGCTTACTTCTTTTATTTCTTTTGCATTCATCATAAAAGGTAAGGTGCTTTTTAATGCTTGTTCTTGTCTAAAATAGGCTCTTCTCAATTGCATACCTTTACTTTGCATTATTCCTTCTACTTTATTTAATAAATATTCTATTTCTTTTTTCTCTTTTGCATATACGGTAATATAAATATACAAATAATATAAATCTTCATTATTTACCTGAATTTCTTTTCTTATATATCTTGCATCTTGATAAGTAAATGCTGCAATTTCAATATCTTGTCTATTATCTTTTCCACTTTTCAAGTCCACACCTACATTACCTATATGATAAGTTAAATCTTTAATAATTTTATAGGGATTTTGTTTTTCATAAAAAATAGATAAATTTAAATTAATATTAGAATCAATAATCGATTTTAGTAATAAATCTATTTGTTCGTGATAATAATTTACTATCAGTAAAGAAGAATAATATTGATTATCCATTTCTATATATTTTGGATAAGTAACATCTATATAACTTGGTGCAATATAATCTTTTTCAGAAAATATTCCTTTTAATTTTACAACAGGATTTTCTTTTGTTTCTTGTTTCTTTTTTATCCAATTTTTTATTTTATCACCTCCTATTTTTCTAAAAAGATTCTATTATTTAAAAAAGAAAATAATAATTCTTTTATTTCTTCATGACTAGAAATATCTTTTACAATATTTCCACACCTAGCTAAACATTCTTTAATTTTAAAATAATTGTCATTTAATTCTTCTACAATTATATTTTCTATTTCTTCTTGTGTCTGATTTTGTATAATAATATAAAAATTTTTATTAGATGATTTTTTTAGTCTATTTAAATCTTTTATATATTGAATATAATTTTCTGCAATTTTTTTAATATTTTCTTTTTCAAATTTTTCTTGGGATTTTATTTTAGAAATATGTTTTTCCAAATTTTCTTTACTACTTTGAATTAAAATTTGCATATCGAAAGAACATGTTTTTAAAAAAATTTTATAAGAATTTAAAATAGATTCTTTTTCCATTTGTGATTTTAAATTATAATTAATTGGAAGAACTTTCATAATTTTAATATATTTTTTATTTTTCATTTGTATAATTCCATTTTCTAATATTTTTTCAAATGGTAGCCATTCTTGAACAGATAATGTATTTTCTTTTTTCATATCTCTCCTTTCTTCTTTTTTTATAGTTTACATAGGTTTCCATTATTTGTCAAGAACTTTCGTATGCCAAAACTCGACATTTTTCTTATTGGCTTTTAAAGAAGCTTGAAATTTCAAGCTTTTAGCACATCTGTGCAGCAACAAGAAATATTTCTTCTACTTCTTCATATATTTTTTGTGCATCTTTTAAAGGTAAGGATTCTCCTTCTTTTCCTTTTCCTATTTCTATTGTGTAACTCGGCTTATTAAAAGTTTGAATATACCAATCTTTATATCCTGCAAAAGAAGAAGTATATTGAGGCTGCGTTAATGTATAGCCACTTACTCTTTCAAAAATTTTTCCTATATCATAAGCTTTTTTTATTTTTTTATCTAAATAACTCCAATAAATTTCTTGTCCTTGTGAGTGCAAAGAAATGGTCATATCAAATAAAAATAATTTTGAAAAATCTATCATATTTTTTGTTTCTATTTCTGATACACTATTGGGACCTGGATAATCTCGTGGTCCTGGTGAATATATTTTTTTATTTTTTACAGCCTCTTCCCAACCAGCTGGATAATTCAAATTTAAATCTACACCTCTAATATTTGCTTTCCATCCTTCTAAATTATTTTCATATTTTTTCCAAATTTCTTCATAAGATTTATTGATAATTATTTTTTTATCTTTTAAACATAAATTCACTCCATCTGGATTTACCATAGGAACAATAAAAATACTTGTTCTATTCCATAATTCTTCTATTACATATCCTTTATACATTTTTTTATTTTTATATAATTCTAAATATTTTTCTATAAATAGCATAATAATTAAACTAGTCATCCATTCATTTGCATGATGGGATGCATTAATAAATAATTTTCTTTCTCCTTTTCCTAAAATAATATATTTGATATCTTCCCCTAATGTACTTTTTCCTATTGATTTTATTTCTAAATTTGGATACAGTATTTTTAAAAAAATTAAATCATTTTTTAAAATATCATATGTATAATTTTTATCTAATTTTATAATACTCATTTTTTTCTCTCCTTTTTTTGCCAATTAGATATTTTGTTCCTATTTTACATATGAATTTTTTATTTTATTAAATATTTTTTTTCGTTTTTGTTTTTCAATTTTTAGTTATTTATTTTAGTACTATATTATTATATTTATATTTATATTTATATTTATATTTATATTTTTATTTATATTTTTATTTATATTTTTTATCTTTATTTTTTTATTATTTATTTTTATTATTTATTTTTATTATTTATTTTTATTATTTATTTTTATTATTTATTTTTATTATTTATTTATTTTATTTTTTTTATTATTAATTTTTTTATTTTTATGTATATTTTTTTTCATTTAAGACATAATATTAGCATAAGGTTAATATTAGTTGAGCGAAGAATATGACGAGGTTTTTATATAAGCTTTTTCTTATTCGAACAAAGATATCTAATTGTTTAAGTAATCCTTAGATGATTATATGTCGGCGTCATAGAATTTATGATGAGTAACTAAGCTATATTATATTATATTATATTATATTATATTATATTATTTTATATTACTATATATTTTTATATAATATATTTCTCTATATGGTTGAAATTATTTATCATAAATTTGGGCTAAGATTATTTTTATATATAATCGTGGTTGTTATTAGTCCCATGTGGATGAATACAGTTATGGTGTATGTATTAATAGTCAATCAACTGATTTATATATTTAATATATAGCTTATTTATATAGCAATATATATTAGGTTAGCCTATTAGGTATATAAGTTTGAGATGAAGATTAATATTAGCTTTATATGATAATAGCTAGTAAGATTTATTCTCTTACTAGCTATTAAATTTATACATCTAAATTGGTTACATATTTTGCATTTTCTTCTATAAATTTTCTTCTTGGTTCTATTTCATCTCCCATAAGTACAGTAAATATTTCATCTGCTTTCATAGCATCATCCATAGTAACCTTAATTAAAATCCTAGTTTCTGGGTTCATAGTAGTATCCCATAATTGCTCTGGGTTCATTTCTCCAAGACCTTTATATCTTTGCAATGCCAATTGATCTCTTGCGATTCCCTTTTCTTCCAATTCTTTATAAGCTTTATCCAAATCTTCATCTGTATAACAATAAATATCTTGTATTCCTTTTTTCGATAATTTATATAAAGGTGGTTGTGCTAAAAATACATTTCCATTTTCAATTAAAGGTCTCATATATCTAAAGAAAAAGGTTAATAATAATGTTCTAATATGGGCACCATCTACATCGGCATCTGCCATAATAATAACTTTACCATATCTAATTTTACTAATATCAAAATCGGCTCCGATTCCTGCTCCAACAGCTAATATAACTGGTTGTAATTTATCATTATTATAAATTTTATCGGCTCTTGATTTTTCTACATTTAGCATTTTTCCCCAAAGAGGAAGTATAGCTTGGAACCTTCTATCTCTTCCCTGTTTTGCACTACCTCCTGCAGAGTCTCCCTCTACAATATATATTTCACAATTTTGTGCATCTTTTTCTGAACAGTCTGCTAATTTTCCAGGCAAAGTGGTGGTTTCTAATGCATTTTTTCTTCTTACTAATTCTCTTGCTTTTCTTGCTGCTTCTCTCGCACGAGAAGCACTAATACATTTTTCTAAGATAGCTTTTGCTACACTTGGATTTTCCTCTAAAAAATTAGACAATGCTTCATTTACGGCACTTTGTACAATTCCTGTTACATTACTATTTCCTAATTTTGTTTTGGTTTGTCCTTCAAATTGTGGTTCTTTTACTTTTACAGAAATAACAGCTGTAATTCCTTCTCTAATATCTTCTCCCTGTAAATTTCCATCTTTTTCTTTTAAAATATTATGAGATTTTGCATAATCATTAAAAGATTTTGTTAAAGCTCTTTTAAATCCTTCTAGGTGCGTTCCACCTTCTATTGTGTTAATATTATTGACAAAACTATATATATTTTCTGTATAGGAAGTAGTATATTGTAAAGCAATTTCTACAGGAACTTCTCCATCTTTTTCAATATAAATTGGTTCCTTATGTAAGGTTTCTTTATTTTTATTTAAAAATTGTACAAAAGAGATTAATCCGCCTTCAAAATGAAATTCTGCTTTTTTTGGTGGATCTTCTCTTAAGTCTTCCATACTTATCTTTAAGCCTTTTGTTAAAAATGCCATTTCTCTTAAACGATTTTCTAACGTTTCATAATCATATTCCAAAGTTTCAAAAATCGTATCATCTGCTAAAAATCTTACTTTTGTTCCTGTTTTTTTAGAATCTCCTATTCTAGTTAATTTCTGTGTGGTTTTTCCTCTTTCAAATTTCATTTGAAAAATACCACCATCTCTTTGGATGGTAACCTCACACCATGTGGATAATGCATTTACAACAGATGCACCTACACCATGAAGTCCTCCAGAAACTTTGTATCCACTATCTCCACCAAATTTTCCACCAGCATGTAATTTTGTATAAACAGTTTCCGCTGCTGATATTTTAGTTTTAGGATGTATGTCAACAGGAATACCTCTTCCATTATCTTCAACACTTATTATATTTCCAGGTTCAATTTTTATATCTATTTCTGTACAGTACCCTGCTAAAGCTTCATCAACACAGTTATCAACTATCTCATATACTAAATGGTGTAATCCTCTTATAGAAACACTACCTATGTACATACCAGGTCTTTTCCTAACTGCTTCTAAACCTTCTAATACTTGTATTTGCTCTGCCCCATATTCATGTTCAAATTTTTCCATTATTTTTATCATCCTTGTTATTATGTATTTAGGTTTTTTGGATTTACCTATAAACCTATCTATTTTAGAAAATATAAAAAAAATATATTTTACAATTATTTAATAATTTTATATTATTTAAATTAAATTGTCAAAATTATTTTCTGCCCTTTTCCCTAATGTTATAGAAGAAATATTAGTTATATAACCTAAAACTTTACCATTCTTTTTTAATATAACTAAAGATTTTTTATTTTCTTCTGAAACATCTATTATTTTATCACTAATTTTTAGATTTTGTAATATTTCATTCAAATTTTTCTTTTTTTCTAATGATTCTATATCTAAAATAGCAATTATATCATTTGAATTTATAATAATATGTTTTCCTATATGAACATACATTCAATACTTTCTCATTTTTTACGTATTAGAATTTTTTATTTCTCTAATACAGGCTTGTTTCACATTATACATATTAAAATTAGCATTAGATAAATCTATTTTTTCTGTTCCAGTAAGTATAATTTGAGTATTCTCAATATTATTTAAAAAATTTTTTCTTCTTGTTTCATCTAATTCAGACATAAAATCATCTAATAATAATATTGGGTATTCTCCTATTTCATCATAAATAACATTTAATTCTGCAAGTTTTAATGATAATACTACTGTTCTATTTTGCCCTTGCGAACCGTAAGTACTTACTTCTTTATCATTAATATATATCATAAAATCATCCCTATGTATACCCTTTGTTGTAAATCCTTTTATA
>CALXBX010000001.1 GCA_944386655.1 uncultured Clostridia bacterium | reverse complement strand
TTGGATCTTCTGGTAAATAGTTTACGCCTCTTTTCTTTTTCCAAATTTGAATTGGGAAAATTGGTGTTTCGTTATTACCTACTCCTCTTTCTGTAGAAAGTAGTAATTCTCTTATAATACATCTTCCTTCTGGAGAAGTATCTGTTCCATAGTTAATAGAACTAAATACTACTTGGTTTCCTCCTCTAGAATGGATGGTATTCATATTATGAATAAATGCTTCCATAGATTGATGTACTCTTCCTACTGTGTTATTAATCGCTGCTTGAATATCTCTTTCGTCTCCCTCTAATCCTTTTAAATCTTTTTTAATGTAATCTTTTACTTGATAATCATAAAGGTGAGATAAATCTTTATCTAAAAATTCTTCTATTTTTTTAATTTCTTCTACAAAAGACACTTTTACATATGGTGCTAAGTAGAAATCAAAGGCAGGAATTGCTTGTCCACCATGCATTTCATTTTGTACGGTTTCCATGGAAATACATCCTAAAATGCTAGCCGTTTCTATTCTTTTTGCTGGTCTAGATGCTCCATGTCCTGCTTTAAATCCGTTTTTTAATATTTTATCTAATGGGTGTTGCAAGCATGTTAAAGATTTTGTTGGATAATAGTCTTTATCATGAATATGGATATATCCTTTTTGAAATGCTTCTCTTGCTTCTGGCGATAATAGAAAATCATCTACAAATGGTTTGGTTGTTTCTGAAGCAAATTTCATCATCATTCCTGCTGGTGTATCTGCATTCATATTAGCGTTTTCTCTTGTTACATCGTTTGCTTTGGTTTCTATAATCTCTAAGAACATTTCTTTTGTTTTAGATTTTCTTGCTACATCTCTGTTATATCTGTAGGTAATATAAGCTTGTGCTACTTCTTTTCTGGAAGAAGACATTAATTTTTTCTCTACTAAATCTTGTATTTCATATACAGATACTTGATTTTTATCTTCTAATTGTTTTTTAACACTATCTGCAATTTTGTTGGCTAAATCTATATCTACACCTCCTGGTGTTTGTGACATAGCTAGTGTAACTGCTTTAATAATTCTTTCTGGATTGAATTCTGCAACTCTTCCATCTCTTTTAATAACTTGCATTGTAATACCCCCTATTTGTACCTTTATTTTTTAATTTTGAGAACTGTTCTCATTTTTATTTTTCCCTTTTTTCGATAAAAAATAGTATGTAGTTCTCTTTGAAATTATCTACATACTATATGAATTCTTTGTAAAAGTCAAATCTGTTTTCATAATATTCGTATATCCTGTAAACGTTGATATTATTGGGTTTCGTGCATTTTGTCAAATTTATCCAATCTGTTTTTTAGGCAACTTTTTTTCTGCAATAATTGGTAGCAGTCACTTCTTTTTTTCTGTTGCAAAATTGTTACATTTTTTTTACAAAAATATTACAATGTCTTTATCTGTTTTTTTTACTATTTTTCTATCTCTCATTTTCGTTTATTTTTAGGCGTTTTCTCTTTTCAGTTTTTAAAAATGATAATAATTATCATTTTATTTTTATGAAATATTCTTATCCTATTCTTAATCTTTCTCCTATATAAATTAAATTTGGATTCATAATTCTATTTTTCCTTACAATGCTAGCAATACTAACACCATATCTTCTAGAAATGCTCCACAAGGTATCTCCTCTTCTAACTTCATAAATAGTATGGGACATGTCTTTTTCTTGAACCGCTGTTGGTATTTTAATTCTCTGTCCTATGTAAATACGATTTACATTTCTTATCCCATTATATTGTGCAATTGCTACTACACTTGTATGATATTGGTTTGCTATTTTGCTTAAGGTATCTCCTTTTTTTACAATATATATCCTTTCTGAGCCATTTGAATTAATAGATGTATTTTGTGGTACTATTAATCTTTCTCCTGCATAAATCAAATTAGGATTTGCAATATTGTTCAAGCGCACTAGTTCTGCTACTGTAGTTTGATAGTCTTTTGCTATTTGTGACAAAGTATCCCCTCTTTGAATGATAATACTTGTTGTACCACTTGGTGATGTGGGATTTGTAGGTTTCTCTACTGGTGGCAATGTTGTAGTATCTGTTAATAAAATTTGTTGTGTAAATCTATCTCTATCTACATGATTTTCTATTCCATTTACTCTCCCTTCATCTGTGTATTGCCATCCTATCCACGTATCCCAATTTCCATTTGGAGTAGGTTGTTCCACTTCGTATTGTGCTACCCATAATGGATAAGTAGTTACTTCGCCATAAAAAATATTGGTAGCATCATTGGTATTGCTATAAACCACCATCTCTTTTTTAGTAAGACTTTCTACGGTTCTTAAAAATGTAAGTGCAATGGCGTTAATTTCTTCTCTATTCAAATTCCCGAAACTTTCAAAATCCATTGCTAGTCTCGCATCTGGTGTTTTTCCTCCTATCACAGATGCAAAAAAATTTGCCTCTACTACTGCTTCTTCTGTAGTTCTTGCCGTTACGTAATGATAAAACCCCACTTTTAGATTGTTAGCTTTCGCCTCTGTATAGTTTCTTTCAAAATAGGGGTCTACAAAATTGCTTCCTTGACTGGCTTTTATATAGACTATTTCTATTCCTGCTTCTTTCACTGCTGCATAATCTATATTTTCTTGCCAACCACTTACATCTATTCCGGAATAGATTATTGCACTTTCTGGTCCAAATGCATAGACGGGTTGTTGCAAACTAAAAAATGCACACAGAAGTAGTCCTATAATACTCACTACTAATTTTTGTTTTTTCATTGTATCCTCCCTTTTTGCTATATTTTATGTTTTGCATTCTTTTTTGCTACTTTTTATTAGAAAAAAACAAACTATTTATCTTTTCCATAAATAGTTTGTTTTTACTTTATTTTCTATTCAAATGTAGTTACGTAAGATCCTGAAACGGAACCATATTTAATGCCTCCATAAGAATTTACTACCTGTCTTGTTGAAATGCTAGAACTAATAGTAGTACTGCTAAGTGCGGAAATATCATAACTATTATCGCCTAAACTTGTGCCATCACAAGAAGTGGATGACAAATTGCTCATATTACTTAAAGTTACCTTAGAAAGTCCTGTTGCACTAACAACTGTAGATTGGGAATATCCTGCCCATGCACAGTCATATCCACCTCCGGTGGCTGTTATACTATTTTGCATACTATTTAGTTTTCCACTTGCATTTTCTTTTTCTAGTGTATAGGTATAGGAACCTGTTACAGAACCATATCGAACACCACCATATTGATTTGCTACTCTTCTATTTGATACTGTAGCAGTAATAGTAACACTAGTTAATCCTGAAATATCATATCTATCATTTCCTAAACTTGTTCCATTACATGTAATAGATGACATATTACTTAAACTACTAAATGTAATTGTAGAAAAGCCTTCTAAGTTTAACACAATTGTCTCTGTATATCCTGCATATGCTTCGTCATAACCTCCTCCTGTTGCGGTTACTGTTTGAGCAATACTAATATTTTGTGATGTGGAAGGAATTGCTTCTATATTTGCTGCCATAGTCTCAGCAGAATCTGTTGGAGCTGTTGGGACACCCTTATTAGTAATAGCTAAAGCAATGATTTCTTTAAATTTATTATATTCTTCTTGTAAGCTAGTCAACTGCTCTTTTGTCGTGTCTAATTCTCCTTGTAAATCCGCTATTTGTTGTTTTAATTCTTCTACTTGTTTTTGCAGTAATTCTATCATTTGATCCTTTTTAGCACTTTCCTCATCTTCTGAATAAATCTTTCCCTGTTCCATTTCCCAATATAATTGATTTAATAACAGTTGCTGTTCTTCTCCTTGAAAAATAACATTTCCTCTTATTTGCTGTGTTTGTGTAAGAATGCCATTATCTCCTACTAAAATGCCCAAACTTACACCTGCTAGAATAACAAGTACGATAATCGTAACAACCAGAGTTATGAGGGTAATTCCCTTTTCTTTACGCCTATTTCTTCTTAACATTTTTTAATCCTCCATTTTTCTATTGTTTCCTATTTTTCTCTTCTTATGTAAATAAATTACTACTTATTTGCTTTATTTTATTCTTTATTATTCTCCTTGTCAACTTTTTTTACCTTTTTGTTGTTTTATCTGCTTTTTTCTGTTCTTATTTACTCTTCTATTTTTTTCTTTTCTTCATATATTATTACAGGTGATAAAAGTGAAAAAGGTTCAAGTTTTTTTGTTAAATGGCATTCTACTAACTGTTACCTCCCTTCTTATGCGTACCATTGGTCTTTCTTTTAATGTGTATATTTCTAATAAAATTGGTACAGAAGCTGTTGGTATTTACCAATTAATTATGTCTGTATATTCTTTTGCCATTACACTTGCTTGTTCTGGCATTAATTTGGCTGCTACTCGCATTGTTTCTGAGCAATTGGCTTATGGTTTTGAAACTGGCATAAAAAAGGCAATGAAAAAATGTTTATTGTATAGCCTTTGCTTAGGGCTTGTCTCCTGTTTTTTACTTTTTGCTTTTTCTCCTGTTATTTGTTCTTACTGGTTGCATGGAAAAATAAGTACCTTGCCTTTACAAATATTGAGTTTTAGCCTTCCCTTTCTAGCAATGTCCTCGGTCATGAATGGCTATTTTTCTGCGCTTCGTAATGTAAAAAAGAGTGTATTTTCGCAAATGTTAGAACAATTTTTGCAAATGTATTTGGTTTCCTGTTTTCTTAATTTTTTTATGCCAGAAGGACTAGATTCTGCTTGCCTTGCTCTAGTTTTAGGAAGTACACTTTCTGAAATTGCCTCTTTTCTTTGTCTTTTTGTGCTTTATTTACATGACAAAAGAAAATTAAAAGCCAATCTTTA